>JAQGNH010000199.1 GCA_028291945.1 Betaproteobacteria bacterium
CCGCCATTTGCGATGGCGCCATAAGCCCCGACCATTTCCTTTAACGTGACGGGGCTCGTGCCGAGGGCGAGCGAAGGCACCGGGTCGAGCTTGCTACTCCGCACACCCATCGCCTGCGCGAGTCGCACCACGCGCTCCGGTCCCACCTGCTGCATGACCTGGGCAGTGATCGTGTTCTTCGAGTAGACCAGGCCATCGCGCAGAGTCATCGGCTGGTAAGAGGGCGGCGTTGGGTCGCTGGGTGCCCACACCTCGCCGCCCGTCAATCGAATCGACACGGGCTCGTCCATCAACGTCAGCGTCGGAGGCAGGCCCATCATGAATGCAGCGCCATACACGAAAGGCTTGAACGCGGAGCCCGGCTGGCGGCGTGCCTGGCTCACATGGTCGAACTGCTCCTCGGCAAAATCGCGGCTGCCGACCCACGCGCGTATGAAACCGTTGCGCGGGTCCATCGCCATGAAGCCCGCCTGCAGCACGGAGCTCTCCTCACCGCGCTTACGTCCGGCATCAGCGAGCGTCTGCAACTGCTTCATGTGACGCGCGACGACCTGATTCGCGGCCTTCTGCAGTCTGGAATCGATCGTGGTGCGCACGACGAGCCCGTCGGAATAGATGTCGTAGTCGCGTTGGTCGGCAAAGTCGATCAGCCATTTGCGCAGCGCCTGGACCAGGTGGGCCGCGGGGCTGGGCGGCTCGATCTGTCGCTCGAAATCGAGCTTCAGCGGACGCTTGGTGAGTGTTGCGAGCTGCGCTTGCGAGAGCTTGCCGTGCTTCGCCATCTGCGCGAGCACGAGGTTGCGCCGCTGCACGGCGCGCTCCGGATGCAGAACGGGATTGAACGCGCTGGTCGCCTTGAGCATGCCGATGAGCGTGGCGGCCTCCAGCGCATTCAGGTCTTCGGCGGATTTGTCGAAATACGTGCGCGCCGCCATCTCGATGCCGAACGCGTTGTATAGAAACGGCACGGTGTTGAGATACGTCTCGAGGATCTCGCGCTTGGTGTAAACCGCCTCGATCTTGATGGCCGTGATCGCTTCCTTGGTCTTTCGCGTGAGGGTGGCCGCGCGGCCGATGTCCTCCGGATAGAGGTTGCGCGCGAGCTGCTGCGTGATGGTCGAGCCGCCCTGCAGATCGCCCGAAAGGGTGTTGAACAGCGCCGCCGCCGTGCGCTTGAGGTCGATGCCGTGGTGGTCGTAGAACCGGCGGTCTTCCGTCGCGATCAGCGCGTCGATGACACTCGGCGCGATCTTGTCGAGCGGCACCCACTCGCGGTTGATGCGCTTGAATTCTGCGAGGACGACGCCATCGTTGGACAGCACGCGGGAGGGCGTTGCGGACTTGGCTTTGCGCAGATCGCCGATGCCGGGGGTGAATGGGATGAGCGCAAGCACGTAGATCAGCATCAGCGCAGGCAAGAAGAGCGCTGCGCGGATAGGGTGCCGTCGGATCGCCGCGATGAGGCGGCGAAACTGTTCGAGGGTGAAGGTGCGGGCGGTGTCGAGCTTGGGACGCTGGGGAGTCATGGGACGCTAGTTTATATTCGATGCGTGAGGACGACGCGCAGCGGCAGTCATCGAACGCCTCGGGGAGCGGAGCGGTCGGGTGCTTCGCGACAGTGTCACTTTCCATGAAACGTCGTCATCCTGGACCGCGCGCCAGCGCGAGGTGATCCAGGATCCATTGAAAAACGGGTTGTGGCCTCAAATGGTTTCTGGATGTGTGTGCTGTGCACCTCCAGAATGACGACCTGGTTTCATGGTCCGGTCTGCAGTTTCGAGCCGAAACAGGAAGCTCGCAATGACAATCCTGGAGGCGCTCGCGCCGCCGTTTCTCAAGAGCCGCTACGCGCAAGCGATGGCGTAAACGTCCTGCACGCCGGCGGGCAAACGATACTCGCGCCACGATGCGCCACTGTCCTCGGTGCCGAACACCTGTCCGCAGCGCGAAACACAATAGACACGAGCCGCGTCGCCCGGATGCACGCTGACTGCCATCATCGTGGCATTCGCCTTGACGTCATGGTCGACGCGACGCCAGCTCTGTCCCACGTCATCGCTGCGGTAGAGTGAGCCGTCGGTGCTGCGCGAGGCGGGCGACAGGCACGCATACATCACCTTTGTATCGTGTGGCGAGACGATCACGTCGCGGCAATAGACGAGCGGAGAAAAGCGCCCGATCTCGATGTCGCGCCATGAGGCCCCGCGGTCGTCGCTGCGGAACAAGCCCATGCGCACGGCGAGAAATACGTGGCCGCCGGTTACCGCGACCGCATGCGAGTCGAGCATCCCTTCGGCGTCGGTATCGCTGCTGATACGGCTTTTCAGATGCGGCTGCTCGGATAGTTTCATCAGAGGCGCGGACAAGTCAGTCCAGGAATCACCGCCGTCGGTGCTGCGGATGACGCCGCTCACTTCGAGGGCCGCGTACACATCATCGGGGCGGCCCGGATCCACGGCGATACGCGTCGTGCGCGTAGGAAATCCCATTGCACAATGCTCGGGCGAGCGCGCTGAAAGTTTTTTCCAGGTGTCACCGCCGTCCTCGCTGCGATACAGCGCGACGGGCGCGACGCCTGCGTACATGATTCGCGGTTGCTTCGGATGGAACGCGAGCGACCACACGACGGCGCCGCGATCGGGAAAACCGAGCCGCTCCCAGCGGTTGCCGCCATCGGTGCTTCGGTAAGGCCCATCCTGCGTGCCGGCGTAAATGACGTCGGTGTCGAGCGGATGAACGAGGAAAGCGCGCGCCTCCACATTCTCCGGCAGCCCCGCAGTAACGGCCTGCCATTCGCCATGATCGGTCGAGGTGCGAAACAGCCCTCCGCGAAACCGCTCGCCGCTTTTCATTGCAAAGTGTCCTGCTCCGGCGAAGATGCGCGTTGCCTGCTTGTTGGCCATGCTGGTCCTCCAGTTTGAGTGTGTTGCAGTTTCGGCCGTTGCGTCTGCGTTTGAGGTTACGCGTCAGTCCGCACGAATATTTGCCGACTTGATCACGCGTCCCCATTTGCCAGTCTCGGATTTCATGAATGCGCCGAACTCTTCGGGTGTGCTTCCGACCGGCTCGGTGCCCAGCCCGATCAGCTTCTCGCGCACGTCGGGTATGTTCATGGCCTTTACGATTTCCGTGTGCAGCCGTGTCACGACGTCGCGTGAAGTCCCTGCGGACAGCACCATGCCATACCAGTTCACGACTTCGAATCCCGGCAACGTTTCATTAGCGGACGGCACGTCCTGCATGAACGAGAGGCGTGTCTTCCCGGTCGTCGCGAGTGCGCGTAACTTGCCTGCCTTCACATGCGGGAGGCCGATCGCTGCGGCATCGAATCCGAATTGCACGTGGCCTCCGATCAAATCGGTCATCCCGGGGGCGCTGCCTTTGTACGCGACGTGTATCGTTTTCAAGCCCGCGCGCGTGTTGAGCAACTCTCCGGAAAGATGGGGAAGGCTGCCGTTGCCGCTCGAGTAATAGTTCATCCGGCCCGGGTTCGCTTTCGCGAGTGCGATGAATTCGCCGAGGGTGCGTGTTGGCAGCGCAGGATGAACGTACAGCAGGAACGGCACTGTAGAGGTCTGTGTGAGCGGAACGAAATCCCGTTCGATGCTGAACGGCAACGTCGAATAGAGAGCCGGATTGACACTCAGGTTGCCGGTGGTGCCGAAGAAAATCGTGTAGCCATCAGGCGCCGTTTTCGCGACCAGCTCGGCAGCAATGATGCCATTCGCCCCGGCGCGGTTATCGACGACGACCTGCTGACCCAGGCTTTCGGAGAGCTTGGGTGCGAGCAGACGGCCGACGATGTCGATGCCGCCGCCGGGTGGAAAGCCGATGACGATGCGAATAGGCTTCACAGGATAGGACTGAGCGCATGCGAGGACCGCAGTCAGCGCCAAGGCAGCCGAAGCCGCAATCCTGAAGATCATATCCACCCTTCATCTCCTGTAGAGATGCAGAAGCCGTGCTCTTCGCATGATAGGATAATTTCGCGGGGGGCATACGATCCGCGATGCGTCGCATCCTTAGCCTTCGCAAGGAACAGGCTTTTGACCGCACCGCATGTCTGCAGTCTGCACCTAAGGAGGATCTCCATGAGCACAAGAGTTGCGATCGCGGTGGTGTGGATTCTGGCGCTGCTCACTGCCGAAGCACAAGCCCAGCCCGTTTGGCCCAGCAAGCTCATACGCATCGTGGTCCCGTTCGCGGCCGGATCGTTTACCGATATCGCAGCGCGCTCGATCGCCGCGGAGCTTACGGCACAGCTGGGACAGCAGGTCGTGGTAGAGAATCGCGTGGGCGCAGGCGGCACGCTCGGCACCGAGGTCGTGGCAAAAGCGCCTGGCGATGGATATACATTGCTTCTCTCCGACAACTCGTTCGTAATGGCACCGGGGCTCTATCAGAAGCTCGCGTACGATCCCGCGAAGGATTTCATACAGATCAGCCAGGTCGCCGAGTCGCCGTCCCTGCTTGTCGCACGACTGGGACTGCCGGCGCGAAACCTGAAAGAGCTTGTCGATCTCGCCCGCGCTAAACCTGGAGAGCTCACGTTCGGTTCGGGCGGAGTGGGTTCCTCGGCGCATCTAGCGACCGAGCTCCTGATGAGCGTCGCGAAAATCAGAATGACGCACGTACCATTCAAGGGTGTGGTATTAGCGGTCGCGGAGGTGGTCGGAGAGCGTATCGACATGTCCATCGCGAGTCTCGCAAGCGGCATGACGATGGTGACCGCCGGCAAAGTGCAGGGGTTCGGAGTCACGGGTCGCGAGCGGAGCGCGCTGCTGCCGGCGGTGCCCACGTTCGCAGAGGCGGGTTTCCCGGGATATGACATGAGCTATTGGTGGGGCATTGCAGCGCCCGCCGGCACCTCGCCACAGGTGGTCTCCAAGCTGAATCACGAAATTGCGCGGGCCGCAGAGAAAGCGCGCTTAAAAGAGTCTTTCGAAAAGCAGGGGGCGCGCGCCGTCACGAGCTCAGTGGCGGAATGGTCCCGCCGGGTCGACGATGAAACGAAAGTATGGAAGAGCGTCATCGTCAAAGCCGGCGTCAGGCTCGAATAGTTCGCGGCGCGGCCGCGCGACGAAGTCTTCCAGACGATAACGACAAGGAGTGACGACATGCTGATCGTCGATTCTCAGGTTCACCTATGGGGCGCGAACACGTCCGAGCGGCCCTGGCCCCAGCGCGGCGAGCCGCAACGCGCGGTGCCGCTCGGCAAGGACGAGTTACTGCGGGAGATGCACAAGGCCGGAGTCGATAGAACCGTGATCGTTCCTCCTATGTGGGAAGGCGACCGGAACGATCTCGCGATCGACGCTGCAGGAACGTATCCGGATCGCTTCGCCATCATGGGCCGCCTCGATCCCACCGCGCCGGAGTCGAGAGGCAAACTCCGGAGCTGGCGCGCGCAGCCCGGCATGATGGGGCTGCGTTTTTCGTTCACCGCGCCGATGTTGCAGCCGCTGTTGACCGAAGGTCGCATGGACTGGGTGTGGAGCGAAGCGGAGGAGGCCGGCGTTCCGCTCTACGTGCTGGTCAAGCCATCCGACGTGCAGCTGATGGACCAGGTCGCGGCGCGACATCCCGGGCTGAAGCTCATCATGGATCACCTTGCGCTGCCGCTCGACAAGAAAGATGAGGAGGCCTTTCGTGGACTCGATAACGTGCTGTCACTGGCAAGACGTCCGAACGTCGCGGTCAAGGTGAGCAGCCTGCCGAATTTCTCAACGGAAGCGTATCCGCACCGCAACCTGCACCCGTACATACGCCGCGTCTACGATGCCTACGGCCCGAAGCGCATGTTCTGGGGCAGCGATCTGACGCGGTTGTCGGGTACGTACCGACAGTGCGTCACCATGTTCACCGAAGAGATTCCGTGGCTGTCGCAGGACGATCTGTCGTGGATCATGGGACTGGGTGTGTGCGACTGGATTGGGTGGCAGTAGCCGGCATGGCCGTCCGGTATTCGGCGCCGATCCCGAACGTGTACTTCCGCTTTGCTGTGGCGGCGGATGTTCCGTTACTTCTCGAATTCATTCGTGAGCTTGCGCAATTCGAAAACCTGCGCGATCAAGTGACCGCTGACGAAGCGACTTTAACGGAACAGCTTTTCGGATCGCGCCGAGTGGCTGAAGTGGTGATCGCCGAGCTCGGTAGCGAAGCGGTGGGCTTCGCCGTGTTCTTCCACAATTTCTCGACGTTCGTCGGACGCGCCGGCCTCTATCTCGAAGACCTGTACGTCAGGCCGCATGTGCGGCGCAGGGGCGTAGGCCGCGCGCTGATTTCTTTTGTTGCCAAGATCGCAGTTGAGCGTAAGTGCGGGCGCTTCGAATGGTCAGTGCTCGACTGGAATACACACGCGATCGATTTCTATCGCTCGCTCGGCGCAGTGCCGATGGACGAGTGGACGGTGCAGCGGGTGACGGGCGCAGCGCTCGAGCGATTAGGCAGTCAGGACTTTCACGAAATCGGATAAAGGCCGCACGCACCCGTTTGCACCGAGCGTCATGCGATGACGCAGTCGAAGTGGAACGACAAGGCATGTTCATCCCTTCGATCGCGGACACCGCGTGCGCGGCTCGGGACGCGGGTTCGACTGTGCCGCGCTGCGGCGCTCAGCACAAACGAAGCGGTGAGGAACCGGGCCCTTAATTCTCTTCATTGCCTTTTGCATCGGAAAGACGTGGTAACAGCGAGCTTTCCGGTGACTGCAGCAGCCCACTTTTGGCGTACGTGAGCAGCTTCTCGCGCGTGTCGACGATGTCGAGGTTGCGCATTGTGAGTTGCCCAATGCGGTCCTGCGGCGTGAAGAACGCCTCGCCTTTTTCCATCGTCAGGCGCTCTGGTTTGTAAGTCAGGTTCGGGCTCACCGTATCGAGGATCGAATAGTCGTTGCCTCGACGCAGTTCGAGAGTCACTTCGCCAGTGATGGCGCGAGCGACCCAACGCTGCGCGCTTTCACGGCGCATCAGCGCCTGCGGATCGAACCAACGACCCTGATACAGGAGCCGACCCAGGCTGCGGCCGTTCTCGCGGTAATGTTCGATCGTATCTTCGTTGTGAATGCCGGTCACGAGGCGCTCGTACGCGATGAACAGAAGCGCCAATCCCGGGGCTTCGTAGATTCCCCGGCTTTTCGCCTCGATGATACGGTTCTCGATCTGGTCGCTCATGCCGAGACCATGCCGGCCGCCGATCGCGTTAGCTTCGGTGATCAGCGCGACTTCATCAGCGAAGGTCTTCCCGTTTATTGCGACGGGTCGACCTTCATCGAAGCGCAGGGTGACCGTCTCCGGCTTGACTTTGACATCCTCGCGCCAGAACGCGACCCCCATGAGCGGCTCTACGATCGTCATGCCTTTGTTGAGAAATTCGAGGTCCTTCGCCTCATGCGTTGCGCCGAGGATGTTTGAATCGGTTGAGTACGCCTTCTCCACGCTCGTGCGATAGCCGAGCCCTGCATGGTTCAAATACTCGGACATTTCCTTGCGGCCGCCGAGCTCGGTGATGAACTGCTGATCGAGCCACGGCTTGTAGATCTGAAGATTCGGGTTCGCAAGAAGACCGTAGCGGTAGAACCGCTCGATGTCGTTCCCCTTGAACGTGCTGCCGTCGCCCCAGATGTTCACGTCCTCTTCTTTCATCGCGATCACGAGCAGGGTGCCGGTGACGGCACGCCCAAGCGGTGTGGTGTTGAAATATGTGATCCCGGCTGTCGAAATGTGAAAGGCGCCTGCCTGCAATGCGGCGAGCCCTTCGGAGACCAGCTGTGCCCGGCAGTCGATCAGCCGTGCTTTTTCGGCGCCGTACTGCAGCGCACGCCGCGGAATGTCCTCGTAATCGGGCTCATCCGGCTGTCCGAGGTTCGCCGTGTAGGCGTACGGGACAGCGCCTTTTGCGCGCATCCAGTGCAGTGCTGCGCTCGTATCGAGGCCGCCAGAGAATGCGATTCCAACCTTCTGTCCAAGCGGAAGGCTCTGGAGAATGTGGGTCATGTCTAAAGTTGAAAAGTGATGAATCGTCGAGCGGAATATGCGATCTTAGTCGATATATGCTCGGTACCGTATCATCGACGCCGCTGGACCGGAACGACTGATCGCTTGACGGGCGTGCGATTCAGTGTCCTCGGCAGTACCGCTGAGAGCTGTCTTGCTAAACACACTCGAACCTGAATTGTCCCTGATATGAAAATAGCCACCTGGAACGTCAACGGAATCCGCGCCCGTGCCGCGCAGCTTTGCGATTGGATCGCACGCGATCAGCCCGACGTCGTCTGTTTACAGGAGCTCAAGGCGGAGCCCACGCAGATTCCCGAACCCTGCAAGCTTGCCGATTACCACGTGTTCTGGCACGGCATGAAAGGGTACTCGGGCGTTTCGTTGCACATCAGGAAAAGCCTTGCCGATACCGACCTCGCGTTCACGCACCCTGAGTTCGACATGGAGTGCCGCATGGTCCAGGTGGAGCTCGGGAACCTCGTGCTCGCCTCGGTGTACGTTCCGAACGGCGGCAAGGACTATCCTGCGAAGCTCAACTTCATGACGCGGCTCGTGGGCTGGGCGAAGCAACTAAACGACGAGGGACGGGACATCGTTCTGTGCGGCGACATCAATATTGCTCGCACCGAATTGGACGTGCATCCGCGCGAGCGCAAACCTGTGATTGGCCAGCTACCGGAAGAGCGCGAGCTTTTCGAAAGGCTGCTCGGAGAGCATCTCGTTGACGTGGGTCGCGCGATGGAGCCGGAGAATCCCGGGTTGTTCACGTGGTGGGCACCCTGGCGAAACATGCGCCAGCGCAACATCGGGTGGCGGCTGGACTACGTGCTCGCTTCACGCGCGATCGCAGCTCGTGCACAACGCTGCGTCGTTCTGGCTGACGTCGGAACAAGCGACCACGCGCCGGTGATGATGACCACTGCCTAAAAGCTGCCAGGTCTGCTTTGTCGGACTTATCGCGCTGGTCGAGCAGTCCAGTGGATTCCGCGCCGCTATTTTGCAGCTTCCTTGTGGGGTCCTCGTTGGGATTGCCTAATATCGAAGGGGCCCCGCTGCTCCTGATCCGGTTGCTGCCTGGTGCGCAGTGCGAGCACGGGATTGTGTCGGTCTCAGCGACATTGCATGCCGATACACGACAAACGACATCTTTGCGGTGTGTTGGTCGATTGCGCTCAGCACATCCGCAGCAATTCACCCCGGTCATGCGAACGGCATGCGCGAGCGCTCGCTACAATGGGCACGCGACTAGACATCGAATGTGCGCGAGCTTTCAGCCGGTTCAAAAGGGCTGTAAACTGAGAAACATCAATAGAAGCTAAAAACGCGAGCCCGCCGATACTCTAAGGCGTGTATGCACCTCGCTGTTGCGCCTACTAAGGCTTAGCTGAACGCATCGGCACGCGACTTCGCAGGCCCAGCAGGGGCGCGTATAGTCATCAGGAGTACAGCGATGAAGCTCGCACAGTTGTTTTCAGTTCCAGCCTCAAACGGGTTTGCGTGGAAATGGCGAGCCGCCGACACTCGCGTCGAATCGCCGGGGACCTTTGTTTACTACCATGACTGCGTGCAGGATGCGGTAAAGCACGGTTACACGGTCGAAGGCGGCACTGAGGTCTCGAACGATGGCGACACCGGTGACCGTCCGGACCTCGGCAACTTCCGGCTGCGCTAAAGCTACACGTCCATATCGCCCGTCCAGGTTGCCGTCGGGAGCTGCGAGATACCGCTGCCGCGGCATCCGCGCAGATTCGGTTCCGTAGGGTCGCGCGCGTTCTTACAATGAGCTGTCCCATCGCGCCTTGGGCTACGATCCCGGCGACGTATTCGCAACGAGAGTAATGTCCCGCACCGGCTTCGCACATCTGCCGCTTCACGGTGGTAGAGCACCGCGCTATCTGTTCGAGCGCATGGTTCCGCTGTCGCGCGAAATCGTGATCTTCCTCGCGAGCGAATTCGGCCGAGAGGAAGTCCTGCGGAGGCTGTCCGATCCGTATTGGTTCCAGGCTTTCGGTTGCGTGCTTGGATTCGACTGGCATTCGAGCGGCCTCACCACTACGGTGTGCGGTGCCCTGAAGGAAGGGTTACGCCCTGTAGAGAAGGACCTCGGGATCTTCGTCGCAGGAGGCAAGGGTGCGACTTCGCGCAAGACACCGGCGGAGATCGCCAGCGCGTGCGACCATCTCGGTTGCGATCCTCAGCCGCTCGTCTATGCCAGCCGCATCTCGGCGAAAGTAGACAACGCCGCGGTCCAGGACGGCTATCAGCTCTACCATCATTCGTTCGTTTTCACCCCCGAGGGTCAATGGTGCATCGTGCAGCAGGGGATGAGCGATGCGACGTCGATGGCTCGTCGCTATCACTGGCTCTCGGACAATGTGACCAGTTACGTGAGCGAACCGCACGCTGCCATCTGTTGCGACACGACTGCGCCGACGCTGAACCTCGTCGCGGCCGAAAGCGCTGAAGTGCGGTCTGCTTCAGCATCACTCGCGGCCGGGAAACCCGAGGTGACGTTGAAGGCGCTGACGCATCTGCCCCTCCTGGACATGCCGCGGCGCCATGAAGTGGGTATGGAGGACATCAATCCGAAATATCTTCAGAAGATTCTGTTACGCACCTACGAGACTGCGCCGGCCGACTTCGAAGCTCTGCTCTCGATCGAAGGTGTTGGTGCGAAGACGCTGCGCGCCCTCGCACTGACCTCTGAGCTGATTTACGGCACACGGGCGAGCCAGACCGATCCGGCCCGCTATTCGTTCGCGCATGGCGGCAAGGACGGTACTCCTTTTCCCGTCGACCGCACGACTTATGACAAAACGATCGAAGTGATGCATCACGCACTCAATGGCGCGAAAATCGATCGCAGTGAAAAGGTACGCGCGTTTCGCAGGCTGGCCGAGTTCGCGAGCTGAGATTTACACCTGCGCCTCTCAGCAGCTTGAGGGCGTTGGTTATGCTGCGGTCTGAAAGAGATGCATAACCAAATGGGAGGGTTATGGCACACCAGAAGCGTAGTCATGGGCGATCGATTCTTTTTGCGGATATTGTTCGTCGGCGAATTCCGAATGGCGCCAGTCCTGCGGAACATTCGAAGCTCATTCTGATTTCGTTCGCGATGTCGCTGGTGCTTGCAGTGCACGCATCACCAGTAGTTGCGCAGAGCACGTTACCCGAGGTCATCGTGAAGGGCGCACGGGACACGCCGCTCAATACCGCAGCGCCCGTTGACAGTGCGAGTCGGCTTGGGCTCACAGTGCGCGAAAGCCCGGCGAGCGTTGATGTCGTCGACGAGGAAACGATGAAGGCCCGCGGCTATCGCAGTGTTTCTGAGGCGGCGCAAGGTGCGGTCGGTGTGACTGCCGGCGATTTTCCGGCCGAGCCCGCTGCATTCTCGATGCGGGGTTTCACCAACAGCCAGATCAATACGCTCTACAACGGGATCAAGGTCGGCCCGCAGAACATGACCTCACGCGTGATGGACACCGGCAACCTGGAGCGCATCGAGTTCCTCAAAGGGCCGGCTTCTCTCATGTCAGGCGAGGGCGCTGCTGGCGGGGCGATCAACTTCGTGACGAAACGGCCGCATACGGGCCCGATTGAAAATGAAGCGTATGGCTCGTACGGGTCGTTCAACACGATCCGCGCGGGATTCGGCTCCGGCGGGAGCACGCCGGTGCAGGGACTCGACTACCGATTCGATCTGACCCGCAGCTCGAGCAACGGTTTTATCGACGACACGCCCAGCACGAACTGGCAATTATCTTCGGCTCTCGATTACCGTTTGTCCAGCTCGTTCAAACTCTTTGGTGCGTTCGAAGCGAAGCGCGACCGCGCAAGCGCATATTGGGGCACACCACTCGTTTCAGCGGCGGCGTCAGGCGCGACGGCGACAAGCGGAATCGTCTCCGGCACCTATGTCTCCAACTTCAATGGAACCAACCTCGGCCCCGTCACGATCGATAACCGCACATTACGAACCAACTACAACGTCTTCGACAACAGCAACCATGCCGAGGAGTATTGGCTGCGTGGAGGGTTCGAATGGAATCTGAGCCGCAGTCTGACGTTCCGGGAGCATCTCTACTACTACAACGCGAATCGCGAATGGAAGAATAACGAAGTGGTGGCGTTCAACGCTGTCACCGGCCTGGTCGACCGCGAGCGGTTTTTTGTCGCGCACGATCAGACGCTGGCCGGCAACAAATCGGAATTGCAGTGGGATGGAAAGGTGGCCGGCAGGACGAACCGGCTTGTGGTCGGACTGGAGCTGAGCAAGCTCGACTTCACTCGCCCAGGCGCAGCCAATTTTCCGGACGACTCGGTCACGCTCGTCGATCCGAATCGCGGCCTCTACGGACCGCTCATCGTTCAGCAACAGACCGCGCGAATCGTAAACACGGCGCTCGCGGCCGAAGATAGACTGAAAGTCACCGATGCACTGTCGTTGATAGCAGGTCTTCGCTACGAAGAGATCGATCTGGATCGCACCTCGAGCGATGCCGCAGGGCTTGACCGCGCCGGATTTCCATTTTCGAAAACGTGGAGACCGACGACAGGACGCGTGGGCTTCACGTGGGACATCGTGCGTGGCACGACGCTGTATGGCCAATATGCGACCGGCGCAGATGTCTCCGCAAACAGCCTGTTCCTGCTGGGTGCAACGCAGCCGCTCTTCCTGACGCGCTCGCGCATCGTAGAAGCAGGTGTCAGGCAGCTCTTCTGGGAACGCAAAGCTGAATGGAGCCTCGCTGTGTTCGATATCGAACGGGACAATGTCTATGCGGCTCAAGGCGGTCGCTCGCTGAACATCGCCGGAAGACAGCTCTCGGACGGCGTCGAGCTCGCTGCAGGGGTGCGGCCGAGCATGGAGTGGAATGTCTGGGGCAACGTGGCTTATACCAGAGCCCGATACGCAGACTACGACTTCACCGGCGGCTCGTTCTCGGGCAACCGGCCGCCCAACGTGCCGCGTGTCGTCGCGAATGCGGGCGCATCTTATCGCTTCGGAACGCCTGCACCCGTCGAAATTGGGGCGACGGTGCGCCGTGTCGGCGATCGCTTCAATACCGACGCCAACACAGTGAAGCTGCTCGCCTATACGGTCGCCGATGCATACGCCGCTATCGACATTCGACGCACCCGCCTCACCTTCAGAGTGCGCAATCTGACCGACGAGAAATACGCCATCTGGGGCGATCCCTTCTATCCCGACCAGATTCTGCTCGGTGCACCGCGAAGCTACGAGATGTCGGCGCTCGTGAAGTTCTGAGCTGACAAGTCGCGTACGCATGCGGGCGCTCGTTCTGATTCATCGCTGGTTGGGCGTCGCATTCTGTCTTCTCTTCTCGATGTGGTTCGCCACGGGCGTCGTGATGCACTTCGTTCCGTACCCGAGCCTCACTGAAGCCGAGCGCGTGGCGGGACTCGCGCCGATCGGTGCGGGGAGCCTGCGTAACGGGCCCGCGGCCGCGGTCGCCGTGGCTGGCATTCACGATGCAACGCGTGTCCGCTTGCTCTCGAGGCCCGATGGATGGGTTTATCTGGTTCAAGGCGGATCGATTGTGCGTGCAGTTCATGCGGCCGATCTTTCGCCGGCCGCTGTCCAATCGGAGCGCCTGGCGTTAGCGATCGCCGTCGAACACGCGCGCCGCCGCGGAATCGACCCGAGCCGCGCCGCTTTGGGCGAGCTCGCGGATTACGACCAGTGGACGGTTCCTAACGGGCTTGACCCGCATCGGCCGCTGTATCGGATCGCGCTCAACGATGAAGCGGGAGCCGAGCTCTATGTATCGTCGAGGACTGGCGAAGTCGTGCGCGACACGACGCGCCGCGAGCGCGCCTGGAATTACGTCGGCAGCGTTGCACATTGGATTTATCCGACGGCTCTGCGCCGCAATTGGCGAGCGTGGGATATGACGGTCTGGACTCTTTCGCTGGTGGCGGCGTTTACAGCACTCGCCGGCGCAGTGCTCGGGGTACTGCGCACCAGGCTCGACCATGGACGTCTAACGTCGCCTTTTCGCGGCTGGCATGCCTGGCATCACTGGTTGGGATTAGGTTGCATGGTTTTCGTACTCACCTGGATATTCAGCGGCTGGCTTTCCATGGATCATGGCCGGCTGTTTTCGACTGGGAAGCTCACCGCAGCCGAGGAGTCGAGACTTCTGGATGTGCCCGCCTGGAAAGATCTGCCGGGTCTGCTGACGGGCGTCGTGAGTGCGGACGCGCTCGAGATCGAGTGGTTCGGCTTCGCTGGGCGTGTGTACCGCCGCGAACGTCTGGGCTTCACGTCCCAGCGACTCTCGATGGCCGGTGAGCCCGCATCGGCCGTTCGCGAGCGTTTGCGCAGCGACGAACTGACGGCTGGAGCGATGCGGCTTTCACCCGCGTGCGGTGTTGCTGAGCCGCTCGATGCGGGCGAACCGTACTCCGTCACGCGCTCGATGCCGGGCGCGCCGGTCTACCGCTTCGTCTGCGGCGGTGAGTGGTTTCATGTGGACAGCGGGAACGGCGCCGTGCTGGAAAAATTGGATGCGTCCCGGCGCTCGTACCGGTGGCTCTATGGCGCCTTGCACACGCTAGACTTTCCGGTCCTCGTTTCACGCCCGACGCTGCGCACATTCGCAATCACGCTCTTTTGCGGCCTGGGGTTCGTGTTCAGCATCACTGCGGTCGTCATTGGCTGGCGTCGAATTCGACGGAAGTCTCCTCACAGCTGAGCAGGAAGCGCCGCCCTCGATAGCGCGCGCCCCGACAAGTCCTTGCGTTCCGTATTGAGAGTCATTATCATCTGTAGCCATGGAGTTGATAACGATTCGCGTCTCCCTGGTCGCTGCACTGGCAATCCCGACTGTCGCGGCCGCCGCCGGACCGTCTGATTACGTGTTTCTGCCGGGTGTCACGTACGGCGAGCGAGAGATCGACTTCAAGATGGGAAGCTGGAAGCATCCAACCGATGGAAATTTGAGTGCGGCCTCGATTGGTTTCGGCTATGGCGTTACCCAGCGGTGGTTCACAGAGATCTATCGCAAATACGAACACGCCGGTGGGGAGGGCACCCGTTTCGATGCATGGGAGTGGGAGAACAAGTTTCAGCTCACCGAGCCGGGGCAATATCCCGTCGATGTCGGGTTCATCGTGGAAGTCGAGCGGCCACAGGACCATAGCGAAGGCTACGAAACCGTGTTGGGTCCGCTTTTTCAGACTGAATTCGGAAAGGTGCAGCTCAATGCGAACCTTCTATTCGCTCGTCGCTTCAGGGCGAGCACAGAACAGCACACCGAGTTGGGTTATCAATGGCAGGCCAAATACCGGCTGATGCCGGAATTCGAGGTCGGTGCGCAGGCCTTTGGCGAAGTCGGCAACGTGAGTCACTGGGATCCCTCGAATCAGCAATCGCACCGGATTGGGCCGGCGGTGTTCGGCAAAGTGGCTCTCGGCGGACGCCAGGCTGTGCGGTATAACGCTGCATGGCTGGTCGGCGCGACCGACAATTCGCCCCATCACACGTTTCGGGCTCAAGTCGAGTACGAATTCTGAATTCGCTGTTGTCGTTTTTTAATTTAAAAGTTGGAGCTCCCATGCGTCATGTCCTGATCATCGCCCTATTCGCCGCACTCTCCGGTCTAGCGCACGCCGCCGACCCGGAGTTTGCGCTGACGATTCGCGATCACCGTTTCGAGCCGTCGGAGCTTCGCGTGCCCGCGAACAAGAAAGTAAAAATCGTAATCGAGAATCAGGATGCAACCGCCGAAGAGTTCGACAGCCACGCGCTCAATCGCGAAAAGGTAATCCCTCCGAAGGCGAAAGCGCCGCTCTTCATAGGTCCGCTCAAGCCGGGGCGATATCCATTTGTCGGCGAATTCAACGAAAAGACCGCCAAAGGCGTAATCATCGCGGAATAGAGGTTGCCATGTTCGGTTCAGCCATCATCGTTTTTCGGGAGACTTTCGAAGCCGCGATACTCATCGGGATTATCGCTGCGGCGACGCGCTCTATTGCGGGACGAGGCCTGTTCATCGGTGCGGGGATAGCTGCGGGTCTCGCCGGCGCTTGCCTCGTTGCAGCGCTGACTTCCACGATCGCAGCGATGTTCGAAGGCGTCGGCCAGGAAGCGTTCAATGCGGCGATTCTGGCGCTCGCCGTGGTGTTGCTTGCCTGGCACAACATATGGATGAGCATGCACGGTGCCGAGCTCGCTGCCGGCGCCAAACAGGTCGGCCTCGAGGTCAAACAAGGCCGGCGAGAGCTGTCCGCGATCCTCCTTCTGATCGCGCTTGCGGTGCTGCGTGAAGGCTCCGAGTCCGCGCTGTTTGTTTATGGAATGATGTCCGGCGCGAATTTGTCCGTTGCTACAGCTATCTACGGCACGCTGCTCGGAATTGCAGCCGGAGCCGCGGTAGGATTTCTGCTGTACCTCGGTATGCTCAAAATACCGATGCGCTGGTTTTTCTCGGTCACCAGCACGCTCATTCTGCTGCTTGCAGCGGGCATGGCTGCGCGCATGGCGCACTTTCTCGTCCAGGCCGACCTGCTGCCGAGCCTCAAAAGTCCGCTGTGGGACGTGTCCGCGATAGTGCCGATGACCTCGCCGCTTGGAATTCTTCTGCACGCGCTCGTCGGCTACGAGGCGGCGCCTGCCGGCTTGGAAGTGTTGTTCTACATCGCCACGCTCGCTGTGATCGTCGCCGGGATGTTCCTGGTGCAACGCTCCCCCTCTGTGGCACACACGCGCTGACGCTGTACGTGAGGAGTGGCTCGCACCAATTCGCGCCCGCCGCTGTAAGCGCGCCGCACCGCTAAATCAAAACCGTCAGCGCCGTTCTCCCTTGTTTGTTAATCTAGCGATCCAATCGCGGAGGGAGGCACGCATGGCAACGTCAGACAAGATCCAATATTCGGTCGTGGAAGGCTGGGAGCAACTGCCTAAGGATTACGTGCATCGGGACGTGGCTGGGGTCGCCGTCGACGGCGAGGACCGCGTCTACCTCATCTGCCGCGGGGACCACCCGGTCATGGTCTACGATCAGAAAGGAAAATTTCTGCGCTCGTGGGGCGAGGGCAATTTCACGTATCGCACACACGGCATTTACGTCGGCCCCAACGGGACGATTTTCTGCACCGACGACGGCAATCACACCGTCCGGCAGTTCACGCCCGAGGGGAAGCTGCTCATGACGCTCGGCGTGATGAACACGCCTTCGGACTCGGGTTATGACGGCAAGAACCTCGACAGCATCAAGCGCGGCGCGGGTCCCTTCAACCGTCCTACCAACATCGCTGTCGGTCCCAAAGGCGACCTCTACGTCTCCGACGGTTACGGCAACGCGCGCGTTCACCAGTTTTCTCCCACCGGTCAGCTGAAACGCTCGTGGGGCTCGCCAGGCCGAGGTCCCGGCCAGTTCCATCTGCCGCACGGAATCGCTGTGGCGTCTGATGGAAGGGTCTTCGTGTGTGATCGGGAGAGCGACCGGATCCAGATCTTCAGCCCTGACGGCGAGTACCTGAGCGAGTGGACCGATACGCAGCGGCCGACCCACCTGGTTTTCGACTCCGCAGGCCGCGCTTACGTCACCGAGCTATGGTGGCACGAGGGCGACACCTCTTACACGCTCGGTCCGATCAAGAAAGCGCGTCATGCCCGATTGAGCATCTTCGACAAAGACGGCCGAGTACTCGCCCGCTGGGGCACGCCCGAAGCGTGTGCGCCTGGAAGCTTCGCTGCTCCGCATGGGCTTGCAGTCGACTCCAAGAACGATGTCTATGTGAGCGAGGTCACCTGGACGTTCGCGGTCAGCCGCGGCCGCGCGCCTGCAGACTGCCACACGTTTCAGAAGTTTTCACTGAGTCGCTGAGCCTCGCGGACGAGGCTAAAAGACAGCGACACGGCGGCCGGAGCGTCAGGGCGAAAAAAGGCAGAGAGCGCCCTTACGCTCCTGTCAGCGCAGCACGCGCGGAAGGACGTGAATTCTGCGATGACTGGGTAGAAACTCGCGCCGTCGCGGTGATGTCACTTGTTTCGGCACAGAGTTGACGCCGCTCAAGCGCTGGTTGGGACATCCCAGAAGATCTTCTGGTCCTTCGTCCATCCTTTCCGATCCGTCTTCACGCCTTTGCAATCGGCATCAGCCCGAAGCTTGAACACGACGAGGCCCGCTTCGGCACCCGACTGCTCGATCCGATAAGAAATGATCTCGCCTCCGAAATGGGAGGGCTGTTGTTTGCCCCGATGCAGGTAGATCATGCCGCCGACCAGCTTCTGTGCGACGGCCTCCGTGATCGGCCAGGAGCCGCTTTCCCACTCATTGTTGAGCTTGTCTATCTTCCGAACATTGTCCGTGCGTTCTACGAGGTGAATAGCTGACACAGTAGTCCTTTGGTATGGCGCACAGCTTGCCGTATCCCGTTGTCCTGGGTTCAGCAGTGCGGCCTGATTTTGAGGCGTAATGGCACATCCGACATTGGACGGCCGATACCCCGATTCTAAGCCATCGAACGCGGTCTGTTGGGTCCCCCGTTTTTCGGGTCCCGACGCTCCTGAGCCGCGCCTTTCAGGCGAAGTGCTAGCATAACGCCGAGCTGCGGCAGGAGACCAGTGGGGGGGAATAGTTGAGAAAGATGCTCACTGCGGCATGCTGCGTCGCACTGCTAAATGCCACCCCCATTTTCGCTGCCTATCCGGAGCGGCCGATACGATTTATCGTGTCCTCGGGCGCCGGGGGCGCGCCGGACTTCAACGCACGCGTACTCGCGGCCGAATTGAGCAAGCAGATGGGCCAGCAATTCGTCGTTGACAATCGGCCCGGCGCGGGCTCGACCCTGGGCACGACGATGATGGCGAAGGCCGCACCGGACGGGTACACCATCGGTTACGGAACCATAGGCCCGCTCGCGATGCAGCGCAGTCTGCAGCGTAATTTGCCTTACGATGCCGACAAGGACTTGCAGGCGGTCGTGCTCGTGACGCTCACGCCGAACCTGCTCGCGGTCACCTTGTCGCTTCCGGTGAACTCCGTCAAAGAGCTGATCGACTCTGCACGCGCGAATCCGGGCAGGCTCTTGTTCGCGTCCACGGGCACGGGTGCAAGTCAGCATTTGACCGGCGAGTTGTTCAAGTTCATGACCGGGGCGCCCATCGAGCACATCCCCTTCAAGGCCGCCACACCGGCACTCGCCGATTTGATGGCAGGCCGCGTGCAACTGATGTTCGAAAATATCAATTCGATTGCACCGCATGTGAAATCCGGCAGACTGCGTGGGCTTGCCGTAACCACGCTGAAGCGCATTTCCGCTTTTCCGGAACTGCCCGCGGTTGCCGAGTCAGTCCAGGGATTCGAAAGCGTCTCATGGGGCGGCGTCGTGGTGCCCGCGGGAGTGCCGTCCGCGATCGTTGTGCGCCTGAACAGGGAGATCAACACTGTTCTCACACTGGCCCACGTCAGAGAAAAATTCGCGGCGTTTGGCGTCGAGTTGGCAGGCGGAACACCGGAGCAGTTTTCGGCGCAGATCAAGAAAGACGCAATGAAGTGGGGCGACGTTATCAAACGCGCGGGCATCAAGCCCGACTAGAAACTTCTCGAGAAACGTTCAACACCCGGCGATCATCGCCGCGATGAGCTGGTCGCTGCTGTAAAGCGTGTTGCGCGTCGTCCAGATCACGGCGGTACTTCCTTCGCCCAGGATGAGGAACTGCGCGAGCGCTAGAACCTCATCTGCGCGCACGTGCACTTCAACCAGCACAGGCGCTACGCCCTGCCGGATCCGCGCGGTGAAACCGTGCTTGTATTCATCGATGTTGCGGGCTACGCAGACCGCGGCGCGGTGAGGTTCCTCCCGCAGCGTGTGCGTACTACGTGTGCCTTCTTCTGTGATCGACTTCGGTGTCACGGCCGTCTGACACGCCGTCAGCAGGGCAAGTGACATACCGGCAGCAACAGTTCTCATCGTGTCACTATGCCAGGCCTGTGCTCGCGTCAGTCGTATACGGTTTGCGAGTAATGAGCTGCATCGACCAGAGCTTCGATCACCGTCGGCCGGTCCGCCCGTAACGCTCGCGTGAGCTCGCTTTCGAGCTCAGCCGGGTTCCGCACGCCAACCGTCGGCACGCCGAAGTAATGCGCGGGCGGGGCCTGATAGTCCTGCTCGAAGAGCTCCGTGCCGTAGTGTCTGAGCGAGCGGCGCTCCTGCTTAACCTTGATCAGGCTCAACCAGCGATCGTCGAGCACGACAAACGGTATTGCAAGTTTTTCGCGCCGGGCGACTGCGAGCTCGCCGCAGGTCATCTGAAAGCACCCATCTCCGACGATGCATACCACCGGCAGATCCGGACGCGACATCTTTGCCGCGATCGCGGCAGGCAGGCCGAAGCCCATCGAGGACCAG
>JAQGNH010000203.1 GCA_028291945.1 Betaproteobacteria bacterium
GCAAAAAAAAGCCGCCCGAAGGCGGCGAGGGGAGACGCTACTACGTGGAGACGAGCTATGCGCGCGGCCAACCTCCGCGCAGTTGAGACTTTAATCACGCGGTCGGCGCCGGACGAGGTAGTTGTGCCTCAAGGCGGCGTTGCTGCGCCTTACAGCTCCAAAATTGCGGTCAGACGCTCCGCGACTTCCGAACAAACGCTTTCTGCATCGTTGGGTCGCGTGATGATTCGGCAGGCGCGCCAGAATCGACGCGTGAAAAGCGCGACCGCCACTACGCTTTCGAGGGCACGGTGCTTGCCCTTCATCCAGCGACGTCGCCAATATTTCGGCGAGGTTCGGACCTGCGCAATCCACCATTGCGACAGTCTTAGGTTAAATCAACAAGGAGCGAATTATGGCGAATTTGGAAGGGTCATCTCAGCATCGTCCTATGGTTACGGGAATGTTCCGGAATCGCGACAGCGCCGAACGGGCATATCAGTCCCTCCCGGCGCGGGGTTACAGTGAGCGGGATGTCAATCTCGCGATGTCCGATGAAACCCGGCGCCGGCACTTCCCGGAGGGTGGCACTGAAACCGAGTTGGGATCCAAAGCGGCGGAAGGCGCAGGTGTAGGCGGGGCCGTGGGTGCAACTGTCGGAGCAATCGCTGCAGCTATTGCGGCAGTAGGAACGTCAATCGCGATCCCCGGGCTGGGGCTCGTTATCGCGGGTCCCGCAGCCGCGGCGCTTGTTGGGGCGGGCGCAGGCGGCTTAACGGGTGGCATCATCGGCGCACTCGTCGGCTGGGGTATTCCAGAAGAGCGGGTCAAGCACTACGAGAAAGGCATAAAGGAGGGTGGCATCGTCATGGGTGTAACCCCACGTTCCGACGAAGATGCCGAATACTTCGAGCGTGAGTGGAAGAACAACCAAGGCGAGCACGTTTATCGCTAACCTGGCGCTCGGCGCAGAACGATGCGCCTTTGTTCTTGATCGAACCCCGCTCCGGCGGGGTTCTTTTTTGTTCAATCGGGCGCTGCGAAGTGAGTGCGCGGAGAGCGCGTAACGGGGAGGCGCTGGTGACTTAGTTAATGGCGACCCTTCCGCTGTTGAGCGTAGTGTGCGACATCGCGTAAAAGCGCATCCGTCCTGATCTTCCCTCCGAATGAAAAAGTCCGCCGTAATCCTTCTGGTCGCCGCACTCGGACTTGCGCTGATCGCTGGCTTGCGACTGGCTGTACCCGGTATGTTTGTGATGGACGACGCTGCAGTGTCCGCGCCGGTTCTTCACCCTCCAGGCCCCGGCGAAGCCGGCGCCTCTGCAGCAGCTCCCACAGATCTGGAATCAACAAGCTCCGACGCGTTCGACGCATTGCTGTATGCAACCGCCAGCAAACAAAGCGGCCTTTCAGAAAACCCCGATGGGATAGATTTAGCGCTCCAGTCAGGCGCGTCCAAAGGATATTACGATACCGAACCGAACGGCACTGGGGGGACCCCGACATCGTCCGGCGGTGGGGCGAGAGGTGGCGGGTCCAGCATCGGCTATCCCCCGAGCTCATCTGCCTCGGGACAGTTTCCCTTCGGCAGCGGATTCGGAAGCGGTGGATTCCCATCGGGCGGTGCAGGCAGTGCGCCTGTGTTTCCGAATGCGGCCGGTCCCAATGCGGCGGCTGTCGATGATCTCGGCGCGCTCGTCGATGTCCCAAGTGATGTGCCCCATTCCGAATTGCCGGGAGGCTCAGGAACAACCGTGGCCGAACTCCGGACGACGAACTCTGCGTCTGGCGCTCCGATCCCAGAGCCGCCGATCTGCATGCTTCTCTTTTTTGCGCTAGGCCTTCTCTGGGTCACGCGGGTGCGCAGAGCGCGCGCGCCTTCCAACGACCGCTCGATGTAATCACACAAGTCGGCGGCGCTTCGCTGACGTGATCGCGTAATCCATGCACAAGGGGTATCCGCTTTGAATCGTTGCGCACTGGCCTGAAATAAACACTTAGGTGCGCGACAGGGTCGTATTTCCTCTCGAGAGTGTGACTTAAGCGGCATCCTCGCCGCATCGATCCCGCTCAGTGGACTTTAGAGCGAGACAAAGATCACATCGTCACTGATCGTTTAGACATTGGCTCGAGCTAACAGGAAAAAGCGAATATGAACAAGCAACTCAAACTATCTTTTGCCGCCTTGGTATTTGCTGTGGCCGGCCACGCTTCCGCAGCAACCACCTGGACGCTCGGCCCGACTGATCCCGTCGGCGTGATCGTCTCCGGCGTGGCGAATACGGGTAGCGGCAGCACGGCCAACTCCCAACGTCTCGAGCTGCAGCCGAAGTCAACGAACATGATCTGGTATAGCGGCGGCTGGGGCATCAACAACCTCGATGGATGCTCGAGTCCGTGCAGCGGAGACGCAAATGATTTAGCCGGTCTCGCCCCCGAACATGCCATAGACAACAACGAACGCTACGAAATGGCGTTAGTAAACTTTACGAGCAGCAAAGTCAAACTCACCAGCCTGCAGATCGGCTGGGCGGGTAGCGACTCGGATATGACCGTCATGGCCTACACAGGGGCGACTCCGTTCGCATTGAACACCAACCTCGTCGGGCGCACGTTCTCTGAATTGGTCAGTTATGGATGGACCGCGATCGGTAACTATGCGGACGCGAGCATCTCTTCGCCGTTGGCCATCAACTCAGCCGGCGTATTTTCGTCTTACTGGTTGATCGGGGCCTACAACCCGTTGGCCAATCCCTCTGGCGCAACATTCGCCGACGGCAACGACTACGTCAAACTGTATTCCGTCACTGGATCTGTGCCTAATACGACTCAAAGTGTTGCTGAGCCTGGCTCTCTGGCGCTGGTCGCCGTCGCGCTGCTGACGATGGGTCGTCTGCGCCGTCGCAACGAAAGCTGTGCCTGAAATCAGCATGCGCGTGCGACAACGGCATCTTCGGGTGCCGTTTTTGTTATTGGAAGCAACATAAACAAATGAGAGCCGAAAACAAAATGACGAACTCGCTCCAGCCGTCGCACCGATTACACCGCACCTCGTCAAGCTCCGGGAAAATATCCACTAATAAGTGCGTTCAGACCGTCGTGAGCGGTTTACTCGTGGCCTATCTGACTTCGGCCGCGGCTGCGACGCCACAGAAAGCAGCGAGCTTCTACGAAGACGCGCTGCGAAGATTCGAGCGGCAGGACACCTCTGGTGCAGTCATTCAGCTCAAGAACGCACTTCAGCAGGACAGGCGCATGCTGCCCGCACATCTGCT
>JAQGNH010000219.1 GCA_028291945.1 Betaproteobacteria bacterium
TTGCTCGAGTGGTTCGCCGGGTTTCCCGACGACGCTGTCATTCGCGCTCGCGAAGGCCTCTCACACGCGAGGGGGCTTGGGCGTCCACTGACACTCGCCTATGCGCTGTGCATGTCAGCCGCCGTCCATCAATGTCGGGGAGAAACGGAGCGCACCCGAGACCTCGCGCGGGAGGTCGTGGTCCTGTCGAAAGAGCACGATTTCCCGTACTGGATCGCGTGGGGATTCGTATTGGAAGGGTGGGCTCTCGCAGCCAGCGGCGAGCTCCACGAAGGCGAGTCCAAGATGCAATCTGGGCTGGCAATGTACCGCGACACAGGTGCGCTCCTGTTCGAGCCGTGGTCGCTTGCTTTACTCGCGGACGTCCACCTGCACGCGGGGCGAATCGAGGAAGCACTCGAATCAACGTCGCGCGCGCTCGAGAGTTCAGAATTGCTCCACGGTTACTTCTATGGCGCCGAATTCCACCGGCTCAAAGGAGAGTTGATGCTCGCTCGCAATGCGGATGTGCGGGCGGCGGAGAATTGCTTTCTACACGCATTGAAGATTGCACGAGAGCAGGGCGCGAGATCGCTTGAGTTGCGATGCGCTGTGAGCCTGGGTGAGTTGCGAAAGCTACAGGGGCGGGAGGATGAGTGCCGCGAACTGGTTCGCGGTGTGCTCGACTTGTTCGACCAAGGCTTAGACACAGCCGACCTGAGGCGGGCGACCCGCCTCCTAGGACGCGACTGAGCAATTCTGCTCCACTCGCATTCCAGCGCATTGTGGAGCGAGGTCAGTCGTGCAACCGATACGGTTCAGCCGCATTCATGTTGACTTTGTAACCCAGGTCGCTCATCGCTGCGACTGTCAAACGGGACAGCCGGTTGTCGCCTGATCCCATGGTTCCGGACATCAGGTCGTAGAACATCTTTCGTCCTCGTTCAGTTCGGTCGCGCGGATCTTCCTTCCAGTGGTCGAGCGCTGTTCCGCTGTCCCCCATGTCTTCGATGAACAGGTTCGACCCGCCGCCCCAGGAAGCATGCTCGGCTTTCGCGTTATCGCCGCTGAAGACCGTTTTTCCGTCGGATGACGCGGTTATCAGTTTTCTGTGGCTCCAGATTTTTCCAAAACCGAGCGCGTGGCCGATCTCGTGCGCGATCAGGTCTCGAATGATGAACGGTCGGCTCTGCAAGGCACCGTGAAATTGATTCGCATCGATGGACATCTGAGCGCGCGTAGGGATGAATGCGGCGGCGCCTGCATAGGGCGGGAGCCACTCGAGCAGATCAACGTGTGCAAGTTTGCACGAGCCGTCGAGGAGGGGGCCGCCCGGGTTGAGCTCCGCCATCTTGACCTCGATCGTGAGCGCGGTGAGTGCGGGTGCCCCGTCGGGGCCGTCCGGCCAACCGGAAATTACGTTCGCCCATCGGCGCTCTGCATCGCCAAAGTATGCGGCGCGTTCGCCTTCCGAGATCCCGAGATCCCCGAACACCCACTTGATTCGAAAGCCAGCCATTCGACTCACCTTGATCGTTGTTTAGGACGCCGACAAGCAGCTATCACTTTGCTGCATCGATAGTAATCTGCAGCATCACAGGGTTATTGGGCATGTTTGTCAGATTGGCGTAGTTCGACGCGAGGCCGTAGCGGCTTTCCGAGCGAGCGGGATCTCGCACCCAGTGGCCGCGAAGCTCCACGATGAGATCGCGAAGTGACGGCGGAAGCGGATCGGGCCAAGCGGTTTCCTTGTCGACGGCCTCCTCGGAGGTATAACCCCAGTGCGTTTGATACATCGGCGTGCCGCTATCGATGTTCAGATAGGTTCCGAGATAGAACACCTTCTCTGCCCGGCCATGGGCGTCGACGGCCGATTTGAGCTGGCCTGCGAGCGCCATCTCATTCGCCCTCAGCCATTTGTGCAGCTTATCCATTTCCTTGAACGGAACACCGAAGTTCCACACAGCGATGATTGCCAAAGGCGACGCAGGAGTCGCGAACGGTGCCGGTACCCCCGGGGTGGGTTTCCATTTGATGTCCGAGCGGATCTCCGGAACGAGCGGCTCGACGCCCGGTTTTTGATGAACGGCTGCGACCTGTCTCGAGTTACTGCGCGTCAACTTTCTTTTCGCTGCCATGGCAGTGTTCTCCTTTGTGTTGGGGCGGTGCGGCTTTTTTCTTACGGTCGCGTGTTACGCAGAATTCCCTTTCGTTCGAGGTCTTCGATCGTCTTGCGCAGCTCCGCCCGGGCTTCACGCCGCGGAAGTAGTGGATCCAGCGCCGCGCAGTAAGCGCTCTCCAGAGCCGTTCCAGTGCGCCCATCGCAGAATGCGAGGACGAGCCGCGCCGCCTGATTGAGCGAGTAGAGGTTCGGATTGTCCGGCGTGAACACCACGTAGTCGTCCATCTCCGGTATAGGTCTGAACCTAAGGTTTGGGACGGTCATGTAACAGCCATTTCGGCAGAACACGTATGTCGACTCCTTCGTTGAGCTCACTGCAGAAGGGATCCGGAGCGTTCCAGCTTCCCGTGTACGCGTATGCCGTGGACCGGCATCCGCCGCGCGTGCCCTCGTTGTGATCGCATTGGGTACATGATTTTTCCACCTTGCCTGCGCGCAGCTTTTTATAGAGCGCATCGTTGCGCCATGTATCGAGGAACGGGACGGAACGGATGTTGCCGTAATTGACGTACTCTCGCAGGTACATGCACCCGATCGAGTTGCCGAACGGATCGACGGCGGCCGCCTGCCAGCAGCAGTTTGCGTCATTCGGATGCCACGAGCGCATCACATGGAGGCCGGCCGGCGGTCGCAGAGCTGCGAGCGCTTCGACCTGCTCTTGCAGTGACAGCGCGAATTCCTTCCAATGGTGCTTGGCGCGGCCCAGCGGATACAGCCTCAGTATGCCGGCGCGCTGCGCGCCCAACTCGTGCGCAAGCTCAAGGTACGCCTGCAGCTCGCCGACATTGCGCTTGGTAAGGATGAGGACCGCGTCCGTCGGTATGCCCGCAGCGAGCGCGTGGCGTATGCCGTTGCATGACTTCTCGAAACTGCCATCACTGCCCGTGAAGTAATCATGCGTCTTCGCGGTGGCGCCCATGAGATCTACGAACAGCCGGCCAACTCCCAGTGCCTTCCACTTCTTCGCACGTTCGCTGGTGAGCAGTGTTGCATGCGTGCGGACAAGCGTCATCATCCGCCGCCCGCAACTTTCGAGGATGGTGTCGAAGTCAGGCCGGTGCAGAGGCTCGCCACCCTCGAAGTAGATCTGGATGAATTCGTTTTCGACGAGGTAATCGATGAACGCCAGCCACTCACTGGTGGTGAGCTCGCTCGTCGTAGGCTTGTCCGTGCAATCTGCGTAGCAATGCTTGCATTGCAGATTGCACGTCGCCGTGATCGAGACCGTGATTTTTGGCGGCGTCTCGAAATAGGGCTGCGTCACTTGGATCCCCTGGTCGCTGCCTCTTGACGACTGCGATATTGCTGCCTCTGGTCGTGGCGGGTCAAGGGGCGAGCCACTTGGCAGGCTTTATGTCGATACACTTTACACTTCGCACGCAGCGAAGCCGGCCAAAGAACTACGGCCACCATAATGCTGACATGCGTTCGCTGTTGGTGGTCAGGACAGACACCTACTGCGGCGCTTGAAAACCGAACAGGACTGCAGACGCCGCGCCCCCGCGGCACGCGGTACAATGCCCCGTCTTCACGAACCAGCGCGGACGCCGCGCCCAACCATAGAACAGAATGGCAGCAAAGAAATACGACGAAAGCTCAGTCAAGAAGCTCCGCGGCATCGAGCCGGTGCAGCGCCTCCCCGGGATGTATACCCGGACGTCCGATCCCACCACATCATCCAGGAAGCGATCGACAACGCTGCGGACGAGGCGTTTGGCCAACCCGCGGACAGGATCGACGTGACCGTGC
>JAQGNH010000226.1 GCA_028291945.1 Betaproteobacteria bacterium
CTTTCGGCGCCACGATGCCTTTCCACGATCCCGAGCTCTGGTAGCCGAGCTCCTGCCAGGTCGGCACCGATGCCAAAGCTCCGCCGAGCCGCCTGTTCGAGCTCACCGCGATCCCGCGCATCTTGCCGGACTCGATATGCGACACGCTGGTCGAGACGGACGTGATGAGCACGTCCGTGTGTCCACCGAGCACAGCCGTGAGCGTTTCACCGCCCCCTTTGAACGCGGGCATCCTGAGGGCTTTGAGGTTGATCCCTTCCTTGTGCATGGGCAGTCCGACCGATACACGGTGACCGGTGCTCGTGAGCGCTATGCTCAACGCCGCTGGATTCTTCTTGAGCGTGTCGAGTAAATCCTTACCCGTTTTGACGGGGGAGTCGGCGCGGACCAGTGCGATCATCGGCTCAGTAATCAGATATGCAATCGGCGTGAGATCGTTGTGGGTGAGCTGGGTGCGGCCTTCGATCGGGTTGACCAGCATCGGCGTCGACATAATGCCGATCGCATAGGGATCACCGGTGCGCTGCGCAATGTAGCTGTATGCGACGATATGCTCGCCGCCGGAACGATTCACGACCGAGCTTGATACCGGAAGGAGCTTGAGCTCGGTCCAGAGCTTGTGGACGAGCCTTCCGGCGATATCGTTCGATCCACCCGGCGTCGTCGGAATCGTGAGCTCGACGTTACGCTCGGGCTTCCAGGTCTGCGCGTGCGGCTCATCTACTGCAAGAACTACAGCGCCGATTGCCAACAGCACTATTGAAACGCAGTTGCTCAATCTCGGGTGCATGGGGCCTCCTCGCTTGATTCACGCGCACGGTGGATGGATCGTTGTGTACATTCGGTCGACGAGCTGCGGTCTCGCGTCCTATCAGAAGCGCACTGACGAGCTTGATCGGTCTGCCATGCTCCTCTACGCCTTCTTTTTTGTTGAACGCCGCGCCATACAAAGCAAATCTGGATCGGACTACGGCGGGGAAACGAGAGCCGGCCGGTGACTCACTGCTCCAGAAACGCGTCTTGCAGCCCACCGAAGGTGGCTGCGTTCATAGTGGTAACTTCGCTGCACTCGACCAGCGCACCGATTGCCGCATAGGTCGGCGTGACCTCGATATTCCGATACGCGACTTCTTCGTGCGCGGCCAAGATGGATCTATCTTTACTCGTGAGCAAACGGGTACGCTACTTCTGTTCGAGCTTCGGTATGCGCTGACGGTCCTCGGGCTTGTCCCAGCCTTTGAATCGCGGCGGCCGTTTCTCCGCGAATGCGCGGCGCGACTCCATGAGATCGTCCTTGGCGCCATGATCTTTCAGACGTGCGGCCAGGCGCTCGAGCTCTTCCGAAGGGCGCTGACGCATGGCTCGCATCATCACCGTGGTGTTGACTCTCGCCGCCGGTGGAAGCGTCAGCAGATGTTTCGCCATCTCCTGCGCGGTTGGAAGAAGGTCTTCAGGATCGACGAGGCGGTTTATGAATCCGACTTCGTGCAGCCGCTCCGCCGGGAAGCGAAAGGCAAACGCAAGCTCGGTCGCTACGGCGTGGGGCAGACCCCCTTTGAGTCCGTGATCGTAGCCGCCCAGGAGCCAGCGCTTCGCTTCCGACGATTCGAACACAGCGCCGCGCACCGCGACGCGCAGGTCAGCCCGCTCGACCAGCATGAAGCCGCCACCCATTGCAAATCCGTTTACCGCAACGATGACAGGCTTTTCGAGCGTGCCGAGATCGTAGGGATTCTCTTTACGCGCACCGGGCGCGCTGCCGCTCCCCGCTGTTCCACGCTCGAGCGATTCCTTCATGTCTTCACCCGCGCAGAACGCGCGTCCGGTGCCGGTGAAGATCGCCACCTCCAGCGTGCTGCTGTCGCGAAACTCGCACCACGCATCGGCGAGCGCCGATCGCAACTCCGTGCCCAACGCGTTCATTCGGTCAGGGCGGTTCATGCGGATGACCATGACGCCGTCCTGCCGTTCCAATTCGAGAATACTCATTTCGCACCTCGGTTAGGTACAACGCCTCGATCGCGACAAGCCCCATCGGCCAGCCGCACACATATCAGCCGATTGTATCCGCCAGTGTGCGTATCACCGTAAAGCACTTATTTCGGAAGATCCTGTGCACACCGGAATCCTCTGTCGTCGGCAGAATCTTCAGGCTTGGCAAAGAATCGTTTGGTGCTGCGCAGCGCCCGTTCGGCGTCGTCCCACCCGCCGCCGCGCAACACTTTGCCGGTCCCATTCGCGGGTCCCGTCGGATTGCGGACGTCGCCGCTCGGATAACTTTCCGCATACCAATCGGCAACCCATTCGGAAACATTGCCGGCCAGGTTGTAAACGCCGTAAGGGCTCTTTCCAGCTTCAAGACTGCTCACGGCCATGACGGCTTGTCCAAGTGGTTGGCCATCATGCTTACCGAAATTGGCAAGCTCTGCCCGGGGCTCCTCGTTTCCCCATGGAAAAATGCGGCCGTCCAGTCCACGCGCCGCTTTTTCCCATTCGGTCTCGGTCGGAAGACGCTTCCCGGCCCAGCGGCAATAGGCATTAGCGTCATGCCAGCTCACACCGATTGCTGGTCGGTCGCCGTGAGCTGTGACGTCCTTTTCGCTCCAGAAATCCGATGTCGGCTGCGAGCCCGTTGCCTTCAGAAATTTCGAGTACTGCGACAGGCTCAATTCATACTTGTCGATGTAGAAGCCGTCGACGTGCACCTCGCGCAGCGGAGCATCTTCGCCGTCACCCATGATGAATGTGCCCCCGGGGACGATCAGCGATACAGCGCCATCCTTCCCAGTGATCTCGTCGCGCGGCGCTCCGGACATTTCGCTTAGCAGGTTCGGCACCAAAATATGGATGCCTGCGATCAGCGCGGCAATAGCGGCCGCGCCCCCGGCAACGATATAGAAATGCCTGCGCCATTTGCCCCTGTAAATGCGGTGCACGGCGTCCGCTACGGCGGCCGCAACGTTGCCAGCCGGCTCGAGCACCGTCACTGCACGCAGATACGGCGGCAATGTCGAGAACTCGGTGGGCCGCAGCATTACGGGCAGCACTTTGCCTGCGGGGTGGCCCCACGTTTTTTGTGCGATGTCGAGCTCTGTCAGCGTATAAGCGCCGGCCTTGAGGGAATCGGGACTGATGAGGAAGACCAGCAGATCGGAGGCCTCGATCGCCTCGCGAATGCGAGCGTCGTATTCCTCGCCCGGCGGGAGATCCGTGCGATCGAAAAACACCGCGTGCTGCTCGGCACGCAGCGCGAGATAGACAGGCTCTGCGAGCGTTCGATCTTTCGATGAATAGCTAAGGAAGATCTTCATTGCTTCTCATGGTGATCGTTGCGAGGGCAATTGCACAGCGTCCGAGCATTTCAGCGCGACGGGATCGTCGTGCCTACACGTGCCGATTCGTTTCGCTTCGATGACGTGATCAGCCGTTACGACATTCGAGCTCTGACGCGAATCAATAGCTTCGTTCAATTCGGCACGAGTCCCACCATTCCTGCTACTGCACCGGCGGAGAGGAGCCAGATCGGATTCAACGACGTACGCAGAACTACGATCACGGTGAGCACCGTCAGCACGTAGCCGCGCCAGTCGTGGTTGACCGCCGGCAGCAGTATCCAGCCGCTCGCAAATATGAGTCCGATCGTGATCGGCGTCAGGCCGCGGCGTATGGCTGCGCCGAGCGCCGCTTTGGGATATCGCGCGTGCAGATGCGCTACGAGCAGCGTGACAGTGACCGACGGCATGACGAATGGAATAGTCGTCGCGGCGGCGCCGAGCCAGCCTGCAACCCGCCAGCCGATGAGCGGGATGTACATGACGTTGGGACCAGGTGCGACCTGCGCGAGCGCATAGAGCTCCGCGAACTGCGTGCTCGTCATCCACGCATGAACGTCGACGACGTAGCGGTGCATTTCGGGCAGCACCGAGGGCGCACCGCCGACGGCGAGAAACGCGAGCATCAGGAAATACAGGAAGAGCGCGCCGAGCTGAGCGATGTCCATCAAAGCTTGCCCTTCCACGCCGCTGCAATGGCCAGCGGCGCGAGCACCGCCAGCACGACGAGGAGCGGAAAGCGCATCACGCCGACGCCGAGGAAGGCGAGCGCGACGAACAGCCACGGCAGCGCGCTTCGCTGAAGCACCGCTGCCAGCTTCGCCGCGGTCGAAAGCAAAAGACCGACCGCTACGGCCGACATGCCGATCAGCGCGTCCTGCACGAGCGGCAAAGCGCCGTAGCGATGATGCAGAACGCCGATCGCCGTGACCATCAGGCAGGGCGCCGCGAGAAATCCGGCGAGCGACGCGGCAACGCCGGTCCAGCGCGAAAACCGATAACCGATCATCACCGCCATATTGATGCCGTTTACGCCCGGCAGAAGGTTCGCAAGCGCAACGATCTCGACGAACTCCTGATCCGTGAGCCACTCCCGGCGCTCGACGATCAGCCGGCGCATCCAGAACAAGACGCCGCCGAAGCTGATCAGTGTGATCAGTGTGAACGCGACGAAGAGGTCCAGCGGGGTGACGCGGGGCGCATGAAGTTCCGGCGGCTGCACGGTCCTAGCCGGTCAGCGCGCCGGCAGGGCGCGCCGTTACCGGCCCAGAGTGCAGAGCGGCCCTAATATCCGTCTGCAGCACGGGCCTCGGCTACATACGTTGGAACATCGCCGCAATCCATTGCCGCTACAGCTTCCTGATCTGTACCTTGCGAAATTTGACCAGCCCCGCGGCATGTTGAAGTCCAACCGGGCCGCTAGCATGTTTGCTGTCCTGCACATCGACGGTACGGGTCCCATTAAACGTGACGGTAAGGTGCGAACCCTGCGCAGTGATCTCGTACGTGTTCCATTTACCGCCTGCTTGAGGCACAGGCGAAACCTTGGCCACGTTCACAATCGCCCCGGTGCCGTACATGTCCGGGCGCTTATCCACGATGTTCACTTCGTAAGAATTCGTGGACGTGATTTTTTGCGGCTCGGATATGCGCAGGAAAACGCCGCTATTTGCATCGGGATCGACCCAGAACTCGACCCTGATCTGAAAATCTGTGTAACTGGTTTTGGACACCAGAAAACCGCTGCCCTTGTCAGCCTGTACAACGCCATCGACCAATTGCCAATTTGCGTCGCCGACCTGATTCCAGTTGTCCAGGTTCCTGCCGTCAAAAAGCGTAGTCCATGCTGCATCGGTTTGACCGGACGGCTCGGTCGCGCAACCGTAGGCGGTGAATGCGACGATGAGCAGGCTGATGGTAGTGCCAAGAAGGCGCTTCATTTGATCTCCCCTCCAATTGACTCATGATCGACTGAGTTTTCTTTCTCCCCGCTGCACATGGTATCAATATCAATAATCACGGTCGATTGAGCGTCAAAAAAACGATAGGCAGCACGCAGCAGAATTTTGTATGGGATAGCCCCCTTGGTTGTGCACGACGCTGCTTTGGCGCCCGCGAACAGCTAGGGTGGAAGTCAGTCCGTGCGCGCGCCCGACGCCTTCACGACCTTCTCCCACTTCGCGATCTCGTTCTTGAGGAACACGTTGAATGCCTCGGGCGTGCTGCCGACGCCTTCGGCACCGAGCTCGGCAAAGCGCCTCTTGGCATCCACCGACTGCAACAGCTTGGAGACTTCGGCGTGCAGCTGATTTGTGCGATCGCGAGGCAGCCCGGACGGAGCCCACAAGCCAAACCACAAGTCAGCGTCATAGCCTGAAACGCCAGCTTCAGCGATCGTGGGCACCTCCGGCAGCACCTGTGAACGTTTCTTTCCCGAGACGCCCAGCGCTTTGATCCGGCCGGCCTTGATGAAGGGCAGCGCAACGGGAGGCACGTCGAACAGTATTGCGATCTGCCCGGTAAACATGTCGGGATAGACGAGCGCGGTGCCCTTATAAGGGATATGCACGATGTCGATACCCGCCAGAAGTTTGAGCAGCTCTCCCGACAGATGGAACTGGGTCCCCACGCCGGACGAACCGAAGTTGAGTTGACCAGGCTTCGACTTCGCAAGCGCGATCAGCTCTTTGACCGAGTTCGCCGGCACGCTCGCGGCCACGAGAAGTATGGTCGGCGACGTCACAACTTCAGTGATCGCGGTGAAGTCCTTGAGCGCATCGTACGGCCGCTTACTGTAGAGGCTCGGACCAATGGCGTGTGTGCTCGTCGTGCCCATGAGTATCGTATAGCCGTCAGCCGGTGCGTCAGCTGCGAGGCGTGACCCCAGGGTGCCGCCGGCGCCGGCGCGATTGTCGACAACAACTTGTTGCTTCAGGCTCTCCGACAACTTCTGGCTCACGACGCGCGCGAGGATGTCGGTAGCACCGGCTGCTGGAAACGGTACGATCATCCGGACGGGCTTGGTGGGATAGGCTTGCTGCGCGTCGACTCCATGAGTCGTCAAAACCAGCAGCACGGCTGCAAGTGCCACGGATCTCATAACGGCACCACGATTCGAATCGACTTGCGGCGATAGCTTTGCGCGCTTGCAGCTTGCCAGCATATGCGCTCCAGATATCGGCGCAAAAGAGAGCGGTGCATTGTTTTCTCCAATTCAGAGGGGTACTAACCGCTCAATGCTCGCGTCGATGCGTTGCGCACGGCTGCCTCATTTGCGACGTCGCTTCGGTGCCTGAGGCTCGATGTCCATCACCGGCTTGATGCCCATTGCCGGCTTGATGCAGGCGTCGAACATCTCGAGGATAACCGCTGTCGCTCCGTCCAGATCGAAATCGAGCCGCCGGGTCCGCAGGTCCATCTGCAACAGCCGATGCTTGTTGCCCACGATTCTCAGGAGCAGTCGCAGTGGATCTGTCTGGGCGCTGTCCTGGAGCGAGGTGAGGTCCACAGCTTCGGTAACCCAGGTAGTCTTGAAGACGGGGGTTTTGTCGAAGCGCATCTTGATGATCTTTTTTTGACCCGGACGGCCAACACCCAGCCCCAGCATCGTTGTCATGATCGGCAGTGTGTCTTTACTGGGTGGGACGCCCGGCCTGAGCTGACAGGTGAAGATCAAACTGGTACTTGCAGTGGTGTCGTGGACTGCTGCGATGAATCGAGGTACTCGGAACATGCCATCGGTACCAGAGATATAGTACCAATTACCGACGCGCTTCTTCTGCTCGGGCACCTTGTACGTCTGCGCGCCGTAGGTCGCAGCCACGCAAACGAAAAACACGGACACCACGCGTAGAACCCATCTCAAAAAGCCGTTCCTCCTGACCAGGGGCACGACAGCACGCAGTCGAAGGCGTGTCCCGAGCCAGAGGCGCCGCGTTGCAGTCGAAGGGAAACACTCACAAGGTGCTTTCGAGACCGGCGCCGAAGATGTCGTAATTGCGACAAGCCCGCGCTCTTCCATCAGTCACGCATCCTTGTCAAGGACACGCGTAATCGCGCGACTATTGCCGAAGCACGGCACATAAACCGAATGCGTCCCGGCGCCGCCTGCGACAATCAACATTACCTCTTCGGGCCGAGTTGATATCGGAAGCAGCGTATCTGCTGTGAGTGTTCCAAGCTCCTCGGAGCGCGAATCCTTGACGCGCTCGAGCTCCTTCGTCGAGAGCCGGCCCGCAGGCATCTTCGATTGCTCCCACAGCTGCCGCTTCACGTCCGTCTTGCTCATGCCCCCGCGCTTGAAAATCTCCGCGTGTTCCGGGCTGATGATCAGCCACGGCTCACCGCCGTGCACGTATTCGTTGCTCGGAGGATGCACGAGCGTCTCGGCGATCACTCTCGCAAGCTCCAGAGCCTGCTTCGAATGCGTGTTCATATTCATCGTGCCTTCAGCGCCAACCACAGTGACGGTGCTCTGATCGCGTTCGAATCCGCGCTCCACATGCAGCGGATCCCACGGGCTTGCATCTTCGTTTTCGGCGCAGCAGAAGCTGTATTTTCCCGGTTGACCGTGAGTCGCTCGATCCATCTCACCGGGCAGTGCACCGCCGATGTTCTGAAGGATGAGCCGCAACGCGCGGCCGATCGTAGCGTTTGCCCAGGCGCCCTGCCCGATGCAATTGAATCCGGCATTGATGTCGAGCTTTCGTACGATGGGACCGTTAACGATCATCCACACCGCAACGGGATTGGTCGTCGCCTGTATGCCCTGCAGGTTGAACTGCGGATCGGCGACGGCTTCAGTGGCTGCTATCAAAAAGGGCAGGTATTCGGGGTCACATCCGGCCATTACGCAATTGATCGCGATCCGCTCGACGGTCGCCGCCCCGTATCCCGGTGCAACGCGCGCGATGATTTCGTCTCGCCGGCGGCGCGTGCGCTCGAGCATCCGGTCGACCCGCTGCGCAGTCGGCGGAACGATGGGCAGGCCATCGCTCCAGCGCCGCTCGCGATACAGCCGGTTGATCGCGTCCAAGTCGTCAGCGGCTTCGAACGTCGCAGCGCGTTCGCCCTCTGGCGCCTTCACTTCGCACGTCCAGTCACGAGCTCCACCAGCTGGTCCACACACGTGCGCGCAATATCGCGCACTTCATCGCGCGAGCGCAGACCGAATGGATGCGGAATGATCGCGATCGGCAAATTGGAGTCGCCGAGCGCGCGTGCCTGTGCCTTGCCCAGGGTTACGAATGCAGTCGAGCAGATGGTCACGGCACGAGTTCCGCGCTTCGACACTTCGACACTGTCATGGATACTCCACGACGTGCACGAGCCTCAGTCACCCGAGCCGGCGATGACCACGTCGCATTCGCCGGTAAGCTCTTCTATGACCTCCGGCTTTGCGGGTACTGACGCGGAAGGCTTCCTGCGCTTGACCACGCGCGCGACGCCATACCTGGACATCAGAAGCTCGCCCAGATCGTCGGCAAGAAGACCGAAATTCGGCTTCGCATTGTCGATAAAGCCGACAACTTTGCCTGACAGATCGGAGAGCCTCGGATTTGCGGCGCTCTGCCCGCTATCGCTTTCCCGCCGCGGTGCGGTCGGATCGAATAAAGTTAGTGTTGCACTCATAGTCCAATTCCTCAAAATCAAAGCATCTACGCAAAAGGAAAGACCCTCTAATCCAGCGTTATCTTCGCCTGCTTCACGACTCGGGTCCATTGCGCCATCTCCGCCTGAATGAACTTCTGAAGCTCCTGCGGACTGTTGCCGACGGGTTCTGCACCCTGAGACTCCAATTGCTGCGTGAAATCTTTCGATCGAACGATCTTCACCGTGTCGTCGTGTAGCCGACGGACGATCGACTGAGCCGTACCGGCTGGCGCAAGCACTGCATACCAAAGAGTCGTCTCGAATCCAGGAAGCGTCTCCGCAACAGTTGGCACGTCCGGCGCAAAGCTCGAGCGCTTCAGGCCGGTCATTGCCAGCGCGCGCAGCTTCCCGCTTTTGACATGCGGCATCGCTGCGAGCGGGCTCGTGCACATCATGTGGACCTGACCAGCGATCACGTCCGTCAGCGCCGGCCCTGCGCCCTTATACGGAATATGCACGAGGTCGACGCCGCTCATGGACTTGAGCAACTCCACTGACATATGTCCGCCGGTTCCGGGCCCCGAAGACGCGTAGTTGATGCGGCCGGGTTTTGCGCGCGCCGCTGCTATCAGCTCCTTGATGCTGCCGACGCCGAGCGATTGATTCGCAACGAACACGAGCGGCGACTGCGCGACGAGCGTGATGGGGGCGAAGTCCTTGAGCGTGTCATAGGGCAGGTTTTTGCGAACCGCCGCGTTGACCGAATGCGTGGCGCTCGCGAGAAACAAAGTATGGCCGTCCGGCGGTGCGATCGCCGACAACTGGGTTGCGATCACCTGACCTCCGCCGCCGCGATTGTCCACCACGACCTGCTGACCGAGCGTCTCGGTGAGCCGCGCAGAAAGCATGCGGCCCACGATATCCCCGGCTCCGCCGGGTGGATACGGCACGATCATGCGAACTGAGTGCTGAGGGTACTTCGCATCAGCGGCGAGCACGCGATCGGGCGCGGCTGTCGCGATTACGGTCGAACTGAAAAGCGCAAGCGCAGCAAAAAATTCAAATCGCTTCAAAGCGTATCCTCGAGACACACGCGTTATTCTGCTGCCATTCTAGCAGCGGCACACGGCGCGAAGTCGCGGCGCCGCATGGCGACAGCGTGATCAGGCCATCAAGCCGATGCCGCGAGCCATCAGCGCGGCGAACAGGAGGATGAAAACGACCCCCGCCAATTCAAGATGGATGACGGCGCGGATAGCGCGGAGCGTGCGGGGCTCGACCACGGGTGCACGTCCGGCCTTGAGCGATGTCCGCCACGACAGAAACTGAACAGTCGGGTAGATCGAGAGCAGACCGATGAGCACAAAAAGCGACAGCTTCCCAATGAAGGGTGCGCTGTGAAAGTAATACGATGGTCCTTTCTCGAAATAGAAGACGCGCAGCAAACCGATCACGAGAACTATGCCGGCGGACACCCCAAACGCCAGATCCACAAGCTGCAGCTTGCGCGCGCTTCCGATCGTCAGCTCGTCTTTGATCAACACGTATTCGACTGCCAGAGCAGCAACGAGCGTGAATGCTGCGACGTGATGCAGAAAGGCAAAGAACGCGCTCATGAGCCATTCCGGGTCACACGGAGCGCGGTGTCATTCTGATCGAGGCGGCGTGCCGCTAGGCGTCTCCATCTTACCGGTGATACGAAGGTCCCTCACGACGAGCTCGTCGATCTCGAGCCTGCGGATGCGTGCGTGCCCGATGACCAGTCGACCAATAGCCACTGCACCGATCGCGAGTGCGCCCACCGCGAACGCCCCCGACGCGAGCGCTCTCACACTCCATGCACGCTTGTTCAATGCGTGCACATCAGTCCTCATGAGCGGATAGTTCATTTGTCACTCCACATTCGTAGGAGGCAGCGACATTAATCAGGCCGCTGCAGCCGCCCTCCCGCGTGCCTCGTTCGTGAATCGCAGCAGGTTCATCAAGTTGCGCACGTTCGGCAGATCTTCGAGCTTCGATACGATGTTGATGACTTCTTCGATGCGACCTGTGGAAATACGCGCTTTCGCGTAGGTGCGGAACTTCGCCTCGATCTGCGCCCGGGTCAACGGGTTTTCCGGCGAGCCGCGCGGCGTATCGCAACGCACTTCGATCGTGCGCCCGTCGACGGTCTCTGCCTGCACGACAGCCTGCACGCCTTGCAGCGACTTGTCCTCCCTCACTTCGACCTTCTCGGCGGCAAACGATTTCACCCTCGGATCGTTGTAGCGCTCAGGTTCGAACTGCGCAAGTGTAAGCTCGCGGTCGTGCATGATAATGGCAGCGGCATAATGCGTGGACAGCAGCGCTTCGAACTTGGCTTTGTAGTGCGGAAAAATCCCATGCATCTTGTTCGCAGTCTCGCCGAGGCTCACGCGAAGCTTGCGTATCTGCTCGGCTCGCAGCTGATGCTGCTCGATGAGGTCGAACATCGCGGTGATCAAACCCTGAATCGTCGAAGCCGAGGGCCACAGGCGTAAAGCAATCTGCTCGAGCTCCCAGCGCTCGCCGAGTCCGCTGGTTGCAGCTTCGGGTTTTCCGCCGTTCGTATAGGTGTTGTAGAGGCCGCCGTCCGCCGCAGTCAGAAACTCCTGAGTCGCCTCGAACTTCTGCTGCGCGAGCAGCGCGGCCATCAAGCCGGAGAGCGCGCCGCGGCATTGATGAAATTTAACGGTTGGGGTTCCCCAGGCCGCGAACGTACCTGCGGCCTGGCTGCCCGCGAGTGCGAACGCTTTCGACATCGTTTCCGTGTCGAGGCCGATCAGACGCCCTACCGCAGCCGCACCGCCGAACGGCCCGATGATGCCCGGACCATGCCAGCCGCGTCGGCGAAATTCCGGATAATCGAGGCCAATCCCGACCCGCGTCGTGATTTCGCAGCCCGCTGCGAGTGCTACGAGCAGATCGCGACCCGACAAGCCATCACGCTCTGCAATGGCGAGTGCAGGCGGCATCACTTCAGGCGTGACGTGAGTCAACGTCGATCGGTGGATGTCACACATCGTGACTGCAGTGACCAGATATCCGTTCAGGAGCGTCGCCCCCGCCAGCGATAGCCTCTCCCCACCGACGATGCTGCTTTCGTTCGACTGCCCGAGCGCCGAGGCCAATGCCGCCACCTGGTTGGTTTCTTCTCCCTGATGCCCGGCCACAGCACAGGCAAGTGTGTCGAGCAGCAGGTTCTTGCAGTATTCCCGGGTGTGTACCGGGATGCGCTCGTAATCGAGCGTGGCTGCGAACCGGGCGAGGACTTGAGTGGGATTCTGCGGCATTCAGGGCTCCTTGGTTTGCGTATTAGGCCGACTGTCACAGGAACGTTAAGGCGTCTGATCGGAACGCGCAACCGTGAGCTGCATCGACTTGCGTTTCGAACGGTTGACCTGACGCAGGGTCCCGCCGAAAATGCCCGTCTCGATTCAGAATAATAATCGACGATTCCCAGGAGGCTCCATGTCACAGCTCGATCCGGAAGAACTTGCAGCGCTGCTGCCCGCTGAAACGGCTTCCTTTGCTTCGCCGATCCCGACGCAGTTTGTTTCGAGCGACGAATTCCTGCCCGGCCCTCAAACCGAAAACCAGAAGAAAGTCGAAGCCCGGGTGAAAGAGCTCGGAAGCGCGCTCGCGAAGCATCAGGGAATGAGCCGACGGAAATTCTTCAAGACTGCTGCGGGCATGGCGACCGCGTTCGTCGCGATGAACGACGTGTACGGCCCGCTGTTCAGCGTGAGCCGAGCGGAAGCGGCCACGCCCGAAATGGCCAACGAGCGCGCGCGCAGTCTGGCTGACCAGTTCATCATGGACATGCACACGCACTTCCTGCGCGACGATACGCGGCTCGAAGGGTTCGTGCGTTCACGCGAGGCCGTCGGCAAATCCGGCTGGAATCCCGCGCTCGCAGGCAAAACGCAAACCCTCGACGATCTGAAATTCGCGAACTACTTCAAGGAAATCTATTTCGACAGCGACACCAAGGTTGCACTGATCTCCGGTTCGGGCTCAGAAGAGCCGCGCGACTGGTTCCTGACCAATGAAATGAAAGCGGACACGCGCGCGAAAGTGAACAAGCTGACGGGCTCGAAGCGCATGTTCTCGCACGCGATCTTCATGCCGGGCATGCCCGGCTGGATGGATGCAGTCGACAAGGCAATCGCGCAACTGAAGCCCGACTCGTTCAAAGGCTACACGGTGGGCGACAACACCAATAAGCAGCTTGCGCGGCATCCCTGGCGCCTGGATGACGAAAAGCTGCTCTACCCGTTTTACGAGAAGCTCGTAAAGGCGGGGCATACGAACGTTTGCGTGCACAAGGGGCTGTTCCCACCGGAGACCAGCGACAAGTTCCCGAACCTGCTGCCGTACGCGGACGTTCGGGACGTCGGCAAAGCCGCAAAAGATTGGCCGCAATTGAATTTCATCGTCTATCACTCGGCTTTCCGCTTTACGGGTGGCGCATACAAAGTCGGCATGGAGCAGTTCGATAAGACGGGACGCATCGACTGGGTAACGGATCTTGCCGAGATTCCGGAGAAGTACGGTGTGAAGAATGTCTACGGCGACCTTGGACAGATCTTTGCGCAAAGCACCGTCGCGGAGCCACGCCTGTGTGCTGCGATGATGGGCCAGCTCGTCAAAGGTCTGGGCGCCGATCACGTGGTGTGGGGCACGGATGCGGTATGGACCGGCGCGCCGCAGTGGCAGATCGAAGCGCTGCGCCGACTCGAAATCCCTGAAGACATGCGCAAGAAACACGGATTTGCGACCCTCGGTCCGGCCGACGGTCCCGTGAAGCATGCGATCTTCGGTGAAAATTCAGCGCGCTTATACAAGTACGATCGCCGTGTGGAGCTCAAGACCGACGCGATTGCGCTTGCCAAAGCGGCTTACGAGCGCGAAGGTCCCGGGCGCACGAATCTGCGATACGGTTATGTCGTTAAGCCTGCGGCTTAACGACATAACCCGGGCCGGCGAACTAACAGAGGGAAACCTAGTTTTCCCTCCGTAACCTCCCATCCTTCGGCAATCTATCGATCGCTCCATCTCATCGAGCCTAAGGCCGCCACAACCTTAGGAAAGGGGTAACGGGGAGAACCTTGGGTTCTCCCTGTTCGTTTATCGCCTGCCCCCGCAGGGGGAGAACCTTGGGTTCTCCTTGTTCGTATACCGTCACCCGAACAGGGTGAGGGTTCTCCCTGTTCGGGTACCGCCTCCCCCGGAGGACGTCCACAGCGCGGAAGCATCTGTGGGCGCGGTGGTACACTGCGCCGGTCGTAGCGATGTGCCGTTGACCGCCGCCAGCCAAATTTCGAAGACCACAAATCCGGAATAAAAAATGAGTGACCTTAACCGTCTCAGCGCAACAGAAGCGGCGCGTCAAATCGCCGTCGGCAAGATCACCTCGGAAGCACTCGTTCGCGATTGCCTCCAACGCATAAGACTGCGTGACAGCGACGTGCGTGCGTGGGTGCACTGCGACCCCGACGCGGCGATCGCGCAGGCGAAAGCGATCGACAAGGCGCGGCCTGACGGCCCGCTCGCGGGTGTGCCGGTCGCCTTCAAGGACGTCATCGACACCCATGACATGCCGACTCAATACAACTCACCGATCTATCGCGCCCACCGGCCGCACACGGATGCGGCGGCGGTTGCGCTGGTGAGACACTCGGGTGGCATCGTGCTCGGCAAGACCGTTACGACAGAGTTCGCTACGCGCAAAGCGGGCCCTACGCGCAATCCTCACAATCTCGAATACACGCCGGGCGGCTCTTCGAGCGGATCGGCTGCGGCAGTCGCAGACTATATGGTTCCGCTCGCTTTCGGCACTCAGACCGGCGGCTCCAACATCCGCCCAGCCGCGTTCTGCGGCATCGTCGGCTACAAGCCGAGCTTCGGCACCATCAATCGCGCGGGATTGAAGTTTGTCGCCGAATCGCTCGATACGATCGGCGTCATGGCGCGCACGGTCGAGGACTGTGCGTTGCTGGTCCATGCCGTCTCGGCGCGCACGATGCCGGATCTCAAGTCGCAACTGCCGCACGCGCCGCGCATCGGATTCTGCAAGACCTCGCGCTGGAACGACGCATCGTCCGAGACGCGGATCGCGCTCGAAACGGCCGCATCCTCGCTCGCGCTCGCTGGTGCGGAAGTGCAGGACCTCACACTGCCCAATGACTTCGACCAGTTGTACGACGAGCAGGAGCTCATCATGAACTTCGAAGCCGCGCGTTCGCTAGCGGACGAGCGCTTCAGATACGGGGAATTGCTGAGCGAGCACCTGCGGATGACGCTCGAAGAGCATTGGAAAATGCCGCGCGTCCGCTATGACGACGCCATGCGCCATGCGCGTGAATGCCGTCTGGCCTATCGCGCGGTCTTTTCCGAGCTCGACGTGCTGCTGACTCCCAGTGCACCCGGTGAAGCTTTGAAAGGTATCGAAAGCACCGGCAGCTCGTTATTCAACCGCAACTGGACGCTGCTCGGCGCACCGTGCGTAACGCTGCCCTTTGGCCGCAGCGAAAAAGGTCTTCCGCTGGGGATACAGATCGTCGGACGTTATGACGACGATGCGCGCCTTCTCCAGGTGGCGGAATGGGTAAGGCACAAGCTTGCGTGATGCGCTGAATGATGAATGCGGAATGATGAATGAACCGGCGTTAGACGCTCGCCGCGTGTGTTGCTCAGGATTCGGCGATCTCGCGCAGAGCAGGACAAACCCTCGGTTGCCATTCCGCATTCCGCATTCCGCATTCCGCATTCATCATTCATCATTCATCATTCATCATCCATCATCCATCATCCATCATTCAAACCAGCCCTCTTTCCGCCAGCTCCGCCTTGACGTACGCGTAGTAGATCGGCGCCGCCACGAGGCCTGGCAAGCCGAACGCCGCCTCCATTCCAAGCATGGCGATGAGCAGTTCCCACGCGTGCGCGTGGATACGCGAGCCCACGATGCGCGCGTTGAGAAAGTATTCGAGCTTGTGAATCACGATCAGAAAGACGAGCGAGCCGATCGCCACTGAGAGTGAGTTCGCAAAGCTCACGACGACGATCACCGTGTTCGAGATGAGATTCCCGACCACCGGCAACAGGCCTGCCACGAACGTCACTGCAACCATCGTCTTCGCAAACGGCAGGTGCACATCGAAGAGCGGCAGGACGATTAGCAGGTATACCGCGGTGAACGTCGTGTTGATGAGCGAGATGCGCACCTGCGCAAACACGACGCGCCGGAAGGCGTCGCCGATCAGGCCCGATCGCTGCTCGAGCGCGTGCGCAAGCGGCTTGTCGCTTTCGGCGTCTCTTGCTTCGCGCAGCGACATCATGGCGCCTATGATCATGCCGATGAGTATGTGTGCGAGCGCGCGCCCCGTTTCGGCTCCCGCAAGCCGCAGCTCGCTTGCGTGCTCGTGCAGCCACTCCGTCACAGCCGTGCGCATGTCGTCCAGCGAAGCAGGCAGGTAATCGACGATCCACGGCGGCATGGTGCTGCGCGCCTGCTCCAGTATGTCCGCCATTTTCTGTATGAGCGCCGTCAGACTTCCGCCATCGCTGCGCAGCAAGCCTATGACCGCAAAGATCGCCGCGGTGATGAGCCCTACGATGACCGCAGCGAGTATTGCCACTGCGACCATGCGCGCGCGCTCCCCAAAAAAGTGCTTTTGCAGCACGGGAGCTATGATATGGACGAGCTCGTACACCAGCAGTCCGGCAAGGAATGCCGTAAGCAGGTGTAGCTGCAGCACCAGGAACAGACCGAGGGCGGCGAGTATCCACGACCATATTTCAACGGCCGATGGACGGCGCAGGCGGTTCTCAGACATCAGGTGCTGTCATTGCATACGGTTAGCTCGCATGCGGACTGTGGAGGGTTCGACCCCACGGGACGCATAAGTTTAACCTTTACGCTGTGCAACTAGCGGGCCCACTGTAGGCGACACTTATGTCCAAACGATCTAAACACTGGCTCGGCGGCTTCGCTATATTCGTCGCCCTCATAGCCGTCGGCCTCTATCTCTTCGACTGGAACATGCTGCGTGGCCCCATCGCAAGGCAGGTCGAGCGTTCAACCGGGCGCACTTTCGCGATCAACGGCGACCTGCACGTGCATCTTTCGCTGCGGCCACGCGTCACTGCCGATGGTGTCGTGCTGGGCAACGCGAGCTGGGCCCGCGATCCGAACATGGCGGAGATCGGGCGGGTCGATTTCACGATCGACGCCCTTCCGCTGTTGCACGGCAAGACCATCTTTGAGCAGATCAGCCTCAGCGATGCACGCATTTCGCTGGAGAAGACCAAGGACGGCACACCCAACTGGCAGTTCAACAGCAATCAGAAGGAGCCGCCCGTGATCCATGCGCTCTCGATCGATCGTGGGCGCATTGCATACCTCGATCCGACGTTGAAGACTGACTTGACCACCGACGTCGCCACGGTCCCGTCAGATCAGCCGAACGCCGGCATGCTGAAAATCGGCGCGCGGGGCCGTGTCAAAGGCTTCTCGGGGACCGTGGACGGGTTCGTCGGCAGCGTGCTGGCGCTGAGCGCGGTCGACAAGCCGTACCCGATCAAGCTGAGAGCGCTGGTGGGGAACACGAAGGCCCGCGCGGACGGCACATTGCTCGATCCGTTGAATCTGAAAAGCGAAGACCTCAACTTCGAGCTCGAAGGCAGCGACCTCGCACAACTTTATCCGATCGTCGGCGTCCCGCTTCCCCCTACGCCCGCGTACAAGCTGACGGGACACCTCAATCACACCGGAGGCGAGTGGTCCTTCCGCAAGTTCGCGGGACGCGTTGGACGCAGTGACCTCTCGGGAGACTTCTCAGTGGACGTAGCGCAAAAGCCGCAGTACATCAAAGCCGATCTGGTTTCGCGCAACCTGGATATGAACGATCTGGGCGGATTGATCGGCGGAGACCGCGGTGAGACCAAATCCAGTCCCAAGCCGCCGCCTGCGGATCGCGTGCTCCCTCAGGAGCCGTTCAGTCTTGAAAAGCTGCGGGTCGCCAACGCCGACGTCAAATTGCGCGGGGAAAACATACTCACCGAGAAACTGCCGCTCGAGAAGCTCGTCGCAACTCTGAAACTGCGGGACGGCGTACTTACGCTGGAACCGCTCAACTTCGCCGTCGCGGGCGGTAATGTCGTCTCCCAGATCCTGATGGATGCACGTCAGCCGGTGATCAAGTCGAAGGCCGACATCGCAGTAAAGCAGCTGCACCTGGAAAAACTGTTTCCCACGTTTAAGCTCAACAAGGCGAATGCGGGCGTTATAACCGGGCGCGCCAAGCTGGATATGACCGGAAACTCGGTTGCAAAAATGCTTGGCCAGGCTGACGGAGAGACCGCGCTGCTGATGGACGGCGGTTCAGTAAGCGAGCTTTTAGTACGGCTTCTGAACCTCGATGTCGCCAATGCGATCCCGGTGCTGCTGACGGGAGATCGCCAATTACCGGTACGATGTATGGTCACTCATCTGAAGGGCGAAAAAGGCGACTTCAAAGTGCAGACGTTGATCCTGGATACCGGAAAAGCAGTGGTGACGGGAACCGGCAGCGTCAATTTCGCAGAAGAGAAGGTCGATCTCACTCTCGCCGCGAAATCCAAAACCCTGAGCCTCGCAGCACTGCGCGGGCCGATCCATATCACAGGTACCTTCAAGAACCCCAAAGTCGCACCCGACATACCTCGCGCTCTCGTGCGCGGTGCTGCCGCAGTGGGACTTGGGGTTGTCACGGGCGGACTCGGTGCGCTGCTTCCCCTGATCGATCTCGGCGGAGCGAAGGACACGAACTGCGCCGCGCTCATCGAGGAGGTTACTTCTTCTCCGCAGCTACGCATGCAGAGCGTTAAGCGCTGATTAGAAGGCCTAAGCGGTGCGTGTATAGCGTCGAAAGCCGTTAGCAGAGCGGTGCCGCTCGCGGTCCGTTGCCTTAGCTCAGAGTATGGGCGCCTATATGGATGGTTGTGTCGGTCGGGCGGGATCGAAGTTCTGCGATGCCGAGGTGGCACATCGAAAGAATGTGGTCTACGTCGTAGGCGGTTAGAAAATCCTCGGAGAAGCGCAACGCCTTGCCGTCTACGTTGAATTTCCAGGTTGTGCCTTGCTTGCGCATCGTCACCGCCAGCCCCGGAAACACGATGCCCAGTGTTTCTTTGACGGCTTCCAGTTTCTCGTGAAGGCTGTCCTGCATCTCAGCTTCTCGATCGTGTCCTGTCGTTCGCCATCAAGCTGCCAAGCGCGGCGGCACTGAAATCAGCTGCAGTCTCGACTTCCAGCCGCTCCGGCTACAACTCAAGCGCAGCGAGCTCCCCGACCGTAACCGGTTTTATGGGAGATCGTATGCGATAGTACCCGATGTCCGCAGGACTCACACCTCGAGATTCGGCGAGCAGTTCGACAACCGTAAGCCCGCACATGCGGCCCTGGCAGGGGCCCATACCGCAGCGCATGAACGCTTTCAGCTGGTTCGGTCCCGGGCAGTCGTGCTCGGACGCGACTTTACGTATTGCACCCGCCGTAATCTCCTCGCATCGGCACACTATTGTTTCGACATCGGGCGGGGCGATCCAGCGCAGCGCGGGTTTGTACAACGCGTCCAGGAACGGTCGAGCCGCGAGGTGTTTCGCATAGTCTTTGCGCAACGGTGCTGCGCGGCGCTCTTGTTCGTCCGCTGTGATGTGGCCGCACGCGGCGCCAGCAGCCAGCGCCGCGATGCCGCCGGCGTGCTCGGACGCAACCGCGCCCACGATACCGCCGCTGTCTCCGGCTACCATCAGACCATTGAGCGAGCTGCGCCCCCACGCGTCGAGCACCGGCCGAAAACAGCGCTGCCTCTCGTCCCATTCGTGATTGATGCGGCTCGCCCAGGCGAGGTTGCCATTTGGAACGATGCCATGATGCAGAAGGACGACGTCTGCGCGCTCCTCTCGAACGACACCGTTGCACTCGTACTGGATAGCGCGCACACGATCGTCTCCATTGATTTTGACGGCGCTCACCCTCTTGTGGATCTGCACGCCCGAGCGCTTCAGCTCGCGCAGCAAACGCAATCCCTTCGCGAAGTAGCCCGGCGCTGTGAGAAAGCGCGGTAGATGACTTAGCGCCGCGCCCACATTGAACGATGTCTCGAGAATCATGCGCGGACGAACGCCTGCCCTTACGAGCTGCGCTGCGATCAGCAGCAGAAGAGGCCCGCTGCCTGCGAGCACTACGTCTCCGTCAGGCACGAGACCCGCGGCCTTGAATGCAGTCTGAGCTGCGCCGCAGCTGAGAACGCCGGGAAGTGTCCAGCCCGGTAGCGGAAATGGCCGCTCCATGGCGCCGGTCGCAATGATGATCTGCTTGGCAATGATGCTTCCCGCAGCGTCGCTCGACCGATAGAAAACATGTTCGCCGTCCACCGACCACACCTGCGTGCCCGGACGATAGTCGATAGCTGCGCTGCGAAAGGCCTTGACGACGTCCACGCCTCGCGCATAGTCCGCGCCCACAATCTCAAGGTGATGAGGTCGCGCCTTTGAAAGCGATTCGATGCCGCGGTAGATCTGGCCCCCCGGCTCTGGCTGTTCATCGAGTACGCTGACGCGCATACCCAGATCTGCTGCAGTAACGGCAGCCGCCATGCCGGCGGGTCCAGCCCCGATGATCGCAAGATCCACTGCACTCACAAATCGATCCTGCGTTTTCCGAGTTGACGTTCGATCCTCATGCCTTCACGCACCTGAGCCAGACAGCCTTGCTGGTTAGGCACGCCGTCGATTTCTACGAGGCACTCGAAGCACACGCCCATGAGGCAGTACGGTGCGCGGAGTGCGCCGGTGACCGGTGTCGTGCGAACGATTCCATCCCGACACGCGAGCACGGCGGCCGCTACGCTGTACGTGGTCGGTACGCTCACTTCAGCGCCATCTATGATGACGCGCACTTCGGGTGCGTGCTGATCAGGCAG
>JAQGNH010000241.1 GCA_028291945.1 Betaproteobacteria bacterium
AGCTTCGCGACTTCTTCGTCGGGCACCGTCGGGTAATTCCGGTACCAGTGCTCGACGTTGTGGAACGGGTCGGGCGTGAAGACGCACACCGCTTCGTCGGCCACGGCGCGCAATTGCTGGCAAACCTGCGGCGGGGCAACAGGCACTGCCGCAACGACTCGCGCCGGCTGGTCACGTCGTCGTAACTCGTCGATCACCGTTCTCATGGTGGCACCGGTCACGGCGCCGTCGTCCACGACGATCGCGGTTCGCCCGCGAACCTCGAGCGGGGCGCGGCCGCCGCGATAGAGCTGTTCTCGCGGTTCGGGACTGCGCACGAAAAAGACGTCCAGCGGAGCGTTAAGCCAGTGCGCGACTTCGTATGCCACAGGCACGCCGTTGGGCGGCAATGCGAGCACGATCACATCGCTGCGATTAAGGTACGCGCTGAGCTGCAACGCCAGTATGCGCCCTGCGTCCCGAAGATCGAGGAAATAGCCGGTCCTCATGGGAACTTCGACTGACAGGCGCGCGAGAGTTCCAGAAGATGCCGGCGCGCAGCGGAAATCAGCAGGATCGCGAGACTTCGAGCAAGGATATGCAAATACCAACGTCGGCACGCATATGCGATTCGAATCGGCCCCGCAGCGTAGGGGCTGACGCCTAACGCGCGGCGCCCGGCGAGAACATCGCTACCTGGTGGTTTACGCGCGCTCGGTGCCTGCGGCAAATCCGAATCTGCCGATCACGCGCCAGGGCCAACGCAGGGACCTTAGCGCCGCACCTCGCGCTGGAAGATCTCCAGGCTGCGCTTCTTGGTGCTGATGAAGCTCGCTTCCGACAACGTGGCGACAGTGCGCGGGCGGGGATCATCGTATTTCAGAATTTCCGCGATGCGCGTCGGACGCTTGGTCAATAGCAGCACTTCGTCGGCCAGATAGACCGCTTCCTCCAGGTCGTGTGACACCAGCATCATCGTGGTACCAGTCTGGAGGAACACCTCCTGCAGTTTTTCGCGGATGAAAAGAGTCATCTCGAAATCGAGCGCGGAGAACGGCTCGTCGAGAAACAGCACTTCAGGCCCGGGTGCCAGCGCGCGCATGATGGAGGCGGTCTGCTGCTGACCTCCGGAGAGCTCGTAGGGGTAGCGTTTGAGGTCGAACTTCACGTCGAAGGAAGCCACGAGCTCCGCGACCCGACGGTCCAGCTCGGGCTTCGACCTGCCTTCGAGCTTGAGGGGATAAGCGATATTGTCGATCGTGCGCAGCCATGGAAACAGCGCTTCACGGTAGTTCTGAAACACGTATCCGATCTTGGTATCGGCGAGCGATTTGCCGTCGAACAGAATTTCGCCGGAATCGATCGGGACCAGACCCGCGATCATATTGATCAGCGTGGATTTTCCGCACCCATTGGGTCCGAACACCGACACGATCTTGTGCTTCGGAATGTTGAGGTCGAAGTTCTCGTACAGCGGCCATCCGGCGAAATACTTGGTCAGTCCGCGTATCGTGATGTGCGTGCCCGTAGGTCCAGGAAGAAAGGGCGCGATCGGCACATCGGCAACGAGAGGCGCATCGACGACCTCCATGTCTTTACCTCCCGCTCCAGTGCACCACTCGCCGCTCGATCACCAGGAACAGAACATTCAGCGTATAGCCGAGAACGCCTGCGGCGAGTATCGCGGCATACATGCTCTTCACGTTCATCACCTGCTGGGCATCGATGATGCGGTGGCCGAGGCCGTTATCGGAACCGATGAACATCTCGGCCACGATAACGATCACCAGCGCCATGGAGACGGCGGAGCGCAGGCCGACGAACGTCGGCTGCAGGCTCTCCCAGATCAGCACATCCTTGAAGATCTGCCAGCGTGACGCGCCCATCACTTTGGCCGCCATCATCCGCTGCTTGCGCGCGTTCATCACGCCGTACGCGCTGTTGAACAACACGATCAGCAGCGCACCGAACGCGGCGATGGCGACTTTGTTGACGTCCGACACGCCGAAAATAAGCAGAAACAGCGGGATCAGCGCGGACGATGGCGTCGAGCGGAAAAAATCGATCAGGAACTCGACGCTGCGATACGCGCGCTCATTGCTGCCGAGCAACACCCCGAGCGGCACGCCGAGCGCTGCGGCAATTGCGAATGCTTCCAGCGTGCGCTTCACCGTCACCGCAAAGTCCATCAGCAGCGGGCCGCCGGCGAGGCCGGTAGCCAGTGCAGCCAGCGTATCCAGCGGTGTCGGCAGCAGGATCGCCTTGACGAAGCCGAAGCGAACCGCCAGATCCCATACGACAAAGAGCGCCAGCGGCCCCAACACCGGCAGCAGACTCGCCCAGGGAAATTTCTGCGGCAAAGCTTGTGGCGCGGCACCCGGTGCGCCCGTCCAGGGTGCGACTTTTGCGGAGGAGGCGATCTCGGACATGACTCACGCCTTGTAGAGCATCGGTTCGACCATCAGCCGCGAGCTGAAGATGCCCTTCTCGTGAAACAGATCGAAAAACTTCTGGAAGTAAGCGACGTCCGACTTGGTGAATTCGCTGTGGAGCATGTACGCAGCGAGCGGCACTTCGGTCGTCAATGGACCTTCGATCGCGGTGTATCCCTTCATGTACTGCCGCGCCTCGCCAGCGTTGGTGCGCACGAACTCGATGCCCTTGGCGTAGGCTGCGATGTACTTCTTCGTTTCGGCCGGATATTTTTTGATGAACGCGGATGAGAGTGACGCCGAACCGCCGTGCCACGGTGCCATAGGATCGCCCAGCACGTATTTAGCGATCACACCCGCTTCCAGCACGCGCGTGGTTCCGTTCATCCGCCCCACCGTTCCCGTCGGCTCGAGGGTGTAGCAGGCGTCGGCCTGGCCTGCCACGATGGTCGCGACATGTTGCCCGATCGGCAATTCGATGACGGTGGCGCCGCTGGCGCCGCTCTTCTCCAGCACCTGCTTGGCGAGTGTCACGTTCTGAATCCCGGGACCGGACGCAACACGCTTGCCCTTCAGGTCGGCAATCGCTTTATATGGGCTGTCCTTGGCGACGATGAATTCGTCCAGCACGTGCTTGGCATTGCTGGGATTGGTCGCGAAGATCTTGAACGTTCCGGGCTGCGCAAGCTCGCCGATGGCGAGGTTGGCCGAGCCCGTGCCGTTGGAGCTGCCATCTGCGCGTCCGGACAGAACGGCCTCCATCACCTGTTGCGCACCGGCGAATTTGAGTCCCTCGACGTCGAGCCCCGCTTCCTTGAAGTAACCCTTTTCCAGTGCGACGTAGAACGGCAATCCAGCGGCAATCGGCCAGTAACCGATGCGGATTTTTGGTCCGCTCTGGGCTCGCACGATTGACGGCGCGCCAGCTATTGCCAGCGCGGCGCCGGCCGCTGCAACGCCGAGAATGCGGCGCCGGCTCGAATCTATGGCGTCATCGTCCGATACGCGGAGACCATTGCGATCATGGAGGCCCGTTCGGGCATCTCGATTGTTCATAACGATCTCCTGATCGACGAACGGTCGGCCAAAACGGCGAGCCCAATCATGCGAGTGCATGACATCATGGTGGGAACCTTCGCCTCATCGGGCGGCTTCCTCATTTGTATTGGCTGGCCTATACGCAATTCGGATGCCAGCGAAACGTGCACCAGCATCGACATTAAATCAACGGATTAGCCCTTGCAGCGCTTCGCGGTGCGGCATCTGTTTGGTGCATCGACGTGATTTCGCACCATGACGAACAACCCTCACGCAGATCAACGCGCTGAATCGGGCCGCCAACGAAGCGATAAAAGAACCCGAGTACTTCAACAGCATGAATGCGTCCGGCGCACAAGTCATCGGAGGTGCACCGAATCTGTTTCGCGACTTTCTCGATGCCGAGCGCATCGAGTGGACGCCGATCATCAAGAAGCACGGCATCAAAGCCGACTGATTCTCAAATCAAGGAGAGAGCATGGACCTTCAACTGAAAGGCAAAACCGCGATCGTCACCGGAGCGAGCCAGGGGCTCGGCCGCGCAATCGCCAAAGGATTGGCCGCCGAGGGGGTCAAGTGCGTCATCGTCGCGCGGCGTCTGAATCTACTCGAAGAGCTCGTAAAAGAAATCGGCACAGAGAAAGGCGAGAAGCCGATCCCGCTGGTGGCCGACTTGTATCCGGAGAATGACGCCGAAGACATTGCATCGCGCGCGCTGAAAGAGCTCGGCCACGTCGAT
>JAQGNH010000301.1 GCA_028291945.1 Betaproteobacteria bacterium
AGCGTCTGTCCGAGAAAATGCGTCCCGAAGTCGCGCGGCCGCTCGAGCAGCTCTTTCTGATGGACTGCGAATATCTCCGATTCTGCGATGATGATTTTCACATCGAAAAAGTCGAGCAGCGGCCTTACGCGCACGGTCTCCACGCGCGCGCCGAGCTTCGTGAGCACCTCGATCGCAGCATTCATCGCAGCGCCGACGTCCGGTCCGAGCGGAAGATCTTCTTCATAGAAATGGCGGATGACGCCGATGCGCATGCCGCGCAAGTCTTCAGTGAGGGCTGAACGATACTGACGGAGGGAAACGTTTGCGCTCGCCGGATCGCGCGCGTCGTGGCCTGCGATCGCCTGCAGCATGATGGCTGCATCTTCCACGGTCCACGTAAGCGGGCCACAGTGATCGAACGTGTAGGAGTTGGGAATCACGCCGTAACGGCTCACCAGACCGTATGTGGGTTTCAAACCGACAGTGCCGCAGAACGACGCTGGTATGCGTATCGATCCGCCGGTGTCCGAGCCCATTGCGCCTAGTGCGAGTCCAGCGGCGACTGCAGCCGCCGATCCGCTACTCGAGCCGCCCGTGAAATACTCGGTGTTCCAGGGATTGCGGGCGGGCGGCCATGGCGCCTCGAACGAAGGCCCGCCGTGGGCGTACTCGCTCGTCGCGAGCTTACCGAGGAGCACGGCGCCGGCGTCGCGCAGCTTCGCTGTCGCAGTGGCATCCTCGTTCGGGAAGTTGTCGATGCCGATCTTCGAGTGGCCGCAGGTCAGGATACCAGCGGTGTTGTAGATGTCTTTCAGCGCGAACGGGATGCCGTGCAGCGGTCCCTTGTGCTCGCCGCGCATGATGGCCGACTCCGCTTCACGCGCGCGTTTGAGCGCGAGCTCGCGAGTCACGGTGATGTATGCATTGAGCTGGGGATCGAACTGCTCGATACGCCGCAGCAGGTGCTGCGTCAGCTCGACGGGTGAGATTTTGCGCGAAGCGATGAGTCTGCTCGCGTCTGCGATGGTGAGGAATTCGTTTTCGGCGATCATGCGGTCGTCCTGTTTATTCCACTGTGATGTTTGCGGTCTTGATGACGCCCGACCAGAGTGCAGTTTCATCCTTGATGATCTGCGCAAGCTCTGCAGGGGTGGTGCCGGTCGGCTCGTACCCGATGCTCAGGAAAGCTTTGCGCACTTCGGGCATGCTCACGATCTTGACGATTTCGTCATGAAGCTGGTTGATCAGCGTCCGCGGCGTGTCACTCGGCGCGAGGACGCTGTCCCAAGCGGTCATGCGGTAACCGGGAAAACCACTCTCCTCGATCGTCGGCAGCTCGGGTGCCACCGGCGAGCGCGTTGGCCCGGTCACTGCGAGCGCGCGCAGTCGACCCCCTTTGATTTGCGACAGTGTAGAAGCGACGCTGCCGAAGAGGACCTGCACCTCTCCGCCCAGCACTGCGGCTGCCGCAGGGCCGCCACCCTTGTAAGGAACATGGATTAGCTTAACGCCGGCACGTTGACTGAAAAGCTCTCCGGCCAGATGAAGCGGTGAGCCCACGCCTGAAGAAGAATAGCTGAGCTGTCCGGGCCGCACTTTCGCGAGCGCGATAAGCTCTTTCACGGACGCTGCCTGTACGGACGGATGGACCACCAGGATGTACTGCGCGGTTGCTAGTTGTGTGATGGGTGCGAGATCCTTCATCACACTGAATGAGAGCTTGTATAGCTGAGGATTTACGGTGAGCGTTGTGCTGAATCCCATACCCAGCGTGTAGCCGTTGGGCACGGCTCTCGCCACGGTTTCATTCGCGATATTGCCTGCTGCGCCGGAACGGTTGTCGATCACTACAGGTTGGCCGAGGCTTTCGGTCAATCGCGGCCCGATGATGCGTGCTAACGCGTCGGTCCCGCCGCCCGGAGGGAATGGCAGCACAAGCCGTATAGGTTTCGTGGGGTACGCTGCGCCCGCCGCGTTAACCTCAATGAGATTTGCTGCTGCGAACAAGGCAACGATCACGTGCCAAAGCGTCTTCCAACCCATGGTGAAAACCTCACTCTGATTCTATTCCGGCTTCTTTCATGACACGGTTCCACTTGCGGATTTCCGCGCGCAGATACTCGGCGAATTGCGCAGGCGTAGACGGGGAGGGCTCGAAGCCGACCGAAGTGAATCTTTCGCGCACCGTATCGGTGCTGAGGGCCGCGGCAATGTGTTTGTCGAGCTCGCGCAGTATTGCAGGCGGAACATTGCGCGGCGCGAGAATGCCGTACCAGTTGTCCGCGGCATAACCTGGCACGCCGGATTCGGCAACCGTCGGCAGCTCCGGAAGTATGCTCGAGCGGCGGCCACCGCCTGTTGCGAGCGCCTTGAGCTTGCCGTTACGCACATGCGTGAGCGCAGAGCCGAGCGTCGCGACCATCATCTGCACTTCACCGCCGATGAGCCCGGTAAGCGCGGGTCCGGCACCTTTGTATGGAACATGGACGATGCGTGTCCCGCTCATGATCTTCAGCATTTCGCCGGCAAGATGATTGATGCCGCCGGGTCCGCCCGATGCATAGTTCATTTTGTTCGGAGCTGCTTTCGCGAGCGCTATGAGCTCTTTCATCGAACCGACCTTGACCGAGGGATGCACGACGACGAGCAGCGGTCCTGACGCAACGCGCGCGACGGCGTCAAAGTCCGAGACCGAATCGTACGGCAGCGTCCTGTAAAAGCTCGCGCTGATCGCATAGGACGCCGTGACGAGCAGCAGCGTGTAACCGTCAGCCGCGGCTCTCGCCGCGATTTGTGCGCCTATCGTGCTTGCCGCACCCGGCCGATTGTCGATGACGAACTGCTGGCCCATGCGCTCCGCGAGCTGCTGCGCCAGCAATCTCGCGACGATGTCCGTGCCGCCCGATGGCGGAAAAGGCACAACGAATCGGACGGGCCTGGACGGGTATTCAGCGGCCCGACCTGTAATCGTACCCGCGGTGATCGCCAACGCAGCGCACAGCCACAGCAACATGCGCAGCCGTCTATTCATTTGCACAGCTGCCTGCGACCTTGATCCAATTCACAACTTCACCGTCACGCACCGCGTGTCACCCCAGGTTGGAACGAACACAGTGTGATTTCCTGCGCCGCCCGCAACGATGATCTGCACGTCTTCGGGGCGATCGGCTATCGGTACGGCATCAGTTTCGATTTGGCTCGAAAACCACTGCTGCCTGCGGCCTCGCATCAGCGTCACCGTTTCGGGGCTTAGCAGCGCAAGTGGAACCCGCGTGCAGTCGAACACGATGCGCTTCACGTCATTTTTCGTAAGTCCGGCCGCGCCCAAGATCGCAGCTTGCTCGGGACCGAAGATGATGAGCGGCTCGCCGCCAGAGTAGAGATTCTTGTAGCCTTCGCGCGGAATTGCGTGCACCAGTGTGTTGAGCACCTTCTCCGCGCTCGTGCGCGCATAGTGGATGACGTCCTGAGTGCCCGCGACGCCGATCACGGACACCGTGCTGTCGTTCGGCGCGTATCCCCGCTCGACGTGGAAGGCCTCCCACGGGCTCTCGTCTTCGTTCTCGGCGATGCAGAGCGTGAACTTGCCGGGCTGGCCGTGCGTTGCTTTGTCCAGCGTCCCCGGAATGCCGCCGCCGATGTTGTTGAGCACGAAGCGCAGCGCGCGTCCTATCGTTGCGTTGCTCTTCCATCCTTGTCCGAGCACGTTGTGGCCGGAGTTGATATCGAGCTGCTTCGCGATCGGTCCATTGACGACGATCATCGGTGTGACCGGATTCGTCGTGGCCTGCATCGGCAAAAGATTGAACTCGGGTCTGCAGATGGCCTTCACCGCGGCAATGACGACCGGGAAGCAGCGAGCATCGCAACCGGCCATGACGGCGTTGACCGCAACTTTTTCGATTGTCGCGACGCCCATTTTCGGTGGAATCAACCCGAGCAGGGTGTCGGGCGGCCTTGCAGCCCACGCCAGCAGACGCTCGACATTGGCCGCAGTGGGCGGCACGATCGGCAGCCCGTCGGTCCAGCGCCGGGTGTAAAAGTACGTGTTGATTTCTTCCCACGAGCCCGAGACATCCAGCATCCTCGGCGTCTCCTCGCGGATAGCGATCGAAGCGTCGACGCGCGGCGCGGTAAGCTTCTCCATGACGTCCCGAAGCGCGCTCCGGCTCCGCTCTTCGACCTCTTGCGCGTTGAGGCCGCCTATCGGATGTGGAATCACGGCCGTGCGTACCTCAGGTGCGCCCAAGGCGTCTGCCACTTCCCGGCCGAGATCCACAAAAGCGTCCGTGACGACCGTTACGGTCGAAACGCCCCGTCTTTCGAGCTCGACACTGTCATGGACACTCCATGACGTGCACGAGCCTCAATCGGCGACGGCGTTGATCACGTAATCGCACTGTGTTGCGAACGCATCGAGGTCGGGGCAGGCCATGGCCGACCTCGGTTTCGTCAACCGCACGAATTCGTACGAGTCGTTACGCGCGCGCAACTGTTCTTCGAGCGATTGCAGAAACTCCGCGACGTTGGGCTTGCTGTTGTCGAGCAGACCGATGACCGGCTTGAGCGACATGGTTTTGGCGGTGCCGCGCCCGCATGCAGCGTCTTGCGCGGTTTGAGCGCCCAACGGGCTCAAGATAGTGCGGTATGCGTCCATCGTTGTGCTCCGCTTGGTAGGTGCACACCGGCCGAGGCAGGGCCGGCAAGACTAGAATTGCGTGTGTTGCTTCGCTTCTCTTCGGCGAGCAGCAGACCACACTACTTTGCGTCGCTGTATATCGTCGCGCGGGAAACGCCCAAATGCTGCGCAACGATGTCCGTCGAACGCCGGACTTCCATGTAGCCCCCCAACTTCAGCTCACGCACGAGCTTCCGGCGCTCATCTGTCCTTAGCGCACGTGGAGTCGTCGCAAGGGCCGCGGCAAAACGATCGATCCGCGCACGGATCACCTCTGCATTAGCTGGGTCCAGCGACTCAACTTTGCGTGCGTAGCTCTTGACCTGACTGAACTGCGAGAGCGCATTCTGCATTCCCTGGAACAGAGTCAAATCGACGTTCAGGCAAACAGCGGCGATATAACTGCCGTGCGAATCCTTGACACCAATCGAAGTGCTCTTGACCTGGCGCCCATCGGCAAACTGATTAGGATAATTTGTCAGCAACTCTGGATAAGTGCGGTCGGCTATGCGAGCCAGTCCGAGCTCGGTGGCCGGGTCACCGATCTTGCGTCCGGAGAGGTTATTTTCGATCGCGACGATAGCGTGCTTCGGGTCGCGCAGATCGTGCACCACCACCTCGCAGAACGGCGCAAACGTTTCGCTGACGCCGCGGGCGACGCTCTTGAGCTGTTCGAGCAGAGCAGTCTGTTCCGGGGTTTGTTTCCTCATCTGGACACTTTATATACGATTATAAATACAGTCAAACAGACACTAGCAGGCGACATCCTCAAGTCAAATGGGCGGGCGTCGCTGCGAAATGTACGGCCATGCTTGCTGCCGTAATTGACGAAATGTCCAGACCTAACTAAAGTGTGTCGCACAGAATAGCCTCAGTCTCTAACGGCCCGCACCAGGCCATCGACCCGCTAGCTGCCGTGTTGGGTAATCTACGCCGGGTCGGCATGCATTCATGCGCGATCCATCGGCCTCAAACTCCTAACGTTCGTCGTTGACTGAATATGCAATATATCGAACCCGTATCTGGCAAAACATACTCGCTCGACCAGCCTCGCTGGTGCGCTGATGACGGCGCTTATTTGAACCTGACCGCGGGGCCGGGACTCAAACGCAATCAGATCAAGACCGATCGCCATTCGGTCTGGCGATACGCCGCCGCGATCGGCATCGACGAAGCGCACGCGGTCACCCTCGGCGAAGGGTGGACACCGCTGATACCGGGTGAGTGGCAGGGCGCCAGCACGCTGTTCAAGCTCGAATCCATGATGCCGACAGGATCTTTCAAAGATCGCGGTATGACAGTGTTGGTGAGCTATCTCAAGAGCCGGGGCATCGAGCAAGTGCTGGAAGACTCCTCCGGAAACGCGGGCGCCTCACTTTCGGCGTATGCCGCTGCCGGCGGTATTCGCTGTCGCATTCTGGTTCCGGAGTCCGCCTCCTATCCCAAAATTGCTCAGATCGCAGCATGCGGAGCGGACGTGATCACGATAAGAGGCTCGCGACAGGACGTCGCCGATGCGGCGGAGCGCATGAGCGCGGAAATTTTCTATGCGAGCCATAACTGGGTCCCGCTGTTTATCGAAGGGACGAAAACCCTTGCTTACGAGTTGTGGGAGCAGCTTGGATTCGTGGCACCGGACAACGTCATCACGCCGCTCGGTTATGGGAGCAACGTGCTTGGCTGTTTGCGCGGCTTCGAGGAGCTTGTCCGCTGCGGTGAAATTGCCCGCCTGCCGCGCATCTTCGGAGTTCAGGCCGAGAACTGCGCGCCTTACTATGCGGCTTTTAGAGCGGGGAAGGACACGCTCGTGCCCACAGAGATCAAACCGACCATCGCCGAGGGCATTGCGTCTTCCAAACCGACGCGAGTGCGCGATGTGTTGCAGGGCGTTCGACAGAGCGGCGGACAGATCGTCGCAGTCAGCGAAGCCGAAATTACGGATGCGTTGCGAGGTCTTGCGCGCAAAGGACTGTACGTAGAACCCACTTCGGCGGCGGGTGCTGCAGGCCTGACGAAGCTGATTGCGTCGGGGGCTGTTAAACCCGGGGAGACGACGGTGCTCGTTCTCACCGGTTCAGGCTTGAAAGCGTCAGAGCGTATCGGCGAGCTGTTACAGCTCGGTGCGCGGACGCAGTGAAGGCCGAACGCTAGTTGCTCAGCACGACTTCAATGGGCTGAGCAGTTCTGGCAATAACGCATCGCGACGGATGACGGAGGTCGATTGAGTGCACTGCATCTGGAGCCGCGGCTTGCGGCGATCGTCGCCCAGGACTATCCGAAGTTTTCCGAAAACGAATACGCGCGGCGCCACCAGCTTCTCGGCGATGTGATGGAGCGCGCGGGTGTCGACCATCTGCTCGTGGTGACCGATCATCGTGCCGGTAATGCCCCGCAGTGGGTGACCGGTTGGCCGGGCACCAATGAGGCGTACGTCATCTTCAAGCCCGGCGTGAAGATGACGATGACCGTCGAGTGGGTCAATCATGCCGCGTTGGCCGCGAAGATCGCGAGCAATGTCGACGTGGAGTGGGCAGAGCATCGCGGCATCGTCAAAGCGGTTGCAGAACTGAAGCGGCGCGGCGCGAAGCACGTGGGTGTCATCGGTCCGCTCATCGTTTCCAAGTGGCGTCAGCTCGAAGAGCACTTCAAGGTGACGGCGCTCGATTCGGCGTATCTGCGGCTGCGCACGATCAAGTCGGAAGAAGAAATCGACTGGTTGCGGATCGGCGCTGCGCTATCAGACCTCGGTCTCGATGCACTCGTGCGTGAGACTCGACCCGGACTCACCGAACGCGAGCTCGGCAACATCGTCGAGCGCGCTTACGTCGGCCATGGCGGTACGACGCTGATCCATTACATCGGCGTCACCTCCATGGCGTCACCGCATATTTTCGTTCCGCCGCAGTATCACTCCACGCGCAAGGTGCAGCGCGGCGACATCGTCTTCTGCGAGCTTTCGAGCCTGTGGTGGTGGGATTATGCGGGGCAGGTGCTGCGCACGTTCACTGTGGATGCTGAACCCACGCCGCTTTACCGCGATCTGCACTCGGCGGCCGAAGCTGCGTTCGACGCCATCACGTCAGTCGTGCGTCATGGCGCTACGACGCAGCAGCTGTTCGAGGCAACCGGTGTCATCGAGAAGCACGGTTTTACCGTGTGCGACGACGTCATACACGGCTTCGGTGGCGGCTATTTACAACCCGTCATCGGAAGCGAGAGTCGGCCCGGCGGTCCACCGCTTCCCGAGATGACGCTCGAAGAGAACATGACGCTGGTCGTGCAGCCGAATGTGATCACGCGCGATCGCACGGCGGGCGTGCAAATCGGTGAGCTGATACGCGTGACCCGCACGGGATTCGAGCGTTTGCATCGTGCGAAACGCGGACTGCTGCGGGCAGGGGAATCGTACACAGAGGCTTGAATCAGCTTCCCGGAATGACCCCCTGCGGGAGCGATTCGATGAACTCACAGATTTTGCCGGGATGCGTGAGCCAGATTTCGTCGCGGTGTCGGGTAATGTGCTCGATCACGCGGCGGAAATGGCGAAGCCGGTAAGGCCGGCCGAGTACCATGCTGTGGAGAATGATGCTCATGACGAGGGGACGTCGCTCCGACTCCTGGCGCATTTCGTCAAACTGGTCGATGAGGCTTTCACACGCAGTTACACTCTTCTCTAGATTACGTGCCGCCAGCGACGTCTGAGCAACAGCTGGCTTGAAACCTCGGTGTCAACAAAAGCGGGGGAGGATCCCGCGCCGGCAAGCGGCGCCGCTCTACGCGAACGTTTTAGGCTCGCACCAACCGCGAGACCCGAGGCACTCCGAAGGACAAAAGCAAGATGCCGCAGACTGCGATCTTCGGGCCGTTTTTCGTGACGATATTTCTAACGCTGATGGTATGGATGTACATGTACATCCGGCGCATCCGCTTCATCACGCGCAACAGAATTAGCTCGAAGGATCTTGCTGCTCCCGGCGCGCTCGCGCAGCTCTCGCCTGCCGAAGTTTCCAATCCTTCGGACAATCTGAAGAATCTGTTCGAGGTTCCGGTACTCTTCTACGCACTGGTCCTGTATCTGTTCGTCACGACCCAGGTCGATGCGCTGTACGTAACTGCCGCGTGGATTTTTGTTGCGTTTCGTGCGCTTCACAGCGCAGTCCATTGCACAATCAATCTCGTTATGCTGCGGTTCTACCTCTATCTGTTCTCTACCCTGGCGCTATGGTTCATTGCTGTTCGCGCAGCGATCGTCTACGTGGGTTACTCTGGACAGCCTTGATGGAGATGACATCGGGCGGATTGCCCGAGTTTAGTTCGAGCGGACGCGCTGAAGCGCACCTCTCAACACAACGCGCCGAGCACAGGCCAACACCATGAACAGTCCCGATACCGACAAAGTTTTCAGTGGCTCGATTTCTAAGCTTTACGAAACATATCTGGTTCCGCTGATCTTCGAGCCCTACGCTGCGGATCTGGCGAATCGGCTCGCTTCGAGATCTGTCACGCGCGTACTCGAAATTGCGGCCGGAACGGGTGTCGTGACCCGTGCTTTGGCATCCGTGCTATCCGATCGCGTCTCCATCGTCGCGACAGATCTGAATCAGCCGATGCTGGACCAAGCTCGCGCGCTCGGGACCCGGCGTCCCGTCGAGTGGCGTCAGGCGGATGCCATGCAACTGCCTTTTCAAGATGAAACATTCGACGCCGTTGTATGCCAGTTCGGAGTCATGTTCTTCCCCGAAAAATCGAAGGCGTTTTCGGAGGCACGTCGAGTGCTCAGGCCGGGAGGCGTTTTCATTTTCAACGTGTGGGATCGAATCAAAGAAAACGATTTCGCTGACACCGTGACCACGGCGCTCGAATCGCTGTTTCCTAAGGATCCGCCGCGCTTTCTCGCTCGCACACCCCACGGCTATTACGACCGTGCGATCATCGAGCGAGATCTCGTAGCCGGCGGGTTCAGTGCGTCACCCCAACTCACCACGGTCGCGGCGCGCAGTCGAGCGAAATCTTCCCGGGTCCCAGCGATCGCGTACTGCCAGGGGACACCCCTACGCAACGAGATCGAGGCGCGCGATGCCTCGCGGCTCGGCGAAGCCACGGATATCGCGGCGGAAGCGATCGCCCAGCGTTTTGGCCGAGAGGCTGTGGACGGCAAGATTCAGGCACACATTGTCACCATCGAAAGCTGACAGCCGCGAACGAGCGTTAAGCTTAATTCGAGTGAGGTAGGAGATGTCCAAGCTGCGCTTCAGGATCTCGATGTCGCTCGACGGCTTCGTTGCCGGGCCCAGTCAGAGCGTGGACAATCCGCTCGGGATCGGCGGCATGCGCCTGCACGAGTGGGTCTTTCCACTCTCGGCCTGGCGAGCGATGCACGGCCTTCAAGGCGGAGAGGTCAATGAAAGCACTCGGGTCGTTGAGGAGTCTCTAGTCGACATCGGAGCCTCAGTGATGGGGCGCAACATGTTTGGCGGCCACCCCGGCCCGTGGGACGCCAAGAAACCGTGGAACGGTTGGTGGGGAGTGAACCCGCCGTTCCATCACCCGGTCTTCGTGCTCACGCATCATGCGCGTGACCCACTCGAACTTGAAGGCGGAACGACTTTCACGTTCGTTACCGAGGGCATCGAGGCGGCGCTCGAACACGCGCGGCGAGCCGCCCGCGGTAAGGATGTATCGCTCGCCGGAGGAGCGAGTGCCGCACAGCAATATCTCACTGCCGGCCTCGTGGACGAAATGGAGATCAACCTCGTGCCAACGCTCCTTGGCAGCGGTGAGCGGCTGTTCGATAGCGTCGGGGACGATCTGCACGGGCTGGAGCTCGTGCGGACGGTCGCTGCGCCAAAGGTAACGCACTTCAAGTTTGCAAGGCGCTGAGCGGGCAGACCTTATTTCCTGCACGCTGAACGCCATGGATGGGGCACGCACGAGCCCAGCGCGGCGCAGCGGCAACAGCACGCAGGTGTTCGGCGAAATAGAACGAGGAGCATCCATCGATATGAAGCTCGCGTATCTGCTGCTGATGTGTGTCGTGTATGTTTTGATTCTTGCGATTACGCCTCGTCCTGCGTCTGCGCAACAGGATTACCCAACCAAGCCGATCCGGATCATTGTGGGTGTCGCGCCTGGCGGAGCCACGGACATTCTCGCGCGCGTTGTCGGCACGAAGCTGGGCGAAAGCTTTCGTCAGCAGGTGATCGTCGACAATCGCCCCGGAGCCAACCACATCATCGGCGGCCAGTTGACTGCAAAGGCGCCGCCGGACGGCTACACGATGCAGGTCATTCCGGAAGGCTTCGTGATCAACGCGTCCATGTATGCGAAGCTGCCTTTCGATCCGCTGCGTGATTTCTCGGCCATCGCGATCCTGGCGTTGGTTCCGAACGTGCTGGTGGTCCACCCCTCGATACCTGCGCGCAGCGTCAAGGATTTCATCGCTTTGGCTCGCGCCCGGCCGGGCCAGATGAACTACGGCACCTCCAGCGTCGGCTCGCCGAGCCACATGTCAGCGGAGCTTCTCAAGGTTCTCGCGCGCATCGATTACACGCATGTGCCTTATAAAGGGCAGAGCCTCGTGATGACGGACCTCGTCGGCGGACAGCTCCATTTTGCTTTTCCTTCCATCCCGGCGTCGGTCGCGTTTATCCGCTCCGGGAGAGTGCGGGCGCTGGGCGTTACGACCGCGCAACGCGCAAGCGCTCTGCCCGATGTTCCTACGATTCAGGAGGGCGGTGTCCCCGGCTACGAGGTCAGCGGCTGGTACGGCGTCATCGGCCCTGCAGGAATGCCGCAGGCGCTGGTCGCGCGAATCAATCGCGAGATCAACGCGATTCTAAAGGTCCCGGAAATGCACGAGCAGCTTTCGATGCAAGGCGCTGATCCAAGGACTCTCACGGCCGAGCAATTTGGCGCCACTATGACCAGCGACCTGAAGAAATGGGCTAAGGTCGTCGCCGCTGCCGGCATCAAGCCGCAGTGAGCGCTAAGCAGTCAATCCCCTAAGCATCAATCTAACTGCAAGCCGATCTGCTTGACGACCTTCTGCCACTGCGCAGTATCCGCCGCGAGGAAAGCGCCGAACTGCTCCGGTGTGTTTGGTGTGAACTCGCCTCCCAGACTGTTCAGCAGCCACTCTTTCATCTGCGGCGTGTCCACGATACGCGCGATGTCCTCATTGAGCTTGTTCACGATCGCTTTCGGCGTCGCTGCCGGCGCAAACAGGCCCGTCCACAGGTTCGCTTCCACCTGAATGCCCGACTCGAGCAATGTCGCCACATCGGGCATAGCCGCGGAACGCTTCGTTCCGGTCACCGCGAGCGCGCGCATCTTTCCCTGACTCACAAAGCTGCGTGTGTCGAGGATGTTGTTGACCGCGAAGCCGACCTCGCCGGATGCGAGGGCGACTATTGCGGGCGCCGAGCCTTTATATGCAACCGCAACGGTCTTGATTCCAGCGGCCGCATTGAACATTTCCGCGACAAGATGCGAGCCGCTGCCCATGCCGACAGTCCCATACGTGACCTCGTTCGGCCGTCGACGAGCGAGCGCGATGAGCTCCTTTACGTTTTTGACCGGCAGACTCGACGCAGACACGACGATGAAGGGATTCACGGACAGATTGATGATCGGCGCGAAGGCCTTTGCGGCATCGTAGCTGACCTTTCTATACATGAATCCCGCGATATACGTGCTCACCGAGTGCATGATGAGCGTGTAGCCGTCCGGCGGACTGCTCGCCACCAAGGCGCCGCCGATGGTCCCAGTCGCGCCGGGACGGTTGTCCACGATGAAGAGCTGCCCATGGGCTTTGTTCAGGTTTTCCGCGACCACCCGCGCGAGCACATCGGTCGAGCCGCCGGCGGGAAACGGCACTACGATTCTCACGGTTTTGCTCGGATAGGTTTGAGCCGCAACCGGAAATGCGAGGAAGGCCAGCAGTAAGCTCAGCAAGCGTTTCATATCATCTCCTAACCGGCGGATACGCAATCGACGGGCTAGCCTCGTACTCGATTGCAACTGCTCGTGACGGCATCGGCAAGACGCTCATCATACGCACTCGCAGCACGCAGATCGCATTTACCTTAACGCGAGTAAAACGATTTGTCGATTCGAGGTGATACGTTCGCACCGCTTGGTTGTTCAGGTGAACGACGCATGATTGCTGCATAACCCAATGTAACTCGCCTATACGATGTTGCTCGCGTGCAGCTGCGCGATCTCTTCCTTTGAAAAGCCGTTCTCGGCGAGCACTTCGTCGGTGTGCTGTCCCAGGCGCGGCGGCATGGAATGGATTTTCGCCGGGCTCCCGGACAGGCGATAGGGCGCTGTGGGTACAGCGAAGGGCGGCAATCCGCTCGCGCCGCTATCGTCGAACGCATGGAAAAACTTGCGGTGTTGGAGTTGTGGATGGTGCACGGCGCGGGCGAGCGGGAGGACTTCCATTGCGGCGACGCCCGCCTCGTTCAGTATGGACTCCCATTCGCTCGCGGTTTTCGTTGCGAGCCTGCGCTCGATTTCTTCATCGAGGGCCTTCATGTTCTTCGCCACTGCAGCGTCCGTGGCAAAGCGGGGATCGCGGGGAATATCGGCCGCATCGATCGCCTTCCAGAATTTTTCGCGGCGGCTGAACGCGCCTGCTGCGATGGAAAGATGGCCTTCCTTGCAGCAATAAGTGTTGCTCACGTACGCGCCCTTGCCCGAGCCATTGCCGACGAGTGGTGGGGTCTCATTGGCGGTGATGGCGCGCAGGACTTCACCACCCATCATTGTTATGGCTGTCTCCAGCATGGCCACATCGATAGCCTGGCCCAAGCCGGTCCGCGTGCGCTGAAATAGCGCAATGGCCATGCCGAGAGCAGCGGCATACCCTGTGGTGTAGTCGACGATGGTGGACCCTGTTTTCAGCGGTCCGGTCTCCGGCGTGCCGGTGATGCTCATCATGCCGCTGACCGCCTGTACCACGCCGTCGATCGCCGGGTCGCTTTTCTTAGGTCCTGTCTGGCCGTAACCCGTGACGGAACAAAAAATGATGCGCGGATTGAGCTTCTTCAGATCCTCGTAGCCGAGGCCGTAGCGCGCCATGGTCCCACCCTTGAGGTTTTCAATCACCACATCGGCATTCTTCGCCATTCTGCGGAACACCTCCTGCCCGGCCGGCGTACTGATCGCGAGCGTCAGCGAGCGCTTGTTGGCGTTATAGGCGAGAAAGTTGTGCGCCATCCGCGCGTCGTGGAACGGAGTGCGCAGGTTGCCGGAAGTCCGTGAAGAATCGCCGCCGTCGGGATTCTCGATGTGAATGACGTCAGCGCCATGCATTGCCAGTTGATACGCCGCGAACGGCGCCGCGACGATGCGGGCAACAGCGAGTACCTTGATGCCGGTGAATGCCTGCTCCAAGTCCATATTGCCTCCGAAGAATGGCGACGCTGTCTGAATCGCGCCTGTGCCCTAGCTGAATGTGCCGCCTAGCCGGTGCGACTCATGGCGCGCGCGCGAACGCCGTTGCACTCGAGCGCATCGCCGGTGAGCCAAAAGTAGACGCATCATCGTTCGGGTTCGGGTAGTTGCCCCTGGGGCAACGCCAGCAGCACGTCGTAAATCTTCCTGTCGATCTCGATGCCGTCCCGCAGGCTCCGGGCGCGTTCGCGAAACGCGCGCTCCGAAGGCATGCGGATCTCATCGACGCCAGGCTGGCGCGGTGTCGCTTTCACGCGCGCGAGCATCTCGCTCATGTCGCGCTGGAAATCTTCGAGCGGGACCAGCAGATCGGGTTTGATCGCCATGATCAGGTATCCGTAAGTCTTGTCGTCGCCAAGGCCCGAGCCTGCCAACACGCCGAGCCCCTGCATCGCCAACGCCAGAGCAAATCCCTTGTAACCGCCGAACGGCAGAATCGCGTGCACTTGCGCCGGGTCGCGCGTCGGCCGGCCATGAACGTCGATAGCGACACCTTCGGGCAACACCGCGTTGCGGCGATCCTGGAAGATCAGGTCCGTACCCATGAATGCCGAGGTGCCGAGGTCGATGACGAACGGCTCCTGCAATGTTGGAAAGCCAAACGCAATCGGATTGGTGCCGGTCGCAGGGCCGCTCGAGCCGGGCGCAGCGACGTGTATCCGGCTGCTCACGCTGTGGATTCCGATCAAGCCGGCGCGGGCAACCCTCTCGACGTAGTGCGCGCTGCGGCCGCTCACCCAGGAGTTGTTCACGCCCACCACCGACATGCCATTCTCGCTTGCCTTCGCGATCGCGGCTTGCGTCGCGCGATACATCGCCACCATGCCGTTGTTGTTGCCGCCATCGAACATCGCGGACAATGGAGTCTCTCGCAGCGCGCGCATCACCCGGCGCGGCTGCCGCAATTGGCGATGCTCGGCGACGTTCAGTATTTTCGGCAGTCCCGAGTATTCGTAGCCGCACAATGCCGCGTCGACCACGTGATCGGCGATGATGCGTGCCTCTTCCGCGTCGTAACCGATTTTCCGCAGCGCCTGTTCGGCAAGCGTCTGCGCCTCGCTGGCGCTGAGCCGTACTCTGTTCTGAGAAACATTCTCCACTT
>JAQGNH010000321.1 GCA_028291945.1 Betaproteobacteria bacterium
ACGATTGTCGACCACCACCTGCTGCCCCATTTGTTTGCCGAGCTCGTTTGCAATGATGCGCGCCTGGATATCGGGCGTGCCGCCCGCAGCTGACGGCACGACCAGGCGAATCGGCTTGGTTGGATAGCCCTGGCCAAACGCGGTGGATACGAGAAGAAGGATTGCGGGCACAACGAACAATGATTTCATTGTGTATCCTCCTGGCAGACCGGCCCGAGCGGCGGGCGACGGAAGCCACTATAAGCGCCCTGCGGCGGGTGCATCAAGACGCGATGCGAGAAACGACATCACGGCTTTCGAGACGATGGTCATTACGAATCGCGTCAGCGCGAGTGTGCGCCACGCAGTACCGTGAGGCAAACAATCTGCTCAGCCTGGCCCGAGTCGTGTGTAGTTGACGTGCTCGCACCGCAGGCATACCGTATCGCTCAACGGTGTCGTCCCACTCCGGGGTGGAATAACTCGAATGACCACCAGCTCAGCCAGCGTGGCAACGACCTTGCTCGATTGTTTCGACAGGGGTGCCATGACTCACCTACGGTTCGCTTTACAACACGGCCGGCGCGTGCGCCAGTTCGTGCTGCCGTTGCTCGCTTGCGCTGATCAAAGGAGCTGCATATGAAATTGCGTAACGCCGTCATGCTCGGCCTGCTCGGCGCAGGCTATGTCTGGGCGCAGGACCATGCGACGCATTCAGTGGCGCCTGCGGGTGTAGAAAAACTGGGCAAGGTGACTTTCCCGACGTCCTGTGCACCCGCCGTGCAGGCACAGTTCGAAACCGGTGTCGCAATGCTGCACTCCTACTGGTTCAACTACGCGCGCAAGACCTTCGAGGCCGTCGTGCAGCAGGACCCGAACTGCGCGCTGGCGTACTGGGGCATCGCAGTCGATTTGCTCGGCAACTCGCTGGTCGGGCCGCCATCGTCGAAGGATGCCGAGGCTGCTTCGGCAGCGCTCGAGAAAGCGCGCGCGATCGACATCAAAACCCAGCGCGAGCGCGACTGGATCGACGCGATCAGCGCGTATTATCGCGACTACGAGAAGGTGCCGCTCGATGCGCGCCTCACCGCATATAACAACGCGATGGAGCGGATCACTCAGCGTTATCCGGACGATTACGAGGCATGGGTGTTCTATGCCCTGACGCTGCAAGCCTCCGCATCGAGCTCGGACGTAACGTATGCCAGTCAGCTCAAATCCGCAGCTATTCTGGAGAAGATGTACCTTCGCAATCCGCAGCATCCTGGTGTATCGCACTTTCTGATCCATGCGTACGACTATCCGCGCCTCGCGGAGAAGGGCCTGCCGGCTGCGAAACGTTTCGCGGGAATCGCACCCGCTGTTCCGCACGCCAGGCATATGCCGTCGCATATTTATTCCATGCTCGGCATGTGGGAAGACTCCATCGCATCGAACGCATCCTCGCTCGAAATTCAACCCGATTACTACCACGCATCCGACTTCACGGTGTATGCGCATCTTCAGCTCGCGCAGGACGGCAAGGCGGCAGCGATGCGGGACAAATCCGTGAACACGCCGATACGCGGCGATCGCCCGCCCGGTCTCGCCAACTACACAGCGCTTGCATCCATGCCCGCGCGATACATGCTCGAGCGTGCCGACTGGGCCGGTGCAGCTCAGCTACCCGTGACCTCCAGCCCGTATCCTCAAGCCGATTCGTTGACCCGTTTCGCGCGTGGCCTCGGCAAGGCGCGCAGCGGCGATGTGGCTGGCGCCAAAGGTGAGATCGAGGCGATGCAGTCGCTGCAGTCCGCTCTGTTGAAGAAAAACGATCGTTTCTGGGCCGAGCGCACTCAGGAACAGATCACGACCGTATCCGCATGGATTGCGTTTGCAGAGGGTGCCCACGATCAAGCGCTCAAGCTCATGAGCACCGCCGCCGACTCGGAAGACGGCAGCGTCAAGAATGTCGCGATGGAGAATCGGCTCTACCCGATGCGGGAGTTGATGGCGGATATGCTGATCGAGATGAAACAGCCGGCTGCCGCCTTGAGTCAATACAGGACCTCGCTGAAGGAAACACCGAATCGTTATCGCGGCGTGTATGGTGCAGCGCTGGCTGCACAGGCGGTTGGAGATCGCCAGAACGCGGCGGATTATTTTGCGAAGCTGGTGATGCTATCGCGCAACGCGGATACGGTACGGCCAGAGCTGTCGCGGGCGAAAGCCTATCTCGCTTCGCTCTAACGGCGTTGCGCGATCAGCAACGGCCGGGCAGTACGGGTTTGCGAAGTCTAGAGTGCTTTCGGAACTTCCCCCCGCACGCACCAGGCTTGCGCTTTGAGAACGAACGAGCCGTCCTCACGGTTACCCAGCAACCGCTTTCGAATGCGCGTCTCGAGTTGCCGGCGGTTCTCGTCAGTGAGCGACACGACGTACGCACCGCCTGGACCCGCTCCCTTCAGGAACGGCTCCCAGTAGTCGTTGAACGAAGTGTAGGCTTGCTCGATGACGAGCGGCCTTTCCTGAACAGCGACGAAGCCGGTTTTTTTCCAAAGCTCAGCGAGCTGGCCTTGCCGGGAGAGCTTCATGTTTCGCTCATCCTTCGGCGCCATCGCGGGCTCCAGCGCGACCACTTCGTCCCAGAAGAATCGGAGCATCTCCATGCCGGCGTTGTAGTCCCATACGCAGGCACTGACGACCCCTTGAGCGCGGGTTACCCGGCGCATCTCGTCAATCGCTTTGGTGTGATCCGGGATGAAATTCATCACCAGCAAGGCCATCGTCTGGTCGAACGATGAATCCTTGAACGGCAGCGACTGCGCATCGCCGACCTCGAAGCGGACACGGCCGGATTTCGCGTTTTTCCTGGCGTAGGTGATGAAGCCTTCGGACGGGTCGATACCGACGAGCTCAACGGAGCTCAACGTCGCTTCCAGCGCCGAGGCAAGCGATCCGGTACCCGTGCCGACGTCGAGAACGCGATCGCCCTGCTTCACGCCGGCGAACGCGATGTATGCCGGTGCCATCTGACGGCTCCACCGACCCATGAAACGCTCGTAGCCCGCGCTCATCGAAAACATTTTTGCTTCAGCGTCTGGCGCCTTTGCGCTATCTGTCGCGGCGACCGCGCAGTGACCGTGAAGCCCGGCAGCGACGACAATCGCCGGCAATAACAGCATTCGGGTCAGATACATCTGCATGGCGCGGCTCCTCGTTTTAGACATAGCGAGTTTGATCTCTTAGTCGATCTGAATAAATATCTGCATTCGAAGTAGACTGTTTCACGATAAGCAGTAATAGCGGTTTCGCTGTTTGCGCAGGAAGCGCTGCGGGCGGCGCTCCCGCACTGTGGTATCGTGCCCGCGAGTACCCCCCGACATCCCACTCGGAAGGAGGACCACCATGCCGTTCTACGAAAAACGCGACGTCCGCATTCACTACGAAGAGGCCGGCTCCGGCTTCCCGCTGTTAGTCATCGCCGGTGGAGGTCTGAACTCGAAAATCTCCTACCTGAAGGGCAAGGCGCCGTTCAATCCGCTGGAGGAGTTCAAGGGCGAGTACCGCGTGATCGCGATGGACCTGCGCAACGCGAACGGCGGCCAGTCCTCGGGCCCGCTCGAGATCGATCGACCGTGGGACGCGTACACCGATGACCAGCTCGGCTTGATGGATCACCTCGGCATCAGTGAGTTCATGGTGCTCGGCTTCTGCATCGGCGGGCCCTTCATCTGGAACCTGTTGAAGCGATCGCCCGAGCGTATCGTCGCTGCCGTGCTGGCGCAGCCCAGCGGCTCCCGTCCGGAGATGCGCAACCTCTTCTACGACAACAACATGAAAGGGTGGGCGCC
>JAQGNH010000332.1 GCA_028291945.1 Betaproteobacteria bacterium
CCACGGGCTGCCCCTTGCCCCAGTCCTTGTAATAGATCTGCGTGCCATCCTTGGTCGTGATCGTGCTCATGGAGTGTTCCTTCGCTGTTGTGGAGCTCATCTCAAAACCTCGCGAGCATCAGCGCGAGCGCCTTTCTGAGATGGCTCCTGGTGTTCAAGAGGTCGAAGCGTTCGCCGGCGGCTGAGAGGCGCCAAGCTGATCGCGGATCGGCAGGCTCCGAATGCGCTTCCCCGTCGCGGCGAAGATCGCGTTGCACAGCGCGGGCGCGATCGGCGGCACGCCCGGCTCCCCCACGCCGCCGAGTGGCACATCGAAGTCGGACGCGATCAGGTGCACCCGGATGTCCCGCGGCGCGACGTTGATGCGTGCGACCTCATAGTTGTTGAAATTGCTCTGCTCGACGCGGCCCGCCTTGAAAGTGATCTGCGAAGAGAGCGCGTTCCCGACGCCCATCACGCATGCGCCCTCTATTTGCGAGCGCACCCGTTCGGGATTGACCTGCGGCCCGCAGTCGAGTGCCACGTCGACTCGCGGGATCGAAAGCTCTCCCTTCGCGTTCACCGCCACCTGCACCACTGCGGCCACGTACGTGACGAAGCTGTAGTGGCCGGCTATCCCGAGCCCTTGTCCGGCGGGGAGCTTTCTGCCCCAGTCCGCTTGCTTGGCCACCGTCTCGATGACCCGCCTCAGCCTTCCGGTGTCGAATGGATAGAGCGTAGGCGACTCCGTGTAATTCCAGCTGTCGCTCATCGTCCGCGGATCGATACGCTGGGCCGGACCGATCAGCTCGAGCAGGTAGTCCTTCGGGTCGCGTCCCGCCGCCGCGGCGAGCTCAGCGACGAACGACTGGATCGCGAAGGCATGCGGGATGTTCGAAACCGACCGGTACCAGCCAATGCGGGCGTGGGCTTCCGCAGCCGGATTCTCCACGCGCAGGTTGGGGATGCCGAACGGAACGTTGACGAGACCCATACCGCGCTCGAACGGCGCTTCGTGCTGAGGGTCCGGGCCGAAAATGGACCGGATACTCGGTGCCACACTGCGATGCAACCACGCGACGGGCTTGCCGGCGGCATCGAGCCCGGCTTCCAGGTGCTCGACGGAGACGGTGTGGTAGTAGCCGTGCTGCACGTCATCCTCGCGCGTCCACGTCACTTTCACAGGCGTTCCGTTCATCGCCTGCGAGAGCAACGCCGCCTCGACGACGTAATCCGGCTTGGACTTGCGGCCGAAGCCCCCGCCTAGCAGTGTGACATGCACCGTCACATGATCGAACGGCAGTCCGAGGCGCTTCGAAACACGGTCGCGCGTGGCCTGAGCGGCCTGAGTCGCTGTCCAGACCTCGCAGCGGCCGTCTACGATGCGGGCGGTCGCGGCCGGCGGTTCCATCGGCGTCTGAGCCATGTGCGGGATGTAGTACTCGGCCTGGACGCGGCGTGCAGCGCTCGACATCGCAGCCGCGACGTCGCCCTGGTTGCGAACAACCTCGCCGGGTGCGCGCGCGCTCTGCTCGAGCGCGGCCCTGTAGGTGGTCGAGTCATACGCTGCGTTCGGACCGTCCTGCCACGTGATTTTCAAAGCCTCGCGGCCCTTGATCGCCGCCCACGTGTTGCGCGCGATCACGGCCACACCGCCGAGCGGTTGGAACTCCGAAGGCGGTGGCGTTCCCGGAATCTCGATCACTCGCACGACGTTCGGCACCTTGAGCGTCGCGCTCGCATCGTAGGAGACAACTTTTCCGCCGTAGACGGGCGGCCGCGCGACGACGGCGTAGAGCATATCGTCGAGTACCGAGTCGATGCCGTAAATTGCACGGCCGGTGACCATGTCCGGGCCGTCGACGAGCCTCACTTCGCCCTTGCCGATGTAGCGAAATTGCGAGGGCGCTTTCAGACGAAGCGTTTCATCGGTCGGGACCGGCAGGCGCGATGCCGCGGTTGCGAGCTGGCCATAGCCCAGTCGACGGTTCGTCCCAGCGTGCACGACTTCGTGGTTCACCGCGGCGACTTCCTCGATCGGAACGCCCCATTGCGTTGCAGCCGCCTGTTCCAGCATCGTGCGCGCCGCCGCGCCGCAGCGGCGCATCGGCGCGAAGAAATGACGAACGCTGCGGGAGCCGTCGGTGTCCTGGTTGCCGAACCGTTCTTCGTCAGCCGGCGCCTGCTGGACGCGCACGCGCTGCCAGTCGGCCTCGAGCTCGTCCGCGACGACCATCGGGAGACTGGTGCGCACGCCCTGCCCCATCTCCGCGCGGTGGCAGATGATCGTCACGACCCCATCCGTACCGATCGCGACGAACACGAGCGGGTTGTCTACCGCACCGTGCGGCATCGAATCAGCACCATATTTCGGTGGATCGGCAGTGCCCGTGCGCGGCGAGCAACCCACGGCGAGGACCAGACCCACCGCGGACATCGTGCCGAGGAATGCCCGCCGGCTGACGTTGATCACTTCGACCGATGTATCGTCCATGAGCCTCATCACGAGCTTCCCGCCCCTGCAGCGCGCTTGATGGCGGCGCGAATCCGCGGGTAGGTGCCGCAGCGGCAGATGTTGCCGCTCATCGCCGAATCGATGTCGGCATCGTTGGGCTGCGGCTTCTGCTTCAGCAGCGCGGTTGCGGACATGATTTGCCCGGACTGGCAATAGCCGCATTGCGGCACACCGAGCTCGATCCAGGCTGCCTGCACGCGCCTGCCGACGGCGTCCGCTGACATCGCCTCGATGGTGGTGATCTTCTTGCCCGCAACTGTCGACACCTGGGTAATGCACGAGCGCACCGGTTGTCCGTCGACATGCACCGTGCACGCTCCGCACAGCGCCATTCCGCAACCGAATTTCGTTCCGGTCATGTGCAGAGAATCGCGCAAGACCCACAACAAAGGCATGTCGGGTTGTGCGTCCAGATTCTGCATCTGTCCGTTTACCTCGAGCTGCATGAACCCTCCTGACGTGCTACTACTGGATCATCAGTCGCCGTGCTCAACATCATTGCCTCAAAGGAACAGGCGCAACGGGCCCAGTGGCGCGATGAGTTGTTCCATCCATACGGCTGTGAACGTAATGACTACAACAACCGCTGCGATGATCGAGGCCACAAACCATGCGCGCGTGGCGTTGTCCCCGCTCGTGTCCTGAATAACATCACTTCGTGATAACGGCTCTGACGTTTTATTCACGGCAACTCCTTGTCTGACAACGAGAGCGAAATCTATTTCTGCGACAGAATCCACTTCACCATTGCGTTCAGATCGGCATCCGGAACTGTTGGATTCGGCGGCATCGGGACCGAGCCCCACACACCCGAGCCTCCATTCTTGATCTTGGCGATGAGCTGCTTTTCTGCGCCTGATTTGCCGCGATATTTTGCGGCGACATCCTTGAACGACGGGCCGACGAGTTTCGTGTCCACAGCGTGGCACGCGACGCAGCCATATTTGTTGAGTTGATCACTTACGTTCTGGGCGCGTGCGGGCGTAAGCGCTGCTGCGGAAATCGCAAGGCATCCGAAGAAGACGGCGCAACAAACGCTGTTCGATCCGATCGCTGTGTTCGATTTCATTCTCTCGCGCTCAGTGTGTGATTGATGCATGAAGAATAAGCGCGGCTTTCTGTGGATGCACGTCTGTGCGGCTCAACAACATAGCTGCGCGAATCAATTCTGCGCAGAGGCACTCGCCCGGGAATGGCGACGATTGTTTGCCACGCGTGGAAGACGTTCGAATGCTTACTTCGAGGGAATCGCTTTACGAATCGACATCCAGTCCGGACCCGTTACGCTCGGCGCCCGTCGCGAATCTCGACGCGGCGACTTGCAGCACCAGGGCCGCGAACGTCAGCACGAGGATCGATCCCGTACCGACGAGAAGGCTCGTGACCGGCAGGTCCTTGATGTCGACGACCATGAAACGGGTCAGCGCGGTGATGGCAATGTACAGCAGGAACAGCACCGGCAGGCGGTCGGTCTTGAAGTAGATGCCCACCATCGTGCCCAGCTCGAGGTAGATGAAGAGCAGCAGGATATCGTCGAGGCGCGCACGCCCGGCGCGGACCATTCCAATGTAGTCATGTGCGGCCGACCAGACGATCGTTGCGCCGATCACAAACAGTGCGATGAGCTGAAAGCCACTCACCAGCGCGTCGCCCAGCCGCTCGAGCTTCTCCTTCGCATTCGGCATGATCGTCCCGCTGCGGGGAGGCATCAGGTCTTCGCTTCCGTTCATCAGGGATTACAAATGATCGATGCATGCAGAGTAGGCTGCAGCGGCCGGCCGCTGTATGCCTGCGCGGATCAACAACACGTCAGAGCGAATCAAATGTCGTGCGGCGCATGCTTCTGATGCAGCCGGACGCTCAGCGTTTTTGTTTCTCCAGCTGGCGCAGGCGTGGAAGCACGTCACGACCATAACCCTCGAGGAACGCACGCTGGTCCGGACCTGCGCAGTGAAAGAACAGATGATTGAAGCCGAGATCGATATAGCGCTGAGCAAACTTGATGTGCTCGGCGGGGTCGGCCGAAATGCACGTGGATTGTCTCACTGTGTCAGAGCCGACGACCTTGCCATTTTCCTCCGACATCGCAGGCGTGTAGATTTTCTGAGTAAATAACGCCGGGACGAAAGTCCCCGCCCAGTACGCTTTTCTAAGCTCTATAGCGGCCTCTTCATCCTCGGTATACGCGACGCCGAGCTCGACCATTCGTGGCATCCGGGACGGGTCCTTGCCCGCATCTCGCGCGCCGGACTCGAAGCCTTCTATAATTCCACGATACGTGTCGGGATCCTGTCCGCCCACGGTGATGAATCCATCGCCGGATTTGCCGGCAAAGCGCGCGCTGTTCGCGACCATCGTCGAGACATAGAGCGGAATGGGCTCGGCAGGCCGGGTATACAGCTTCGCCTGACGCGTCTGATAGTAAGTGCCTCGATGCGTGATTTTCTCGCCCGTCCACAACGCGCGGATCAAGTCGATCGCCTCTGCCATCTGTTCCTGCCGCACCTTGTAGCCGGGCCATTGCCCAGTGCTCGAATACTCGTTGAGTGCTTCACCGGTGCCGACGCCAAGATAGCAGCGCCGCGGCGCGAGACACGCAATCGTGGCGGCTGCTTGCGCGATGACCGCGGGGTGGTAGCGAAGCGTGGGGCATGTTACGCCGGTGCCAAGAATAATCTTGCTGGTCTTGACAGCGACGGCGCCCAGCCAGCTCCAGACAAACGATGCCTGACCTCGTTCGCTCCATGGATGAAAATGATCGCTCGCATCGATGGAATCGAAACCAGCCTCTTCCGCGGCTATCGCATAATCGAGCAGTTCACACGGTGGATATTGTTCTGTTCCAGCTTTCCAGCCTAGCTGCAGCATGTCACTTTCCTTCTCGCTTAGTTGCGCGCAATCAGCAGGTCACGAACACGTTTGCTTACCGGCTATGTTTGCCACACGTTGACACGACGCCGCGCATATCGCCGTCAACCATCTGCCCGTGAGGCCTCAAATCATGCGCGAAGCAAGCATGCCTCGTGCCGCTGGGATTCGATTGCGACGGACACCAAAACCCGGCGCGATTAGGAAGTCGGTACGGTCGGATGCGGCGCATGCATTGCTGTCCCGCGCGCTTCAGTTCCGAGCGAGGTCAGAATCGCGAGAAGGATCGCGACGCTACCCGCAACGAGCGCGAGTGCAAGGCCGTAGTTGCCCCCGCGGGTCGACGCGATCTGCGCCTGCAGCACCGCGTTGCCCGAGGCGATCAGGTTGCCAAGCTGGTATGCCAGACCGGGAAAGGTGCCTCGCACTTGCTCCGGCGAGAGCTCGTTCAGAAAGCCGTGTTGCACCTGCAGAAACGTCGGGTAAAGGTCCAGCGTACCGTGGCTGAGGAAGTTGAACGCCGTCATCAGAACAACGACATAGAAGAACAGTCTCCACCGGCCACGCAGCGCGCTGCTCTCGATTGAATAACCGGAATTCGGATAGTGCGGACACGCTCTATTCCTTCAGCGCTTCTCGAGGCTGGTTCAGGAGAGGCGGGAACAACGCTTTTGCCGAGCGGCCGTTGTTGAGCTGGCATGTGCCTTGGCCGCCGCCCGTCATGCCTTCTAGCGGCGCGTTGAGCTGGAATCGGCAGCTCATGCGTTGTCCGTCCGCAGCTTGGAGCTCCGCCCCCACCAACCCCGAGTACTGCGTCACGGAGCCGTCCTGGTAAGGCGTCCAGCCGTCCCAGTGCGGCAATTCCGGGCCTGACTCGACCCAGCTTCGCTGCAAGCTTTCCATGACGAAATCCGGATCCTCGTCGCTCACGTCCGCCGCGCTTTCCAGGTAAGGGCCTGAAAATATCTGACCGCTTGCAAGCGTAGCCTGCATCGTGCCACCCATCCCGGCCTGGGTACTTTTCCATGCGAACGCGACCGGCGCGTCGCCCGGAGAAAGCGAACCGCTTCCCGTGCCCACGGTCGTGCAGGCGCTGAGCGCGATACCCGCGCCTAGCAGCGCTGAGAGCACCACGCCGCGCACGGCGGCCCGCGTCATAATCTTGGGCGCAGTGATCCTTTCCTGATTCCGATGTCTCATCGATCCTCGTTTCAGTGCTAAGCGTTCATTCTTCAACGGAGGAGCACAGCGTACATCGTCGATCGTCTGGCGGCCTTCTACGTGCGCGTGCAGCGTTCAGGCCGGGAAAACAGCTTCCACCGAGCGACCGCTTTTGAGCTGGCATTCGCCTTGCCCGCCGCCGGCCATCCCGTCGGTTGGCGTGTTCAGGTGGAAGCGGCAGCGCATGCGTTGTCCACTTGCATCTTGCAGGTTCGCCATCACGCGTCCGGAATAGACCGTCGCGAAACCAAATTCCGGGAAGGCTCCCCAGCCGCCCCAGTCATTCCAGTAGGGGTCCCAGCCTGTCCACATCGGACCGAAGTCATCGCTCTGCACCTGCTTGGTGATTTGCAGATAGGGCCCCGTGTATGTCTCGCCATTTGTAACCGTCGCCGACATGGTGCCGGTAATGCCGCCATCGGTACTTTTCCATGCGAACGCGACGGGCGCACCGCTCGGAGAGACCGAACCCGTTCCGGTACCCGTAGTCGTGCATGCGCTTAGCGCGACCCCGGCGCATAGCAGCGCTGAGAGCGCGAAGCTGCGCCCTCCGGTCTGCGTCAGTGTCTTCAACGCGGTGATTCTTTCCTGATCAGGATGTCTCATCGATTTTCCTTTCAGTTGCAAAATTTGCGTTTGCTCAGCACACACGCTCCACCGGGATTATCGGGACCCGCGGTTTCTGCATGATTTCACGACAGTTACGTTTGAAAGCCGTCCGTGCCGGGTGACCGTCGTGAAATGCGGCGGTGGATAACGTGTGCTTCTCTAGCGGCGCGCAAAAGGACCTCGATGGCTTCGCCAAATAAGGATCAGCACATAGCCTCCGAGCATGCCACCGAGATGCGCGAAGTGAGCGACGCCGGCTTCGGTACCGGTGACACCAAGAAATAACTCCAGCGCACCATAGAGGGTCGCGAAAAGCCAGGCGGGCATCGGTATCGGCGGAAGTATCAGCATGACCGTACGCCGGGGAAAGTACAGTGCAAAGGCGAGCAACAAGCCGAACACGCCACCCGACGCGCCGATGGTCGGATAGTTCGCCCCGGACAGCAGCCCGACCGCGAGTTGCATGAGCGCGGCAGCGAGCACGCTCACGCCGTAATAGATCAGGTAACGGCGAGGACCCCAGACGCGCTCGAGGTCCGATCCGAACATTCCTAGAGCGAACATGTTCAAAACAAGATGCATCACGCTGCCGTGCAAAAACGCATAGGTGACGAGCTGCCACGGTGCGAACTGGGGTCCGATCGGCCACAGTGCGAAAGGCACCACGACTGAATTCCCGAGGGCCATCGTGAGCAGGAACACGACGACGTTCGCGATGATCAGTCGTTGAGTTACCGGCGGCAGGTTGATGAACATGGTCCTGTCGGATCAGCCTGCGCGCGAGCGCTGCTTATGGTCGCGCGGCACTTCCCACGTGCACCGTCGAAAAAGACAACCTGATTGCCCATCGTTGCGGCATGCCCATGCTGTCGGGCAGGCGAGGCGAGATCGGCCGGTCAGGTGGAGTCTTGTCACGATGGACTGTGGGTTCGGATCAAAGGAATAGCCTCTTCGTGCCCGACGTAAGGGGCCATCACCGCGGCAAAGATCGTGCTAGTGACAAGAACCTGAACCAACCCGATCAATGGGATCCACGGAATGTAGCGCTTCGGTAAAGGAAATGAAGAGGATTCCAGCTCGTCAGAGAGCGGCTCGGAATTCACTTGATTACGCTGCTTCATGTTCATCTCTTAATGAAAGACGATCGACAGAACTCGCTGTGTCATGCATGAGCTGCCCGCCGGCAAGCGACGCTTAAAGCAAGGCAAGAAGTTCTTGCACTCATCGAGTCTCGCACCGTTGTGTATGCCGACGATTACTTCGGCGGCAGCCTGCGTCACGGCTGCAACGCAAGTCGCGTCGGCGATCTCATCTCTGAGAAGCTCATGTGACTGAGAATGCCACGGCCCACGCCGTCCTCTTTCGATCGTAACGGCGTTGAAATCGATGCGACATGCGCTTGCGCCATAGTTGTGGGTGGTGCGAAGGCGCATCGAAAATTAGAGAAAGGAGCTCGGTATGAAACAGCGCTTGATGGCCGCGATGCTCTCGGCATGTGCGTTGGCGGTGACCGCGGGATGCTCGACGTTCGGCCCGCAAGATTATGACTACAGTGAGGTAGGCAGCACGCAAAGCGTAGCGTACGGAACCATCGAGAGCGTGCGGCCGGTGCGGTTGAACGAGGATCATGCAGAGGTTGGCACCGCGACGGGCGCGGTCTTAGGCGGGCTGATCGGCAGCACACTGTTTCGCGGCCCCGCGCGCTTGGCGAGCACGGTTGTCGGCGCGGTCGCCGGGGGTGTCGGCGGCAACGCGCTCGAGCACGAGGCCACCGCACAAAACGGCGACGAGATCGTCGTGCGGCTCGATCGCGGAGGCACGATCGCCGTGACGCAGGGCGGGTCGCGAGATTTCGAACGAGGTCAGCGTGTGCGCGTGCTCACGGGCCCCGAGGGCTCGCGCGTAGAGCGCACGTAGCAGACCGAGGCATCATGACATGAGCACCACCCAGCCTTTGCCCCCAGATACCCGTGATGCGCAATCCGAAGGAGGTGAGCTTGCCGGCGATGCTGCCATCCGGCGACGCCTGTTGATCGCAACGTCGGCGCTCGGCGGCGCGGGCCTGCTCGCCGCTGCCGTGCCTTTCGTGAAAAGTCTGGAGCCATCCGCAGCGGCGCGCGCGGCAGGCGACCCTGTGGAAGTCGACATCTCCGCGTTGGGACCCGGCGAACTGAAGACCGTGGTCTGGCGCGGCAAGCCCGTGTGGCTGCTCAAACGCACCTCCGACATGGTGGCCTCGCTCGGACGCGATACCGCGCTGCTGGCGGATGCCACATCGTTGCGCTCTGATCAGCCGGCCGCGTGCCGCAATCGCTACCGCTCCCTCGAGCCGCAGCTGGCGGTCATCGTCGCCGTGTGCACGCATCTCGGCTGCACACCTAACCTGGAGAGGGTAGGCGACCCCGGTACCGCCTGGCTCGGCAACGATTGGCCCGGGGGCTTCTACTGTCCGTGCCATGGCTCGAAGTTCGACCTTGCCGGCCGCGTCTTCAAGAACGTGCCGGCACCCACCAATCTCGTGATTCCGCCGTATGCCTATGAGTCACCGACGCTCGTGCGCGTCGGCGATCCGACCGGATGACGACAAGGCGTCGATGAGATGAGCTGCTCGATAATCGCTGCTACCCGACCGCGCGGCTTTCAGATACAGCGCGAGGCCCGCTCCCCTCGACGCGATGGACTTCGTTTGCAAGCGCCTTCAACTCGTCTTCGTTGAGCGTTTCCTTTTGCAGCAGTCGCTCGGCGCCGAGATCGAGAACACCACGGTTCTGAGAGAGCACACGGTGCGCCTTGCGGAAAGCTTCATCGATGTTCGCTTTCACCGCACGATCGATCTCACGCGCCACTTCCTCGCTGAACTGCCGTCCGCGCGGGATGGCCTCCGGCACATCGAGAAAACGCGGGCTTTCGGATTCATACGCGACATGCCCGAGCTTTTCTTCCATTCCGTAGCGCATCACCATGCTGCGCGCGATATCGGTCACTTTGACGAGATCGTCCGCTGCCCCGGTCGAAAGATGGCCAAAGACGATGCGCTCCGAAGCGCGACCGCCCAGCAGCACGGCCATTTTGTTTTCGAGCTCCTCTCGCGTCATGAGGAACCGGTCCTCGGTCGGTCTTTGTATGGTGTAGCCAAGCGCCCCTATGCCGCGTGGGATGATCGATATCTTGTGCACGGTGTCTACGCCGGGCAGCGAGAGCGCCACGAGGGCATGGCCCATCTCGTGATAGGCGACGACTCTGCGCTCGAGCGGGTTCAACAACCGGTTTCTCTTCTCGAGACCGGCGACCATCCGTTCCACCGCGGCGGTGAAGTCTTCGAGGCTCACGGCTTCGGCGCCGCGGCGCGTCGCCATTAAAGCGGCCTCGTTTACCAGGTTTGCGAGGTCCGCACCGCTGAAGCCCGGCGTCAGCGCCGCTATTTGTTCGGTATCGGCGTCCGGCCCGAGCCGCACCTTCTTCAGGTGCACGTTGAGTATCTCGATGCGGCCTTTGCGGTCCGGCCGATCGACCAGCACCTGGCGGTCGAACCGGCCTGCGCGCAGCAGCGCCGGATCGAGAACCTCGGGCCGGTTGGTCGCCGCAAGGAGCACGAGTCCCGCACCCGGATCGAAGCCATCCATTTCGGAGAGGAGCTGATTCAGCGTCTGCTCCTTCTCGTCGTGTCCGCCAAACGCAGAGGCGCCGCGCGCGCGCCCGAGCGCATCGAGCTCGTCGATGAAAATGATTGCCGGTGCTTTCTTGCGTGCCTGTTCGAAGAGATCCCGCACACGTGCGGCCCCGATACCCACGAACATCTCCACGAACTCCGACCCATTGATCGAGAAAAACGGAACCCCCGCTTCACCCGCGACAGCGCGTGCGAGCAGGGTTTTGCCGGTGCCTGGCGGCCCAATGAGAAGAACGCCTTTGGGCACACGGCCGCCAAGCCGGCCATATCGTACGGGGTCCTTGAGGAAGCCGATGACTTCCTGCAGCTCTTCCTTGGCCTCGTCGACCCCTGCGACGTCCGCGAACGTCACCTTGGTGTCGGTCTCCATGTATACCTTGGCTTTGCTCTTGCCTATCGACATGAATCCGCCCATGCCGCCCAGGCCCTGTTGGTTGGCCATCCGCTTTGCTAAAAAGCTCCAGACCGCGAAGAAGATCAGCGCCGGCAGAATCCACGAGAGCAGGGTCGGAAGCCACCTGTTCTGAAGCTGGCCTTCGAAGCTCACCTTCGCCGATTCTAGGTCATGCACGAGGCCGGGGTCGTTCACGCGCACTACCGTAAAGGGATGGCGGCCTTTTGCGAGCTTGCTCAAGCGCTCTACGGTCGCCTGCGAGACCGCCTTCGGGATGTCTTCGTCGATCACCGTTCCCGTGATCACCGTCTCACCGAGCGCAATGTCGGCCAGCTTTCCCCCCTGCAGCAGCGTCTTGAAGTCGCTGTACGGCAGGTTGTTGACGCGCCCCGGCGCCATGTAATCCTGCAGGCTTGCGATCACCAGGAACGCGGCGAGGACATACCAGATCGATAACTGATGCTTTTTTCCATCAACGATCCACCACCCGCACCTGCAGCTTGGTCGACTGCCCGTCGGCCGGGTTCTTGGTGCCGAACATGCGTTGTGCCAATCGCTCGGCCACGGCCGGATAGCCCTTGCGTGATTCCACCTGGCAGTTGCCGACGACTTCGAGACCGATGGCAATGCGCCCTGCGCCGTTCTCCGTGCGCGCGCCCAATACCAGCACCGACGCGGGCTGGTCGGGCAGATCGCTGACGGTGAGCGCGATGCCGGTGCCTTTGCGGTAGATCGCGCTTGCGGGATAAGTCCCCGGCAGCAGTCTTCCCCATACCGTGTTGTTTCCCTTCCACGGCCTTTCCACCGCCCAGGCTAAAACGTCGCGCTCGCTCGTCACCGGACCTACCACGCAATCATTACCGACATGCTCGCGAGTGAGAGTCAACACAGTCGCGTCCTGGGCAGTCGCATTGAAGGCAAATGCCGCGCAAAGCAGCCAGGCAAGGGACGCGTTGCGAAGTGTCATGTCGATATTCCCTTGGCTCAACGTGAGGCGTTGGCATGCGGGCCCGATTGCGGGGTATCCCACGGCGCATCGACGTGGTCCCGATCAGGCGCGCCGGCGGATTCGCTTGGGGTGCAGCCTTCCAGATCCAATACAAAAAGACACGCGAGCGCGCACAGAAAAAGCTTGGTCGTCATATTCGGCAGTCCTAGGACGCTCTGATCAGCATGACGATAGAAGCTCGATCGCACGTTCCCTAGTTCTTCTGATCGGCTTTCAGTTTTCCGCGATCTGCGGTGATCGCGTTCTCCTGGCCCCTGATGGCCCGCTGGTCCCTGTAAACCTTTTCCGCATCTGTAGACTCTGCGGCCATTCTTCCGGAGTCAGTGTCCGCTGCCCACTTCTGCGCATCGGCGTTAGCGTTCTCGTCTTCACGCTGCAAGGCCGTCCGGTCCGATTTCCTCTGCAGCGAACCGGG
>JAQGNH010000335.1 GCA_028291945.1 Betaproteobacteria bacterium
CGATGCTCGGGCTCAGGTTCGCGCTCAATCGCAGCGGGCCGCTGTCGTGGTACGCCGGCCTTGCCGGCGGATTCGCCCGCACGCAATCGGAGCTCACGCGACCGGACGTGCAGTTCCACTTCTTTCCCTACAGCACGGACCGCACCGACCCGAGCCTGCACAAATTCTCCGGATTCACCATGTCCGTCTGCAAGCTGCGGCCCGAATCGCGCGGCACGGTCGAGATCAAATCGGCCGATCCGAGCGCCGCGCCGGCCATCCAGCCGAATTTCCTCGAGCGCGAGTCGGACGTCGCCACCATGCTCGACGGCGTCAAGCTGATCCGCACGCTCGCGGCGACGCCGGCGTTGTCGCGCTGGGCAAAGTGTGAGCGCGATCCCGGCCCCGCTTGTGCGAGCGACGACCAGATCATCGACTTCGTGCGCAACAAAGGATTCACCGTCTACCATCCGGTGGGCACTTGCAAGATGGGCAGCGATCCGGCGGCCGTTGTCGACCAGAAGCTGCGCGTGCACGGCATGCAGAACCTGCGCGTGATCGACGCGTCCGTCATGCCGGCGGTCACTTCCGGCAACACCAATGCGCCCGTCATCATGATCGCGGAGAAGGCCGCGGACTCGATCCTGCGCGGAGAATAGTCGCGCCGCTCGCCTGAAGGCTCGGGCCTCGCTGCCATTCGGCAGCCGCCTCGGCCGGTAGACGAACAGAGAGGAACCGATGGTTCCCCTCCGTAACCTTCCCTCCTTCAGGCTCGCTGCGTTCGTACCTCTGAAATTCGCAAAAGGAGTAGTACGCCATGAAAGTCGCTCTAGTCGGTGTCACAGGCGTCCCGCTCGGAAAGCACAAGGTCAGAGACTCGCGTCTCGATCAGGCCGACAAGCTCGTCAAGGCGGACACTAAAACTTACGCGTCGGTCGATGTCGTCGGCGAAGAGGAGGCTTCGACGGCGGATGCGTTGGTTGCCTCGCCGGAGGGCCGATTCGACCTGATCGTGAAGGACCTGGAATTTGCGGAAACGCGGCTCGAGCGCAATCCGCCCGCGACGGAAAAGGCGGTGCTCGAAAGAATCAAAGCGCGTCTCGAGGGCGAAGGGGTCGTTGCCGAAGCCGGATTGACGCCGGAAGAATTGCACCTCATCGAGTCACACGCGTTTGTAACGGCAAAACCAATGGTGGTAGCCGAAGCGGCGGACATTGCTGCGTTCGACAATTTTCTGGTCCGCGTGGTGGAAGCGAGTGGCTATATCGGTTTTCTCACGGTCGGCGGCTCGGAGAACCGCGCCTGGTTGATCCGCAAGGGCGCCACGGCGCAGGAAGCGGGTGGCGCAATCCACACTGACATCCAGAGAGGATTCATCCGGGCCGAGATCATCGGCTACGACGACTTCATTGCCGCCGGCGGTGAAACACAGGCAAAACATGCGAACAAGATGCGCGTCGAGACGAAGACCTACGTGATGCACGACTATGACCTCACGAATTTCCGCTTCAACAAGAAGTAGCGCTCGGCGAGCGAAAGGAAACGAACGATGAGCGTGCGAGCGGGTCGTGAATTCTTGGCCATTCCGGGACCGACGACGGTGCCGGACGAGGTGCTGCAGGCGATGCACCGGCCGGCGGTGGACATTTATTCCGGGCCCCTGCTCGCCCTGACCGACAGCCTGCTGCGCGACGTCGCCCGTGTGTTCAACACCACGGGCCGCGCCTACATCTACATCGCGAACGGACACGGAGTCTGGGAGGCCGTGGTCACCAACGTCCTGAGCAAGGGTGACAAGATCCTCGTGCTGGAGAGCGGCCGCTTCGCCATCAACTGGGGCGAGCACGCGCGCCGCCTGGGAGTCGAGGTCGAGATCCTGAAAGGTGACATCCGCCGCGCCGTGCGGCCCTCCGAGGTCGAAGCGCGGCTGAAGGCGGACAGGGGCGCGACGATCAAGGCCATCATGGTGGCGCAGATCGACACCGCGACGGGCGTGGTCAACGACATTCCGGCGATCGGCCAGGCGATACGCGCGGCTAAGCACGATGCGCTGCTGATGGTCGATGCGGTCGCTTCCCTGGGCTGCATGCCGTTCGATATGGACGCCTGGGGCGTCGACGTCGCCATGTCGGGCTCGCAGAAAGGCATGATGACGCCGCCGGGCCTGGGCTTCGTCGCCGCCAACGCGCGGGCGCGCGAGATCCACAAGACGGCAGGCCTGCGCACGCCTTACTGGGACTGGACCGACCGCGAGGGCGACGTTCACTACCAGAAATACTGCGGCACGCCGCCCGAGCATCTGCTGTTCGGCCTGCGCCAGGCGCTCGACATGTTGTTCGCCGAAGGCCTGGAGAACGCGTTCCGCCGCCACTGGCTGCTTGCCGAGGCGGTGCGCCGTGCGGTCGGCGTGTGGTCGCAGCGCGAGGCGATCGGCTTCAACATCATCGAGCCCAGCGAGCGCTCCGACACCGTGACGGCGGTGCTGTTGAATAGCCACGACCCGCAGCAGCTCCGCGCGTATTGCGACAAGAACTGCGGCGTGATCCTGGGGCACGGCATCGGCGATCTCACCGGCAAGGCCTTCCGCATCGCCCACATGGGCCACGTCAATGCACCGATGATCCTCGGGACGCTCAGCGTCGTCGAAATGGCGTTGGGCGCGCTCGGCATCCCGCACGGCAAAGGCGGCGTGCAGGCCGCCATCGACTGGCTGAGCGATCAGGTCAAGGCGTAAGGGCGGCGCTCGCCTCCGGCTCGGGTCCCGCCGCCCACGAACAGAGGGAAACCTTCCACGGTTTCCCTCCGTAACCTCCCTTCCCCCAATTCTTGTAGCGTGTCAGATAAAAAGTCCGACACGCTGCTAACCCGTCAGCCGCAGTGTCGCGCGCGCCGCCCACCCTGCTTCGTCAGGCGGCCGTTCTTTGAGTCGTCGCGTCGGCGCGTTTCAAAAAATCCAGGAACACCTCTGCCAACTGACCTTCGCGCCGCTCCCACTCGGCGAACGGAATCTCGTCGAGGTCCGGGCCGGGCGGCATGATGTCGTGCACCTCCCCGCCCGGCATGAGCCCGCCGACGTTCTCGCCGGCGCGGCGCGCGTGGATCCGGTCGTTGCCGGGGACGATGCAGGCCGGAACCCGGATCGAGCGCAACTCGGCTTCCGACGCGCCGATCACCGGCTGGTCCGCGCCGGCGATGAAATATTCGCGCCAGTGCGACATGACCGAGATGAAGCGCCGTGTATCCATCGCCATCAGCCGCGCGCGGTTCTCGGGCCGCTCGGCTATGCGCTCGCGGAAGTGCTCCGAATCGCACACCGCCGCCATGCCACCGCGCTCGGCAAGCTCGATGAAGTCGGTGTAGTACTGACGCGCGAGGTGTTCGGCCGCGACGCGTCCTCCGGTGACGCGCCACAGCAGGAGCGAGCGCACCGCTTCTGGGTGACGCAACGCGAAAAGTATCGACATGCGGCAGCCGGACGATGCGCCGCCGATGTGGGCAGGCAGCGCGCGCAGCTCGCTCATCAGCGCGTGCAGATCGTCAGCCCAGATGTCGTATTCGGATTCGTCGCCGTCGATGACGACGTCGGAGGCGCCACAGTTACGCCGGTCGTGCAGCAGCACCTGGTAGCCCGCTTGTGCGATGCTGGCGCCGAGCGGCTGTACTGCCTCCAGCGGGCGGCGGCCGCCGGGCGACAACGATACCCACGGCCCCTTCTCGCCGACGACAAGGTAATGGATTGCTGCACCGCGTACCGTGGCTAGTGGCATGGTTGCTTCTCCCTTACTTAGATCCTTCGGAAATATCGTCGTGCAGCGGCTGGAGACAGTTTGACACGAACGCCAACGAGAGCGACAACCTTGATTTGTCACTATCGCTCATAACCGCAATCGTCCGGCTGATAGACGAAGCCCGCCGCAAGGAGACGGCTGATATCTGCCTCGCTCTTGACGATCCTCGCATACGGACCGGCAGTCACGCGGGTGGCTGCAGGCGACGAAGTACTGCTGAGCCTAGCGGCGCAATGAAGACCCGGTAGTCCCCAGCGCCACCCCGCCGATGACCATCAACACCGCGAGCCAGACGTAGAGATCCAGCGGCTCGCCCAATGCCGCGGCCGCGACAACAATGCCGATGATCGGCGAGGCGAGCAACCCCAGCGACACCGTCCCGGCTGAGAGCCCTCTTCCCGCTACCACCACCGCCCACTGCGGCAGTGCCTGGCCGAGGATGCTGCTTGCCAGCAGCAGCACGACGATCTTCGCGTTCCACTCGATCGCGAGCGTCGCGCCGGAAAGGACGGCGATGACGACGAGGACGGCGGTCGCGAGCAGCATTTCCCACGGCACGAGCTGAAACGGCGTCGCCTGCCATCGGTGACCGCGGACGTGGACGATGTTCGACGCCCACAACAGCGCCGCGACGAGGAGCGCCGCGTGACCGCCGATCGAGCTTCGATCGCTCCAGTCGAACGCGAACGGATTGAAAAGCACCATGAGCCCCAGCAACCCGAGGGCGACGCCCACGAGCCGCTGCGCCGTGAGCCGCTCCCCGAGAAAGATCGCCGCCGCCGGCATCACCCACAGCGGCGTCGTGTAGGCGAGCACCACCGAGCGCCCCACCGGCACAAGCGAGAGCCCGATCGCGGCCAGCACGGAAAACCCCACCATGTGCAGCAGCGCGATACTCACGACGATCGGCATGTCGTGCCGTGCCGGCAGGATGAGCCGGCGGCTCGCAACGGCTATGGAGAACAGGACGACCGACGCGATGGCCGCGCGGAATGCCGACAGCCAGAACGGCGAGATGTCGGCGAGCAGCACCTTGTTGATCGGCCAGGTGAGGCCCCAGCCGAGCACGGCGAGCGCGAGGCCTGCGATTCCATGGGCGATCGACGGCGTGCCCGTCAACCTAGTGCTTCGATGTCGCGCCGGAGACCGTCACCGTAATGTGCGACAGCGTTGTCTCCGCCTTCGCGCCGTGCCAGTGGCGCTCTCCCGCCTTGATGTGCACCACGTCGCCGACGGTGATCTCGCGCTGCTCGGTTTCATTGGCGACGATTCCCCGGCCCGCGATGACGACGAGGATCTGATCCGAGTCGTGCGCGTGCCAGCCGGTCGTCGCGCCGGCGCTGAAATTCACCACGTTGCAGCGGAAGTTGTCGGACTGGCCGTCGGTGATGAGCTCCTGCCGCGTTCGCTTCACCGCGCCACCTGTCCAGCCGTCTATTGCTGTTGCCGTGTCCATCGGTTTTTCCGGCAGATCGTCGATCTTCAGCACGCGCATACCGGGCCTCCTGACAATAGAAAGTTGTTCACGAACACACCTTGGCATCGGGTTCGTTCCGCGGCCGGCGTGATTTTCATGCGTATTCTCTTGATTTGACAGGGACCACCGACATCACCGGATCGCGATGCGCGAAGATGTGCGGACCGATCTCGGAAATCTGCCGCGCGCCCACGTAGCCGAAGGTCCGCTCCATTTCGTCCGAGAGTATCTTGATCGCCCTTGCAGCGCCCGCCTGCCCGCCGCATGCCGTGCCGTACAGCGTCGCCCTGCCGACCAGCACCATCTTCGCACCGAGCGCCAACGCTTTCACGATGTCGCTGCCGCGGCGGATGCCGCTGTCGAGTATGACAGTACAGCGGTCGCCGACCGCCTCCACGATCTCCGGAAGGATGTCTATCGTCGCTATGGCGCTATCGAAGGCGCGTCCGCCGTGATTCGACACGACCACGCCATCGGCGCCCGCATCGACGGCGGCCCTCGCCTGATCGCCGCTCAGAATGCTCTTGACGATGAGCTTGCGCGGCCAGAAGTCGCGGAATTTCCGGATGTGTTCCCACGTCATCGCCTGGAAAGGCTTGGGACGCGTGCGCGTCTTGCCGTCGAGGACGGTATGGCGATAGCGCTCGGGAAAGTTGGCGTTCGTGGGCATGCCCTCGTTCATGAGGTACTTGCGCATCACGCGCCACATCCAGCCCGGATGCATCGTCATGTCCACCGCTGCCGTCACATTGGGCCGGAACGGAAAGGAGTAGCCGTTGCGCTCGTTGTGCTCGCGCCCACGGCCCGGCGCGGCGTCGATCGTAACGACCAGCGCTTCCCAACCTAGGTCGCGCGCACGCGTGACCATTTCGTAGGAGCCCTCCTCGTCGGCCCACGGGTAGAGTTGGAACCACTTGCGTACATCGGGCACTGCCCTGGTGACTTCTTCCATGGAGGTCAGCGCACCCATGGCCAGCGTAAAAGGAATGCCCGCGGCGGCAGCGGCCCTCGCCAGCTCCACCTCGCCTCGATACCACATCAGTCCGGCGCTGCCCGTAGGTGCGATCCCGAACGGCAGGTTGATGCGCTTGCCGAAGATCTCGGTGCCGAGGTCGCGCTTCGACCAATCGTTGAGAAAGCGCGTGCGCAGTTTGATGCGCTGAAACGCCGCCCGGTTTTCCTCGAGCGAAATGCCATCCTCAGTGCCCTTGTCGACGTACTCGAAGATTCCTTTGGGCAGGCGGCGCTGCGCAGCCTCGCGCAGATCAAAGATGTTGTAGCAGCGATCGAGGTTTGTCATCGTCTCCCTCAGTTTCTTTGGCCGGTGTTATCCCTGCTATGGCGGGTACTGACTGTCGAGAAACCGCACGACAGCATCATCGGGAAAATGGAATTCTTGTGGTTCCGTTGTTTTCGACTCTATCGTCGGGGTGGCACGCGGTCAATCACGCGTAGTAGGGTGCCACTACTTGACCTATCTGCCAAACAAGGAGGGCCTGGAAGAGTTAGCGCACGCTGTTGAGGGCAGACTGAAAACGTTAATCGGCTAGCTTGCCGCCTCAGGGCGTGGTTTCTCGGCAGGCCATGAGTACTGAGACACATACGGAACTTTGCAGGCGCCCTCGTAGGCAAACGCGAGGCTGAAGCGTGCGCGCGTGAATGCTACGTAGTATTTCGCGGGCGAAGTGATCTTTCGGATATCGCCAGAGCTAAAGTAACTCTTGATGGGGCCGTTCGGGAAAATGAGCACTCGATCAAATGTCTTTCCCTTCGAATCCCCAAAATTCATCGGGACATATTCGCCGCACTTAGTCTTTAAGTCGTAACGCAGGACGGCCGGAGTGTAGAGGCGGACATAATCGCTCACCAGTAATCGGGGCACCATGAACAACCCATCGTGACCAGTGACAGTAAGGTTCTTTGAGGTTGTGCGGGGCATGTCGGGATAGAGCGAGTCGGCAAGGTCGCATACGGTTTGGTTGCAGCGATGGCTCTCTGCGCACTCATCGACGTGGCACTGCCCGGCTTGCTTCCACTGAAGGAATAGATTGCGTATTGCCGGCCCGCGATACTGGCTGTTCCTAGGCGACTGGTTGGTGGAATACGTGGCTTGCCGAACGTCACCGATCAAGGTGACGAGTATGTTTGACCGCATCAGGCGATCGATCAGGTCAAGATCGTAGCCGGCGAGGTCTTGGACTTCGTCCACATAGATATGGTCGAACATGTCGTTTAGCCGCCTAATCCACCTGCCATCGGATCGCTGTGCGCATTCCAGCGCAAACTCAGCCGCTTTGTCCGAATAAATGTAACGCCCATGGCAGATGTAGTAGCGCTCCACATTTGCCTTGGATGCCCAATTGAGCGAACGGCCAGTGAGAAAGAAAATGCTCTCGATGCGAGAGGCGTCGTAGAAGCATGGCTGGTAGGGCCGGATGCACTCGCGTAAGAGAAATGTATACCAGGTGTAGACGCTCACATGGCTCGGGATCGAGCCGAACTCGCGGTAGAAAATACGGACGATCTCGTCGTAGTTGTTGTTGGTATAGGTAAGGATGGCGATGGCGTTCTGGCTGGCCGCGCCGGCCTCGCGGACCATTGCCGTCGTCTTGCCGGCGCCACCCGCGGCAAGGCGAATGCTATTTTTTGATGGCATCCAGTATGTAGGCAGGATACGTGATGCGCTGCTGGCTAGAGAATATTTTGAGCGCGCAATCCGTCTTGTTCAGCGACATGAATTCCAGCAGGTCAGCGTGGTCCGTGAATATTGTACCGAAGACGGCGTTTAGGGTCTGCCGTGAGTTGGCCTTAAGCAGTTGTGGTTCCAGCGTCTTGCAGCACTCATCCTCGTCATAGCAGATGTATTCGATATAGCCTTCATAGCGCTTCTTCAGTTTTTCGACACTACCGTCGTTGTCCGTTACGACGCGGGCGCTGATCTTGAGTGCTTTGGCAATGTCGAGGAATCGCTTGAAAGACAGCGATTTCACCGAGATAACGTCGACGCCCATTTCCAGGGGGGATTTTCCATCGTTGGAATCCGCGAAGGCGCGCTGGACAATGAGTTCGTCGGACGGTCCTTCTACGAGAATTGCCTTTGTTGCCAGGATCAGGCGCAGGGTATCGTGCCCGGGCAGCTTCATGAAATAGTTGTAGGTGTCCGGCGGCAGTTGTTCGAGCGTGAGATGATTGTTGCCGCAGAAGAGGATGACGTTCTCGACGCCCAGCTTATTGAGCACGAAACTGCTGTGCGTGGCGATGACCAGCTGCTGGGTGGCCGCAACCTCCGCGACCTTGCTGACCAGGCGATGCATATTCGAGTACGAGAGGTGATTCTCCGGCTCTTCGACCAGGACGATGTGCGCGTCGGCGTAGGATTGCACGGCCAGCCGAAGCTTGGCGGAACTCTGCTCTCCCTTGCCGGCATTGGTGAACGGGATGCTGTCCAAGAAGGGCATCAGATTCGACTCCCATCCTGATCGGGCAGACATGTCCAGCGAAACCGACAGCTTCTTATCGGAAATATCTTTCTGGGCGGCGAAGTGCTTATTGAGTGCTTCCATTTGCGGTTGTTTCGAGAAGCCGGAGCGAAGCTCCCTATAGGCAAGCGATAAGTCGGCCTGCTCTTTTGCTGAGAGGGCTGCTTCGACTATGCCAGCTATGTAGCGATCAGCACCCGAGAATGTCCTTGTCGAATAGGTGTCGATGATTGTCGACTTAACGGGAACGCTTCGCTGGGTCACAGGGTTATGTGCAAATGAAAACCAGCGTACGGAGTAATACTCAGTGGGGATGGCATCCACCCTGAGAGGGTCGGCCATATACTCGCGGAAGTTGGGTAGGTAATCCTCGTTGAGTTCGATCTTCATGGAGACGCCGGGGACATCCAGTTTTAGACTGTTGTTAATCCCACGATGCTTTGCGAGGTCCGGATGGTCTTCGAAGTAGGCTTCGATCAGAATGTACGGGGGTGGCTGAAACTGGCCTTCGCCAAGTTTGGTCAGGTATTCGCCGACAGTTTGAGAATTGAAGAGATACGGCGCTAGTTCGTTGGCGATTAGCCGACCGTAGAGCAGCCCGGTAAGCACGAGGTGAATCGCTTCCAGCAGCGTGGATTTGCCCGTCTCGTTATCGCCAACAAGAATTGTTAGCCCCTTGTTGAGGGTGAGGTTTACGTCGCGGAGGACTTTGAAGTTCTTAGCGACGACGCGCGTAATTCGCACATCGGTCTCCTAGGAGGACAATAAGCTGCGAGATGGGGCGTACAGGCTCTCGGCGGCGCATCGCAATTCGCCAAAGCGAACGGTGAGATCTTCACGTAGCAATGGTGATATGGATCGACCGGCCCAGCAATATGACGTTGGTAATGGCATCACCGCCCGCTCGGCGGCACGGCTCGCCTGATCGGCCAAATCGCATTCCACCCCCTCGATCCTCAAGTAACCCTTTGCTGCTCTAACGGGCAACAGGCTGAAGAATCAGTCCCTGAAGTCAATCACAGGTTTGCCCGTTTCGTCCCGCCAACCGGAGATCCTCGGTAGTAACTTGACGCTCTGAGCGGGCCACCAACTCTAACCAGCGATCGTCACCTCTGACCGATGGCCGCTTGTCGTCTGGAACCGCCACGTTGTCCTGATCGGCGAAGAGCACATAGGAAGCCAAGCCCGGAGGCACGGCGCTGGGATACCGGATGCCGTCGATTCTGCCGGCTTCGCCGCTGCTGGAACGGACGAACTCCGTCACGACCTGCGAGGGTACGTATTCGATGTGCTCCCGGCCGTCTCTCTCTACCGGTTGTGAAATTTCCCATGACACGTGATGCAGAAACTGCAAGACCGGGCGTGGGTTGTATTCCATGCTATCAGGAATCTCCTGGAACAAACTTGGAATGCCGGGCAGATTCGCCAGGTCGAGAATAACTATCTCGCGCGCGTTGAAGAACTCCCCCAGAGCATAGGTACCAGACCCGAGGGTCTGGGCGGTCTCGCGAAGCGCTGTCTGCACTTGGTCGCTGCCATAGAACATCACCACACCGGCCGGGCTCATCCTGTTCGACTGCGTGGCCTTCTCGAGAGGCGGAGGCCCGAGGTCCAGTGCCGCCTCGAATTTCTCCCCTTCACGCTGCGGTCGCGCCCTAACGACTTTCAAAGCGCCTCGCTTGATACCGACGATCAAGCCGATTCTAAGAGCGTAGTTGAGTATCGTTTCGAGAAGCTCCCCTGGAGAAAGGATTTCGCTGTCGCGCTGATCACCATCCCGGAAGAAATAGCGACGCTGATGCTTGACGACATGGCAGAAGTGCTTCCAGCCAAATTCCGTTTCCTGGGCATAGGTAAGGCTGTACGGGTTGCGCTGGCACCAGGCGTTGTCGTCTAGCCTGTGAACCAGCGCGTTGAACAACGAATCGTCCTCGTCTCTGGGCAACTCTAGAGCGATGACGTCCACGAGAAGCTCATACGTTGGCCAGGTCTCTCCCAGGTATCCGCCCTCCGCGCTGACGTAGGACATGCAGTTCGCCGCGTCGTCGTATTCCTGATACAGGCTGTCGTTGATGTGTGTCGCCACGGATTTGAACCGCGCGGCGATTGGCTCGTTCGACACCATTCCGCAGAACGAACATTCATTGCTCTCCGCAGCTCCTTCAATGAAGTTCTTGATCCCCTCATCCGAAAAGCACTCGGCGCAAACGGAGCGCGAATCGTAGTTGTAGTTAGACATGGCTTTCTAGTATGTTCTGATTATCCATTCCGCATTTCTCCTCTTCATATGCATACCTCGTCGATTTAGGCCGCTACCTCGAAACCTGTCTTGAGACTTCGAAGACTGCGAGCATGTCCGGCGTGAGGCGGGATTTCAGTGCGTGTGCATCGAAAGCACATGCTGTCACACCGAGGAACGCGAACAGGGCGCCAAGCGCAAACAAGACCCGGTCCACGCCTAACGCCTCCGGCCTTGCGCGAATAGAGTTCAACGCCGGCGAGTAGCGGCTTTGCGCGGCCGTGCCGAATGCTGCGATTCGGCGACCGCCTCGCTGCTCCGACCTGCGAGCTTGGGGCTGATGTTGCGTCGATCCACTTAGGGTCGTACCAAACGAAATGGATCGATCCCGAGGTTAACGCACGGCCGCCGCGCAATCCGTCTGCGCGGTGAACCCTATAATAGCCGCGCCGCTCTCCTCTCCGACGGAGTCACTCCGGATGCATCTCACACGCGTTCTTCTCGCGACGCTGCTTTGTAGTGTGTCGTGCGCCGTGGTAGCGCAAGGCTTTCCCGTTAAGCCGGTGCGCTGGATCGTTCCACTGCCGCCGGGCGGCAGCACCGATCTCATCTCGCGGCTGCTCGCGCAGAAGCTCTCGGAAATGTGGCGCGTGCAGGTGGTGGTCGAGAACCGCGTGGGCGCGGCAGGAACGATCGGCCTTGCCGCTGCCGCCA
>JAQGNH010000345.1 GCA_028291945.1 Betaproteobacteria bacterium
TGTCCCGATACACGAAGACGAAGTCGTCGAAGGCGTGGACCGAAATCCTGGAAAAAGCCAGCGTCGCTTCGGGGCCCATCTACAAGATGAACGAAGTGTTCGACGATCCGCAGGTGAAGCACCTCGGGATGGCGGCGCCGATCAAACACCCGCAGCTCGGCGACAGCGCCGTCGTGAACCAGCCGTTCGTGCTCTCGCGCACGCCGAGCGAGATGCGGACACCGACCCCCGACATCGGCCAGCACACGGGCGAAATCCTGAACGAGCTGGGTTACAGCGACGACCAGATCGCCGATCTGCGCAAGCGCATGGTCGTGTGACGCGCGAGGACCTGGACGAAAGACGTGAACTCGTTTACGGCGCGCCCGAAAGCTTCCGAGGATTGTTCGTTGCGGTCTTACGGCAGTCGTTCATTCGCGGTCGGGCTTGGTCCCTGCCGCCGGAATCGTGCCGCCCTGCCGCAGTACTTTGGCCCAGCGCTCGGTTTCCTTCTGCAGGAAGGTTCCGAATTCTGCAGGCGTGGAACCCACGGCTTCGGCACCTACGGCGAATAGACGCTCCTGTAGCTCCGGGCTCTTGAGCGCCTTCACCAGGTCCAGGTTGATTCTCGAGACGATGTGGCTCGGCGTGTGCAAAGGCGCCTGTAGTCCGTACCAACCCAGGAGCTCGAAACCGGGCAGCGTATCGGCGACCGGTGGCACGCCGGGAGCGAGCGGTGTCGGTTTCTGATATGTGACGCCAAGCGTACGCACCTTCCCGGTTTGCGCGAACGCAGGCAGTGACGGCGCCGCCGGGCAGTAAGCATGAATCCGGCCTGCGACGATATCGCTGAGCACGATGGTGCTTCCCTTGTAGGGCACGTGCACAAGATTGATGCCTGCCATCGAGGTGAGCGCCTCCATGCACAGATGCGAGGAGCCCCACTGGCCCCCGGATCCGTAGATGAGCTGTCCCGGTCTTGCTTTCGCGTAGGCGATCCATTCCGCAAGAGACTTCACGGGCAAAGAGGCGGGGACGACGATCACGAACGGCGTCGAAGCGACCAGGCTCACGGGTGCGAACTCTTTCGCGAGCATGTGGCGCTGGTACTGCAACGTGCTGATCAGCTGGGTCATCGTGTTCAACCACAGCGTGTAACCATCAGGCGCCGCCCGCGCGAGCGTTTCCGCCGCGATAAGTCCGGTCGCTCCCGGTCTGTTGTCTATGACGATCTGCTGTCCCCACGCTTCCGTGAGCTTCGCGCCCACCAGGCGGCCGACAACGTCCGGCGCGGAGCCGGGCGTGTTGGAAACAATCATCCGCACGGGCCGTGACGGAAAGGCGTGTCCCGAGCCGGTGGAAGTGGTTTCCTGTACGGCATCCGCCATGGCGGAAAAAGCGAGCATCAGGCTCGCGAATGACGCCGCTCGTCTCATGGCGTTCCTGCTCTCTGCTACTTAGCGGCAGCGGCGAGCAGACGGTTCACTTCCTTCACGAACAGCGCAGGGTCATCGATCATCGGGAAGTGTCCGCAATCGGGCAGCACCGCGACGAGCTCTTTCCCCACGCTGTCGTCGTACGGCGTACGGTTGGACACGACGTTTCCTTTCGCGCCGATGATCACCGCAGCCCGACCTTTGCGCGCGCGCAACGCGCCGACGGCGTCGAATTCGCGCATTGCCCACATGACATCCACCATCGTCCAGGCGCTGGCCTTATTGCGGTCGGTGTTCCAGCGCTTGAGCAGCTCGGGCGTGGCCGCGCGAAAACGCGGCTTCAATTCATCCATGCCCTGCGTCGGCTGGCTGTACGTCGCTTCGATGCGCGGCCACGTCTTTTCCCATTCTTCATCGGAGCGCAGCGGCGTTTCAGAAATGATGACCGGCTGCGTGCGTTCCGCGTGATCGCGCGCGAGCGCAATGCAGATCGAGCCGCCGACCGAATCGCCAGCGACTGCTGCGCGCTCGATCTTCAATGCATCCAGGAACGACACGACCGCCTCTGCATAGGCTTCGATCGAGTAATGGCGAGTAATCGGGTCGGAGTCCCCGTGACCCGGCATGTCCAGCGCGAGCACGCGCGAGCGTTCAGCAAAACCGGGCAGCACCTGTTCGTATTGGAAGGCCGAAGCGCCGTTACTGTGCAGCAGCACGAGCGTCGGACCCTTGCCCGCTTCGAGGTAGTGCAGGCGTCCGTGCTTTGTCTGAACGAATCCGTGTTTCATAGCTGTCCTCCGTGATATCGACTGGGTTCAATTGAACGGTCAGCGGCCTACGGCAGCAGTCGTTCTGCTGCTCGTGGTGCCGATCGCCTGGTTGACCCGCGGCATGACTTCATTCGCCATCAATTCCATCGAGCGCTTCGCGAGCCTGGGATCGACCCAATCCATTCCTGCATAGACCAGCTCGCCGAACTCGCCCGCTTCTTCGCGCAGCTTGAGAATTTCGTCGACCACCTTGTTCACGGTGCCGTGAATGACGAGCCGATCGAGGATGTAGTCTTCCGTTACCTCGGAATCGGGCTGAGACTGGCTGGTCTTGAACACACCCTGGCGACCGCCGAGCGTCATTTTCGTGTGCAGCATTTGCCAGTAGAACCGGTACGGGCTGTTGGCATCGTCTCGCGCATAGCGGCGCGCGAGCTTTTCATCGTCGCCAACGAATATCGTGCGCGCGACGCGCCAGTCTGCCGGATCCGCTGTCTGACCGGCTTTGCGCTTGCCTTCGGAATAGTTGGACCAATGGCTGGGCAGCCATTGCGACAGCAGAAAGTTCGCCGAGAGTGGATGAAAATCGCGCTCGCCCATCGCGATCACGCCCTTGGAGAATGGCGCGACCACTGTGCCGACGATTTCAGGCCGCGGCTTCTGGTAAGGCTTGTAGAGGTGACCGCGGCCGATCTCGAGATTACGCTGCGTTGCGGTCGTCACCTTGTAGCGGTTATTCGGCAGATCGATATCGTAGGGAGACTCACCCTCCCAGATCTTGAGGATCACATCGATGCATTCGACGAACATCTTGTTGCGGTCTTCTTTCAGGTTGCCGAGTGCTTCCGCGTCGCACCGCAGGGCGCCTGCGCTGATGCCGAAGACGAAGCGGCCTTTTGCGAGATGATCGAACATCGCCGCGTGCGACGCGATCATGACCGGATGCCATTGCGACAGATTGCTCGTGCCGGTGGCGAGCTTGATGTTCTTCGTGTCGGAGATCAGCGTGGCGAGAAACAGCATGCTGCTGGTGATGTTCTCGGTCTTCTCCGTCAGGTGCTCGCCCACGAACGCGTCGTGGAAACCGAGCTTGTCGGCGAGGATGATCGCCTCACGGTCTTCCTGCAGCGTGTCCGTCGGACTGCGATGCTGCGGGTGCATCGGCATGGTGAAATAACCGAGTCTCATGAAGCTACCTCCTCGTTGATACATATCCGGGTTTATATGAAAAGCCGCGGGCGCTGCCGGAAGCTTAATCCATTATCCGCATCTGCGACCTGGCAGTGATCTCATGGCAGATTCTCCGCAAAGCCGCGGATCTGCGCCGCGATCGCCTGTCGTAGAATCGTGCCAGTGCCTGCGCCAAAATAAAGTAAGACCCGCGTCGCCAGGCTGCATCGACTACCGCCGATCGAACAGCAGCACGACGGCCTCAACGTCCTGAAGGAAACGATATGCATTCTGTCCCGCGCACTGACCTCATTCAATACCGCGTCGAAGATCGCGGCGAAGCTGGACGCGTTGCCTACGTCACAGTCAACAATCCGGAAAAGCGCAATACGCTCGGAATGCCGGGCAAACGCGCGATCGCAGACACCTTCAACAAACTCGCCGCCGACGATCTGTTGCGCGTCGCCGTCATTACCGGTGCAGGGGACAAATCGTTTATTGCCGGCGCGGACATCGCAGAGATGAAAGACCTCAATGCCGAGCAGGCTGAGGTCGAGCACACGCTCACGCATGTGGCGAACGAATCCATTCAGATGTTTCCTGTGCCCGTGATCGCCCGAATCAATGGCTGGTGCCTGGGTTTCGGAACCGAGCTTGCCGCCGCATGTGACATGCGCATCGGCGTCGATACAGCAAAGTTCGGAATGCCAGAGGTGCGTGTCGGGATCCCATCCGGTATGGAAGCCGTTTTACTTCCGGCACTCGTCGGCTGGGGCAAAGCAGCGGAGCTGATCTATACCGGCGACATCATCGATGCACAGGAGGCCTATCGCTGCGGCTTCCTGCAGAAAGTCGTGCCGGCCGCGGAGCTCGATGCTGCGGTCGAGAAAATGGTCAGCTCGATTCTTCTCGGCGGACCCCGGGCGATCCGTCTTCAGAAAGCATTGATTCGAGACTGGCAACGCATGTCGATCACCGACAGCGTATGGCAAGGCATCCGCGCCTGCGTCGCCGCGCGCAGCACTGATGAGCCGAAGCGCATGATGGAAGCGTTCATGGCACGCAAGCGCAAATAAGCTCTACGAGGAGAAACTGATGCTGAAGGCCTCGAGCGCATTGCTCGCTGCTGCTGCAGTTGCGATGACCCTTTCTTGTGCGCATGCGGCGGATGCCCAGCAGTATCCGGTAAAGCCCGTGCGTTTGATCATCGCGTATGCAGCAGGCGGCGGTACCGATACCGTAGGGCGCGTTTTCGCGCAGAAGCTCAGCGAAGGCCTCGGCAGACAGGTCATCGTGGACAACAGGCCCGGCGCGAACGGCAATATTGCAACGGAAGTCGCGGTGAAGTCTCAACCCGACGGATACACGATGATCATGGGAAATATCGGTCCCATAGGCGTGAATCCCCACCTGTATAAGCTCGCGTTCGATCCGCTCCGCGATCTTGCGCCGGTGACGTTGATTGCCACGGCGCCTCTACTCGTCGTCGTCCATCCATCGCTGCCGGTTAACTCGCTCAAGGAACTCATCGCGTTAGCGAAGCGCGAGCCCGGGAAGCTCAGCTACTCTTCGGCTGGCGTCGGCTCATCTAACCACCTCGCAGGTGCTCTGTTCAATATCGAGGCCGGAGTCGACGTCGTGCATATCCCGTACAAGGGCGCCGCTCCGGCGCTGACCGATCTGATCGCAGGACAGGTGCAGCTCTCGTTTCAGACGCTTCCGTCGGTTGGCGGAAATGTGAAATCGAAACGTCTGAAGCCGCTCGCGGTGACGAGCGCGAGGCGCGCATCGACGTACCCTGAAGTGCCGACTGCGGCAGAAGCCGGTCTGAAAGGCTTCGAAGTAAGCGCGTGGTACAGCATCCTCGTCCCGGCGGGGACACCGCGGCCCATCATTGAGCGGTTGAATGGAGAGATACTGAAGGCACTCAAGCAGAAAGATGTTGTCGACAGGCTGCAGACTGAAGGAGCGGAAGTGGCGGGCACGAGCCCGGAGGAGTTTGGTGAGTTCATGCGCAGAGAAACGGCCAAATGGGGCAGGGTGGTCAAGCTCTCGGGAATGAAAGCAGACTGAGCAGGATTGCTCTGATGCCGCGCTCGATCAACATCCCCGTTCACACTTCGACCGTGTCGCTGTGCGACGCTCAGTGCGAACGAAAAACCCGTTCGTGTTGAGCTCGTCGAAATATGAACGCCGACACCATTCACTTTGCAGGGCGTGCATTCACGCTCCATAAAAGAAGAAGCGCCCTCGAACAGGCGACGCGAAGGCATCTCACAGGAGGAGGCAAAATGAGTATCCGGCGCACAGCCTTAGCGCTGCTTGTCCTCGCGGCTGCAGTGCCCGCGCAGGCGCAGCGGGAATCGGCTTACCCGAGGAGACCGATCCGCATTATTGTCCCGCTCGCCCCGGGCGGCGCGATCGACATCATTGCACGCAGCATGAGCACCCAGCTCGCATCGAGGTTGGGCCAGACAATCATCATCGACAACCGCCCCGGAGCAGGGGAGACGATCGGCATCGAGCTGACTGCGCGTGCGACCCCTGACGGCCACACCGTCGTCATGCCGAGCGCGGCTTTCATAGTGAACCCACTGCTCTACCCCGCACGGTACGATCCGATCAAGGATTTCGCGGCTGTCACCCAAGTCACGCGCCAGCCGTATGTTTTGATCGTCCACACGAGCGTTCCCGCTGCCAACGTGCGCGAGCTCGTCGCATGGGCCAAAGCGAACGCGGGCCGCGTGAACTACGCATCTGCAGGCAGCGGCAGCCTGATGCACCTCACCGGGGAGCTTTTCAAGTCTGCCACTGGCGTGAGCATGAACCACGTCCCATATAAAGGAATGGCACTGGCATACCCCGATATCCTCGCGGGACAAGTGCAAGTAGGCTTCCCGGCCATCATTACCGCACTACCGCACCTCAGGAGCGGCAAGATCCGCGCGCTGGGCGTGACGAGCCGAGCCCGCGTCGGGAGCCTGCCGGACGTACCGACGATTCAGGAGTCGGGCGTTCCAGGATTCGAGGTCGAGCAATCGTATAGCGTGCTTGCACCTGCGGGCACCGCCCCGAACGTGATCGCGCGACTGCACAAGGAATTCGCCGAGGTCGCGAGGAGCGCGGAGATCGTGTCACTTCTGACCAGCAGCGGGTCGGAGCCCGTGGGCAGCACGCCCGCCGAGCTCTCGGCGCATATCAAGGCGGAAACGAATCGCTGGAGCAAAATCATCCGTCAGGCCGCAATCAAAGCGGAGTAGTACCGTATCTGCGCGTAGTGGGCGACTCTGACTGGAGCTAATGCGGACACGCCCGGACAGCCTTGCTCCATCAAGCTGAACCCGACCGCTGTAGCTCTCATGCCGTCGTTTTTGGCACAAGGTCTGTTGCGTCTTAGGCATCTGGCGCAGCGGCGCTCAGCCTGTCTTTTCGTTGCGATTTCAAAGAACTGTGGCGGCAGGAGGACCGCGACTCGTACATCAGGCGGCCCCTCGACCGTTTTTGCCATGGCGACACAGTCCACCGCAGAATTTCCGAATCATGTGGTGGGTACTGATGACAAATGGTTTGCTTTTGTCATAATTTGTGACATAGTGCCTTAAATGAGGTAGCCCTCAGGGTGGCGTGTCGGCGAAGGGGAGCAGCGAGATCGGTCGATGCCTAGGAGGCATCACCGCATGCCGAGTTCCATTACCCGTGGGTGACCTGCTGTGACAACTGCACCAAACAGGGTCTTGTAAGAACCGCGGTTGCGCTGGCACCAACACCAGTGCTGTGCACCGCAACCGAGAGTGCCCTCAAAGTGGCCTCCATTACTGCCGAGCCGGATCTCTGCTGGGCGCCGCGCGATCTCGAAGCGCAACTGCTCGCGGGCTTGTTACGCCTTTCGCGTGTGAGCGTCTTGTACGGCGAGGCCGGTGCCGGTAAAACCACACTGTTGTTTACAGGCGTAGTCCCGCTGCTGCATCGTCGGGACGAGGACTGGCACCTCGCTTCAAATGGTCATGTGTCCGGTGCGGCGCGCTTTCCCGAACGCCGGCGTCGCAACCTCGATTCTCCAGCGGCAGAGCTCGTAATTTTCTTTCGCCGTTGGAATGATCGACCGTTGACTGCTTTGCGAGCGCAGATCCGCGCGGCTTTACCCGTCGAGCCCGATAAGACGCATGCAACACGTCCTCTGGCTGATGATTTGAATGCGTGGAGCAAAGAGTTTGGCGTGCGCTTTCTCATCATTCTTGACGAGTTCGAGCAATACCTGACCGCGCCGCCCGGTCATGAAAGCATCGAAGAATTCGCGGATGAGTTTTCAGACGCGGTAAACAAGTCTCAGCTCCCGGCCAACTTCCTGATCTCGATGCGAGATGAGGCGCAGCCATTGCTGGAGCGCTTTCGCACACGCATTCCCGGCCTGGACAACTCCAGTTTTCGACTGCCGGCAACGGGTCGACCGTCATCAGTTCGGACGCAAACAACGTCGGCGCTATTACACACGTCCGCAGCAGCGGCCGTGCCTCCCCTCATGGGTTCCGGATTGGAGGCGATTTCAAGCGAGCACTTAGCGTCGACTGCTGCTCAGTCAATCACGCCAACGGCGCCGCTGGCAACCAGCCAGGAAAGCGTCACGCATTGTGCCGATGCAGGTCTGGTCGCGGGCCTGGATGCCAGTGCTCCACCTGTCCTGGGGCGATTGCAAGGCACGCCCGCGCATGCCGCGCCTCCGCCCGCGTTGTCTTCGGTTACAAACTATGAATCATATGTCGTTCGCTTTGACGAGCCGCGTCCTGTCGCCGTCACGGAGATACCCAAGTTTGAGCATGCGGCAATAGCAGATATCACCGTAGATAAACCGCTACCTGAGCCCGTGAATGCCTCGCCCGGTGCCAACAGCTTGGTGCTTGCGAGGAAGCCGCGGCTCAAATGGCTCGTTCTTGCATTGGTATGTGCGCCCCTGCTGCTGATCCTATGGACCACGATAATGAACCGCCTTGAAGGAGATCGCGCAGAGATCACACCGCAAATTGCAACAGATGAACCGGCGAACGCTTCGCTGGCAACGGCGACGGCGCGTGGTCCGCGCATCGCGCTGGCCATGGATGCTGATAACACCACAGACATGCACATTGCGCGCGATCTCGGACGCGTTATCGCACCGGATGCCGGGCTCGAGCTCGTGCTGCAGCCGGCGGCATTGCTATTTTCGAACGACTCGCTGCCGCGACTCGCGCTGATGCGTTATGAGTTCCTCCAGGTCCTCCGCACGATTAAAGACCCTGCGGCAGCGGCTATGGACAGCCTGCGGGTGATCATGCCGCTTTACACCGAGGAAATTTACTTTATTGCCCGAGGTGATTCGCCGCTCACGTTCATTCATCAGATCGAAGGCGCCCGGATCAATGTCGGCCTCGAGCGCAGCAGTCGCCGTTTGACCGTTGCGAGACTTTACCAGGCGATGTTTGGTGTTGCAGTACCCATGAGCAATGCAAGCTTCCTCTCAGACGAGGAGGCCTTGAAGCAGCTCGTCAAAGAGAGAACTGTGGACGTCGTCGTTGTGATCGCAGCACAGCCGGCGAAATCGCTCGCGAATCTCGCAGCACAGATTTCCGGATCGATCAAATTGCTCAAGCTCGATCCTAATCATCCAGCGAGTCGACGAGCGATCGATGTGTATTTGCCTACGACGATCCGCGCCGCAAATTACGATGCCTGGCTGCGCGAGGATACGCCTACGCTCGCCACGATGGCTTTCCTGGTGAGCACTGGCGAGGCGAATCCCGAGGCCGCCGAGCGCCTGCAGATGTTCGCGCACTCATTGTGCCGAACGCTGCCCCGTTTGCGGCGGGATGGCCATCCGAAATGGCGAGAGGTGCAGCCCGGTCTCGAGGTCGATGCAGGGTGGCCCTACTCTTCGTTCGCGAAGACTGCGTTCCAGTCCTGCCAAAAAGCGCAAAACCCTGCTGCAGCTTCCGTCGTACGTCGTTGATCTCAACCCAAAAGGAGCACGAGATGAAACCAAGCACCGCACCCATCGTTGCCATAGTAACCGGATCGTTCTTGCTCGCATTCGCGGGGGCAGCCGTAAGTGCCGATGACGCTGTGACGCCCGTGGTTCAAAAGGTCAGTGTGAAAGGCGTGGCGCATTTTGATTTCAACAAAGAGGGTCTCAACACCGATGACGGTGCGAAGCTGATGACCGAAGTGCGCTCGATGAAGAACGTGACATGGCAGACCATTCTGGTCACGGGCCATACGGATAGCATCGGATCGCAAGAATTCAACGTGAAGCTGTCGGACCGCCGCGCGCAAGCCGTCCAAGCTTATCTTCTGGAAAAGGGCGTGAAGCCGGAAAAAATCAGAACCGAGGCGCAAGGCAAGCTATTCCCGATTGCCAGCAACAAGACGGCACCCGGCCGCGCGCAGAACCGCAGAGCGGAAATCGAGTTTGTCGGTCTGCAGATGGTGGCACAGCAGTGATTTGACGGTTGTAGCGGGCCCGCATGCTTGCATAGCCGAATGCAAGGAGGGATCCATGAGTACGAACGGGATCATGACTACCGCAACGGCTTTAGTCGTATTTTGCGCGATGGCATGGGCTATCGCTCAGACCGCGGACCCGCGATCGCCGCCGTCCCTTAAAAAGATGACGGTGCCCGAGCCACCCTTTACGATTTTGTTGCCGAGAAGCGGCCGCGATCGTCCTGGGCAAAGCACTATTCTGCGATATGAAGGTACGCGGCGATAGTATGACGGCATGCGCCACCTGCGCTTCCACGCAGGTGCGGACAGCCGTTCCATAGATCAAATGAACCGTAGAGCATTGCAAATCGCTCCTCAGTCGAATTGCGCCCGCTGAGCAGCCTTTGCTGAAAATCCGGGGAGGTGACTATGAACACCAGTGACGCTAGCTTCGCCGCCGCGGC
>JAQGNH010000353.1 GCA_028291945.1 Betaproteobacteria bacterium
GTCGACCCCTGGCCCGGCACGCCCGAGCAGCTTCAAGAATTACTGCGTGTCGACATCGAGCGTTATGGGCAAGTCGTACGCGCCGCGGGCCTGCCCCGTCAATAACCGGTCACGCACGAGCATTGCGGCGATGCCCGCCTCCAAGTCGATCAGATAATTGGTCGAGTAGCTGCCAGTCGTCGACCTCCCTGGCAGGTGCAGGCCCGCCTCATTCCTGCAGCGCAGCGTGCACAAGCTGGACGCACACCGATCCCTCTCCCACCGCCGACGCCACGCGTTTCGCGCTGCCGCTTCGCACGTCACCGACTGCGAATACACCGGGGATGTTCGTTTCGAAGAGGCCCGGCGCGCGCGGCAGAGGCCACTTCGCTTTAAGGAGCTCTTCAGCCGTCACCGCCGAACCCGTGAGGACAAATCCTTTTTTGTCGAGACAGATGCAACCCTTCAGCCATTCGGTCTTCGGCACCGCGCCGGTCATCAGGAATACGTGTTTGATTGGATGCGTCTCGGGCTCCGCGCTCATCGCGCTTTTCCAGGTGACGCGCTCGAGCTGCGTCTCGCCGTGGAGCGCGACGATCTCAGTCCGCACGTGCAGCGTGATGCGCGGACTCTCCTCGATGCGACGGATCAAATAGCGCGACATGCTCTCTGCGAGCCCGCCCGAGCGCACAAGCAGGTGTACGTGGCGCGCGGCACCCGCGAGAAACACCGCAGCCTGTCCGGCCGAGTTGCCGCCGCCAACCACGATGACCTCGTCTTCTCCACACAGCTTTGCTTCAACGTGTGTCGCCGCGTAATAGATACCGGCGCCGACGTAGCGATTGAGATTCTCAAGTGCGAGCTGCCGGTATTCGGCGCCGCTTGCGATCACGATCGAGCGCGTGCGTAGCGTCTCGCCACATGAAAGCTCGATCTCGTAAGGCCTGTGATCGCATTTCAGGCGAACGGCACCGGTTGCGACGGTAAGCTCCGCGCCGAACTTCTGTGACTGCACGAGAGCGCGCCCGGCGAGCGCTCCGCCTGAGATACCTGTCGGGAAACCGAGATAGTTCTCGATCTTCGAGCTCGAGCCGGCCTGTCCGCCGGGCGCGTTAGCCTCCACCACCAGGACGTCGAGACCCTCCGACGCAGCGTACACGGCCGCTGCAAGTCCGGCGGGACCGGCGCCGATGACGATCACATCGCGAACGCGCGTCTGATCGATCACTGGATTCAGGCTCAGCTCCGCTGCGATCTCATGATTCGAAGGATTCTTCAGCACCTGCTTCCCGCGGACGATCACGATCGGAACGTCATCGATGCCGACGTGAAACCGGTCGAGCAGTGCCTGCACGCTCAGATCGGTGTCGACGTCGACGCTCACATACGGCGCGCCGTTGCGCGTAAGGAACTGCTGCACCCGCAGGGTACTTGCAGAGAAACGCGAGCCGATGAGAACTACGCCATCCTGTTGGGAAGCGATCAGCCCAACGCGGCGCAGAATGAATGCACGCATGATGAGCTCGCTCAGCTCGGCGTCCGTCTGCACGACCTCGCGCAGCGCTTCGTCATTCAGCGCGAGAACCTGTCCTTCTTCGCGCACACGCACGCGCACGAAACTGCCGGTGCTTCTTAAAGTGCTGAGCTCACCCGAGAACTCGCCGGGCATGTGCAGCGTAATGAGATCGTCACCGGCGATGCCCGGCCGGAGAATTTCGATGCTTCCCGAGAGGACCACCATGAACTGCCGATCGCGCGAGCCGGGTTCCGACAGCACCTGGTTGCGGTGCGTGCGCAGTCGCGTGCCGTGCGGCTCCAGCCGCGCGATCTGCTCCGTGGTGAGCTTGGGCAGGGCGTCTTCTTTACGGTCAACGAGAATGGATGCCATATCGTTCTACCCGCCTGACTCAGAAAGCAAAGCAATCACAGCCGGGGCTCCAGGCGTGATTGTGAGCACCGAAAGCTCACTGCACCAAGCGGAGTCGAGCTCATGGAGTGTGCCCTTTCGATTGGAAGTTTGCCAGGATCGCGACCAGATTCGGACGATTGCTGTAGGCCCATGACGCTCTCCTTCGTGTTCGTTTCAATACAACAGCTATCCGACGGCTCTTGAGTTGATCATGTTTCCTCCTGACGCTTTGCGCGTCTTAATGTTCGCGGCTGAGTTTCCATGAGCAGCCTATGGGCTGCATGTCAGCCGACGTGAACCGACCGCGGAAGGCTTACGTTCCAAGCTTGCCCGCAACGAGGTGTGACGCCCGCGGCGGCTCAGTGCCAACGTGATAGGCATTCACACGCTGCTGGAGCGTGCGATCGGCGTTGGTGACACGCTCGTGCTGCCGCAGGTGCTCCACCCAGGATTCCGCCATGAAGCACTCGACAAAGCGCGCCGTGTCCGCTGCATCCTGAAAGACTTCCCAGTAGAAGGCGCCATCGCGACGCCGGATTTCGCGCAGTGCTTGGATGTTCTTGAGGAAGTCGCCGGCTTTATGCGGATCGATGATGTACTCGATGGTCACGAGTACGGGCCCGCGCTCGAGGTCCATATCATCGCTCACGATCGGCGCCTGCCAGTGCATGGACGGCGCAAGGTCCGCTGCGTCCTGCGTACCGAGCTTGAATCGCCATGTCGCGGCGACGCCACTCAACGCACCGATCGCGGCGATCGTCAGAGCCCACGGTATGCCTGCTACTTCGGCAATGTGGCCCCACAGGACACTGCCGAGCGACATGCCCGCCATGAACACGAGCATCCACACGGCAAGACCGCGCGCTCTCACCCACGCGGGCAGCGCAGTCTGGGCGGAGACCTGCAGCGACGACAGCACGGTGATCCACGCAGCGCCCGTCGCCAGCATCGCGGCCGCAGCGGCGTAGACGTCACGGACGTGCGCGAGCGAGAGCGCCGCGCACGCGTAAACGACGGTCGCTCCGGCGACCAGCGCATGGCGCGAATAACGCGAACGCAGGCGCGGAAGAAACAGAGCGCCGCTCACCGCCCCCGCGCCGATACACGCGAGGAGCGCCCCGTACACGTCGGCGCCGCGTCCGAGCTCCTGCCGTACGATCAAGGGAAATAGCGCCCACGTCGCGGCGGCAAATATAAAGAACGCGGCGCTTCGGAGAAGCATTCCTTTCAACGCCGACGCGTGCCATGCATAGCGAACGCCGACGCGGAAGGCGCCAGCGAAATGTTCGCGCGGGAGCTTCCGTGCCGGCTCGACCCGCCGCCACCACACGAGCACGGCGATAACGCCGATGGAACAGAGCGCGTTCAAGATGAAAACGGCCCACGAGCCCACGGCAGAGACAATCACGCCGGCGATCGCGGGGCCGACTGCGCGAGAGACGTTAATGCCAATGCTGTTCAGCGCGATCGCCGCCTGCAGATCACTCTTCGGAACGAGCTCCGGCGTCGTCGCCGACCACGCCGGCATCATCAGCGCGGTGCCGATCCCGAGCGCGAAAGTGAATCCGAGCAGGAGCATGGGGCCGGTCAGACCGGCGAACGTCAGCACAGCGAGCCCGCTCGCGACGAGAACCATCCAGCACTGGACGGCGATCAGGTATCGGCGCCGATCGACGATGTCCGCGAGCGCACCGGCCGGCAGCACGAGCAGCACGATCGGCAACGTCGTCGCCGTCTGCACAAGCGCCACCATGATAGGCGCCGGCGCGAGCGAAGTCATGAGCCAGCCCGCACCGACGTCCTGCATCCAAGTGCCGATATTGGAGACGACAGTCGCGAGCCACACGAACCTGAACAGGCGGTGGTGCAGCGGACTCCACGCAGATGGAACCGCCGCCGGCGGCGCAAGCGCGCTCACGTCAGCGGCGCGCGGCTCCGTCACGCTCACCCTTGTATGAATGCGAGCAGCTCCTCGTTGACCAGGTCCTTCAGCGTCGTGCACACGCCATGGGGCCCGCCCTCCAACACCTTGAGCGTAACGCCTTTGACGAGCTTCGCCTAGAGCACCGCGGAGGCGCCGATCGGCACGGCCTGATCATCGTCGCCGTGCAGGATCAGCGTGGGGACGTCGATCTCCTTCAAGTCGCCGGTAAGATCCGTTTGTCATGTGTTTTTCCTGTTCAAGTTTACTGAGCGTGAATCCGTGAGTGCGTCCCTCTCAAAGTCGGCCAGCACCTCCATTGCGGCTCGCCTCGAAAAGAAACCACGTTCGACGCTCCGTTTCATCGATCCACACCTCGATCAGGCTCGCGGTCGCGATGTCATGGTGCTCGTCGCACACGTTGTGAGCCTGGCGCAGGCGTGCCGCAAGGGTCTTGTTGTCTTCGCGCAGCTCGGCAAGCATGTCGAGTGGTTCGACGTATTCGGAATCGTTGTCGACCACTCTTTGAAGGCGCGCAATATGACCGATCGACCTCAAGGTGGCCCCTCCTACCTTGCGGATGCGCTCAGCGATGGGATCGGCCATCGCGAATATCTGATCAGCCTGCTCGTCGAGCAGCAAGTGGTAGTCACGGAAGTGCGGGCCGCTCATGTGCCAATGAAAGTTTTTCGTCTTCAGGTACAGTGCAAACACGTCCGCAACAACAGCGTTCATCGCCGCGGCAATATCCTTCGTCGCTGCCGCTTTAAGATCGGTCGGCGTCAGGAGCGGCGTCTGTTGGCGGTGCTTGAGATCCTGCCTTTTTTGCACTACTGAATCGGTCATGTGAATGCTCCTCCTGGCGTCGATGGGTGTTCGCTAAGCATGGCGAAAGGTTGCGAAGGCCGTGTGTCATGGCGGTCCATCTGTGTGTCACTTGCGACATCGCACGGCAAGGCCAAGCGCGCGGCCTAGCTTTGCGGCAATTGCGCTAGGGTGCGTGCGACGCCCGCAGCCTTGACGTGCGCTTGCAATTGCAAATTCATATGACGTTCAGCGATCCGCGCCGAAGCGCGCCTGCGTGCCGATGGCCGGGCGGTCGTCACGCACTTCGTGTCCGTCGCTGTCCGCCTTCGGTTTAAGTTCGAAGCCGAGCGGCCGGCCGTGTAACGCTGCCTGCTCGTCGGGCGGCCGGGCGCCATCCCATGCCACCGCGTCGTAGCGCATTCCATTGATGCCGTCCGTCGCGTGCGAGACGAGCCACACGATCGGGGCGCGCATCTTGTCGGGATCCATCATATGAAGGCGGCGCGACGCGGTCGCCACCCGCTTCTCCTCCGGCGTGGCAAAGCCCGGCGTGTCGACTGCTGCACCCGGGTTCAGGATATTGACCGTGACGCCAGTGCCCGCGAGATCTTTCATCCAGATCTCGGACGCCATTTCGAGCGCCGCCTTGGACGCACCGTACGGCGATCCGCCGGCGCGATTCATGGTGGTGAGCCGCGTCGTGACGTTGACGATGCGCCCCCAACCGCGGGCGATCATGTGCGGTACCACGTAGCGCGTCATGCGATCGTGCGCGACATAGTTCGTGTCGATCACGTTCTGCACGACGTCGTCATCCAAAGTCCAGAACCGCGCCGGCGGCGCGCCGTCCAGGAGACGCCCGGGCCAGGCGTACGAGGGAAGGAGGCCCGCATTGTTGATGAGAATGTCGAGACCGCCGAATCGCTCATGCGCGGCATCGATGGCGCGCCGACAGTCTTGCGCCTTGCGGATGTCGGCCGCGATGCCGGCGAGCGCACCACTGTTCGCGAGGGAAGCGGCTTCGCGTTCCACGCGCGCCAGATTTTCCGCGATCAGGTCCACGGCGACGACGCGGGCGCCGGCTTCCGCCAATGCCAGGGCCATCGCACGGCCGAGCCCGCGCCCGCCGCCCGTGA
>JAQGNH010000391.1 GCA_028291945.1 Betaproteobacteria bacterium
GCGTCACCTTTCATCGCGTCGACCCGAGCTGTTTTTAGCGCCCATATGGTTCAGCATGAGCTGCTGATGGTGGTGGGCGCGCCGCTGATGGTGCTAGGGCGGCCGCTTGCAATCTGGACCTGGGCGCTGCCGCGCAACTGGCGCCCGGCGGTCGCGCGAACCTTTCGCGAGAAGAAGGTAAGGACCGTATGGCGCTTCATGAGCGCGCCTGTTGCCGCATCGGTGGTGCATGCGGGCGCGATCTGGGTCTGGCACGTCCCGGTTCTCTTCGAGCGCGCGGAGGTGAGCCTTGCCGTTCATACGTTGCAGCACTGCGCGTTTCTTTTCAGCGCCCTTCTACTCTGGTGGGCCGTGTTGAAGCCGCGCGATCAGCACAGCCTCGCTGCAGTGCTCTGCCTGTTCATGACGATGGTGCATACGGGGGCGCTGGGCGTTTTGCTCACATTCTCGGGTGACGTGTGGTATCCCCTGAGCACTTCCGGTGCGGCGCACTGGGAGCTGACGCCCATCGAAGATCAGCAATTGGGGGGGCTCATTATGTGGGTCCCTGGCGGCGTGCCCTACGTGGTGGCGGCCCTGATGCTGGCGGCCCGTTGGCTTTCGAGTCATCACGCGGCACCAAGTGACTCGCGGGATCTCACGCCTCGTCCTCAGTCGAGCTAGCCATTTCGAGTTGCTTTCCAGCGGACGACGCTTTGGCGGCATTGTCGAGAGTTTATGAACGGGCTACCGACACACCTGCGGGGCCGATAAGTGATTCAGCAGCCGCTGTGACTGAGCGAATCATCTGCTCTTGAAATGCCGAACCGCGACACTATTTCAGGTTCAGATCGGGCTACGCCCATGACACTGCCTGTTTTGATTGCTTTGTTCGGGCGTAATCCAGCTGGCTGCGAACCGGACCGAAGGATGCCGATTCGCCTTGTCTGAAACTGATGGGAGAAATCAATCATGACCGACTCGCTAAGGTTTTCCGGAGATATCTTTGGGGAGATCGACCGCCTGCAGCAGCAGTTAGCTCAAACGTTCCGGACCACGTACGAAGCGCCCTCTAACATTCGCGCCATGGCGCGTGGTGGGTTTCCGGCAATAAACATCGGTACTACGGCCGAGACCATTGAAGTGGTCGCTTTTGCCCCCGGTATCGACCCCAAAGCCGTGCAGGTTTCCATCGACAGAGGCTTGTTGCTTATTGCAGGCGAACGCAGCGGGACCGTGCAAGAGGGCGATGAGCGCACCAGCATCTATGCGCAGGAGCGTTTCACGGGACCCTTCCGGCGAGTAGTCAGCTTGCCCGAGGATGCAGACCCGAACCGGGTGAACGCCAGCTACCGCGACGGGTTCCTGCGGGTGAGCGTGGGTAAGCGCGAATCGTCCAAACCGCGTCAGATTGAAATCCGATAACCCCAGGAGAATGTCATGAATGAACAGAGCAGAGTTGCGTCGCGCGAGGTACAGCGCAAACCGAACGTTTCCGCCACCGCATTGCTTCCACCCATAGACGTTGTCGAAGACGAAATGGGCATCACCCTGATCGCCGACCTCCCAGGCGTATCGAAGGACCGGCTGGGTGTAAAAGTGAACGGCGATAACCTGCTGATCGAAGGCGAGGCCTCTACTCCCGTACCCGACGGCATGGAGCTCCTATACGCGGAAATTCCGGCCCCGTACTATCGGCGTAGTTTCACGCTCAGCCGGGAACTCGATCCCTCCAAAATTGAGGCGAAGCTCAAGGATGGCGTGTTGGAGTTGCGTATCCCGAAGGCAGAAGAGGCGAAGCCCCGACGCATCGAGGTCACGGTCGGCTGACACCAATCGCTCCGCGCCGAAGACTAGCGCGGAGCATTTCTCATGGTGTGGCCGGCCTCGCAGCAATCATTGTCTTAGATCGTGAGCACGCACAGTCGGTAATTATGATTGGCCACCAGCGCGCAGGACGCGTTGCATCTCTCGCAAGGCGACTAACGGCTGACGTATGAAATGGAACATGTTCGACGAGACCACCACGTCGAAGCATGCGTCGCTCCATGGTAGCCGCTCGGCCCAGTCTTCTTTCAATTCCGCCTCAGGCGGCAGCTTGCCGCGTACGACGGCGAGCATTTGCGGCACGGGATCGACGCCGGCAAGTTTTGCCTGCGGGTATTTGCGCGAAATCCGCTCCAATAGAGCGCCGGTGCCGCAGCCGACGTCGAGTACACGGTCAGCGCAGCCCAGGTCTACGCGAGCAAGTGTCTCGCGCTTGTTGCGAGAGCACGTCTTTCGATAATGCGCTGCTCATGTTCGTACATCACTATGCAACGCCGCAGCTCGACCATGCCATGTTGTTCTTTTCGCTGATCGGGTCCGCGTTGATTCTAGTGCCCGTTAATCTGTTGGTTTTCGGAGTCTTCGTCTGGTTGCGCCAGTGGGCTGCTGCGCTTTTTTTGGTTGTTTGCAGCAGGCGGGGCTGCCTTGCTCAATCTTCTCGCAAAGCATTCATTTGCACGGATTCGACCGTCGTTGTGGCTATCACTCGCACCAGAACATACGTACAGCTTTCGGAGCGGGCACGCCATGGAGTCGATGGCCGTGTTTACGGCTTGCCTCGTCCTCTCGTGGCGTACGCCTTGGCGCTGGCCTGTGCTAGTACTAGGATCGTTGTTCGTTCTTCTGGTGAGTGCCTCGCGGGTTTATCTGGGCGTGCACTACCCGACTGATATTGCTGCTGCATGGTTGCCTCGGCGGCATGGGTAATCGGGCTCGTCGTCCTCTTTGAGGGACGACTTGGTCAGAAGCGCATTGTTAGCAACGTGTCCTTAAGACGAGGCACGGGGCAAGCGCTTGACAGATGACGGCGCCCCCACGAGCTAGCATTAGTGCGAGCCAGCGCGCGGTACGCTCTGAGCCCTGTCGTTGTCGTTACCGTTCCAGAACACGGACACCTCGCTCGTGGGCCCGCTAGTCTCACTAACCCAGAAACTAAGCGAATAAATTTGGCCCGCGGAAGTGGCCCGGGTTTGAGAAACGAAGGATCCAAGGCGTGGCGTAGACACGCAGGCGGGCCCGTGCATGTACTAAAGGCTGATTTGTTGCTGGACCAAGTTCTGGGAGTGCGAAACGCAAGCGGATACGCATAAAAGAAATGCTGCAAAGACTTTACGCATGTTGATCTCCAACTCCTGGAGTCCCTTAACGGACTCGATGAAAGCACGTGCTTTTCGGAGCTGATAGCGGAATCGGTCGCGGTTCGTCGTACGGAAAGGGGGCTCGCGCGTCTCGATATATCGTGATGAGTAAGATTCGCAGCGCGATCAAATCGCGGCCCATTCGGCGCCGTTCCGAGATTGAACCTACAGCAGAGTGCCGCGTAAGAATAGATAGCCGACCGTAAAGTAGATCACCAG
>JAQGNH010000414.1 GCA_028291945.1 Betaproteobacteria bacterium
TGCTCTTCTGCCCCATCTCGGATGCTTTCGCGCCGGCGCTTTACAACAAGCTGCCGTACGATTTCTCCAGAGAGATCGCTGCGATCACGCACGTGGGAGCGACGCCGAATATCTTCGTCGTGCCGCCCTCCAGCCAGGCCAAGACGATGAAGGAGTTCATTGCTTACGCCAAAGCGAATCCAGGCAAGCTCAACTATGGCGGCCAGGGGATCGGCCAGTCTGGGCATCTGGCGATGGAACTGCTCAGAAGCATGACCGGGATCGACGTCGTATATGTGCCCTATAAGAGCGTGGGGCTCGTGGTGACCGATCTGCTCGCCGGACGGATGGATGCGCAGATCACCAACCTGCCCGCGCACGTCGAGAACGTGAGAAGCGGCAAATTGCGTGCGCTAGGTGTGACATCCGCGAAGCGCAGTCCGCGTTTGCTGAAGTGCCCGCGATCTCGGAAACGGTGCCAGGATTCGACGTCACCGTCTGGTATGGCGTATGCGCGCCGGCGGGCCTGCCGAAGCCTATCGTGAACAAGGTGGCCGCGGATGTGGCGCAGGCGCTCAAGACACCTGAAGTGCAGAAGCGACTGGCCGATTACGGCGTCGACGTGGAGTTCATGGAGCCGGAGAAGTTCGCCTCGTACATCAAGTCAGAGACAGCGCGGTGGGGCAAGGTGGTCAAGAATGCAGGAATACAGGGGCAGTAACGCCCCTGATCCGCTAGCGGGGCAGCCTGTCACCTTCCGGAGGCGGCGGGACTTCGAACGCGTTGCAGATGCCCGATACAAACGCGAAGAAGTTAGCCGTTGCAGTGAGCTCGACCATCCATTGCGCGCCGTTTTTGTTGTTGAGCGCATCGAATGCTGCCTTATCGGGCTGCTTCGCACGCATGAGCTGACGCGTGTACGTAACGACGTCGCGCTCGTCAGCAGGAAGATTGGCCGGGTCCGCCTTTGCGCGGATCAAGTCGATGAGCTCTTCCCGAATGCCGTTCTCGCGTGCAAGCGCGACCTGGGCTGCCCACACGTATTCCGCCTCGCGTTCGCGCGCAGCGGTGAGGATCGCAGGGAAGCGCAGTCGAGGCTCGACGATAGTGTCTTCGCGAACGAAGGTCACCATCGGGAGCAAGCGCTCCGCGAGTGAAGGACTGTGAAGCAGCATGCTGAACGGACCCCGGATGCGGCCAAATACTTTGAGGACGGCGTCCCCTGCGTGTTGGTGCTCTGGAGCCAGATCGGATTTTGAGGTGATGGGAGTTAGTCGCGGCATGATGACTCCTTACGTTGAAGGTCGCGCGTGCGCGCGGCCCGAATGATGTCGATATCGCGGGTCATGTTACCTTGGTAGGGCGCGGACCTCCGACAGCAGCTCTTCGGCGCGCACAGCCGATGCTGAAATCGGATAGCCTGCCTGACCAAGTGCCTTCGCAACCCACGTGTTACACGTATTGCGCATCGTGAAGACGCCCTCCGCGCGATAGAACCAGCCGCTCCCGTATGGGTTGCGGCCAAGCCGAACGACGTCTTCGTCCGGATCGCGCCTGAAGCTGCTCGCAACGAAGGACACCACAGCCCGGTACGCGCTTTCGTCCGCGCAGAGCTCGACGGTTTCGCTCTGAGGGAAATGCTCGGCCGGTTTTCCTGTGAAGGGCACGACCTTGAGCGCGCTGGAAGTCGATTGAAACAAGGCGCGAAGCGCGAGCGCAAACGTTCCGTGCTCTGCCTGATAGAACGCTTCGTCGCCCCAGCCGATCTCCAGGTGCTCCGATACGGGGAGGTCCGCCGCTAGCGAAGGAACAAGCTCCACGAGATCATGGTGCTTTACGACGATCCCCGTATGCCATCCTTGTCCGACGACGTAGAGCCGTTGCGCGCTGGTGCACGCAGGCGGAGGTTCAGCAAGAATTGGGTTGCGTGCGCAACTCTGTGCAACAAGCGCGAACACCACAAATATGAGGACTCTCATAGCGGTAACAACGTCGATCAGTACTCGTTGAATTCCGCAGGCGTGGGCTAGCATACAACGCCGCTGTTCGATAAGTGCTGCAAGCCCTGTCATCTGCGCCCGCCTCAATAACCTTTGAGGTTGGCACCGCTCGCCTAGACGAGTTCTTACCAGTGCCGAGCCAGGATTTTGACGTGCGCTGGCTTTTTCGTGTAAATCAAAAGGACGAGAATGTGTCGTTTAGAGGAGCGCTCGGTTCATGTCGCGATTCGTTGTCCAGATATTGCTAGTCGCCCTGGCGATCGGCTGCGGCGGTGTGGCATTCGGCCAGAGCTACCCAACGAGGCCGATCCGTCTGCTTACGGCAGGAGCGGCCGGCGGCAGCGACATCGCAGCGCGCGTCATAGCGCAAGGTCTTTCAGCGAAGCTCGGGCAGCCGGTGGTCGTAGACACGCGGGTGGGCGGCGTGATAATCGCGGAGATTGCGGCGAAAGCAGCGCCCGACGGATATACACTCCTCGTGTACAGCAGTGGTCTCTGGGTTGTGCCGCTCATGCAGGAGCAACCGACATACGATCCGCTCAGGGACTTCTCACCCATCACGCTCGTGGGCAGCTCGCCGATGGTGCTCGTCGTGCATCCGTCGGTGCCGGCGAAGTCGGTCCAGGAGCTCATCGCGCTCGCCAAGGCGAAACCCGGCGAGCTCAACTGTGCGACAGGACCTCGCGGCGCTACGCCGCATCTTGCTGCAGAGCTTTTCAAGTTCATGGCGGGAATCGATATGCTGCAGGTCGCTTATCGAAGCGTTGGCGCGGGCGTGACTGACGTGCTCGGCGGCCGGATACAAATGATGTTCCCGAACGCAGGCGCGGTGATGGCTCATATCAAGGCGGGCCGGCTGAGGGCGCTGGGCTCAGGCAGCGCGCGGGCTTCGGCGCTTGCACCCGGTCTGCCGCCGATCGCGGAGTCGGGGCTGCCTGGTTACGAAGCGGTGAGCACGTACGGGATGGTTGCGCCGCCGAAGACGCCCGCAGCGCTGATCAGACGGCTCAATGAGGAGACCGTACGCGTGCTTCAAAGCGCCGAAGTCAAGGAGAGGCTTTTCAACGGGAGCATCGAGGTGATCGGGACTTCACCGGAGGGCCTGATGGCCCAGATGAAATCTGATACGGCGACGTTGGGCAAAGTGATCAAGGCGGCCAGGATTCGAATCGACTGAATTAAAAGGGCAGCAGCGTTCTCATTGGATAACGACCTGACCGCAACGCTTTCGCGTTTTGCATCCGAAATCACGTACGACGACATTCCCGAGCGCGTACGAGAGTACGCGAAGGACCTGTTGCTCGACGCGCTCGCTTGCGCCCTCGCAGGTTACAAGGGAGAAGACACACCGAAGGTGACGCGCTTTGCTGCGCAATTCGCGCAGTCGCAGGAGAGCAGCATCATAGGAGGCGGCAAGCTCTCTCTGAGCGGCGCCACGATCCTGAACGGCTTTTTGATCACGGCCGTTTCGATGTGCGACGTCTATCGCCCTACCGCCACTCACCTGCAGCCCGTCATCGTTTCCCCTAGTCTAGCGATTGCGGAGCGGGACAGTGCGAGCGGCCGGGATTTACTCGTGGCGCTGGTTTCCGGTTTCGAGACGGCAGTGCGGATTGCGGCCGGTGTCGACTACCCGGCTTTTCGCAAGCGCGGGTGGCACGGTCCCGGGACGATCGGACCGTTTGGCGCCGCAGCCGCGGTGGGTCGCCTGCTCGACTTTGATGCAGACGAAATGGCGATGGCTTTCGGTCTCGCCGGCAGCCAGTCAGCGGGTACTTTTGCCGCGTGGGGAACGCCGTCGGTCAAGTTTCATCAGTTTCGAGGCGCGCTGTCGGGTCTGATGGCGGCGCTTCTCGCCCAGCAGGGCTTTGTTGCGACCTGCGAGTTCCTCACGGCTGCAGATGGCGGCTTTTATCCGACCTACTGCGGTGGCAGCGCCAACGAAGCGGCGACTACCGCCCTGGGAGTCCACTGGGAACTGGAGCAGATCGCTCTTCGGCCGTGGCCCACCTCCGCAGCCAGTCAGGGCGTCGTGACTGCACTCTTCGATCTCATACGTGAGCACGATCTCAGAGCCGACCGCACGAAGCGGTTGCGTATCCACGTGAGCCCGGCATGTTTCGATGCCTATGCGCAGCGGCGCACGTTCAGCGGCAAGTGGCAGGCCTCAGCCTCCATTCATTACACCGCAGCCGTCGTCCTGCACGATCGCGAGCTGTGGATGGAGCAGTTCGAGCGCTACGACGACCCCGAGCTGCAGCATTTCGCAAAGGAGCGTATAGAGCTTGTCAGCAACATCGGCCTTACTGCGGAGCAGGCTATCGTCGAGGCGCACATGAATGACGGCGCGGCCCTCAGCGCGCATTGCAAAGCGTCGAAGGGAACGCCTGAGAATCCGCTTACGCGAACCGAGATCGAAGACAAATTCCGCAGAGCGGCGAGCGGCCGGCTCGGACGCGCCGAGGTCGACCTCGTTCTCGACGCGATATCTCACCTCGAAGACTTGAAATCTGTTCGATCCATGATGGACGCGCTCAGGACAAACGAGTAAGCGTCATCGCGAGACGCGATGATCAAGCGGATGTCCGGGATTGCTTCGCCGTGCTCGCAACTACACGGAACAATTCGCGGCGACTATCACTCGGACGTTGGGAATTACTTCGCCGTGCTTGCGATCACAGCGGTAAAGGGCTCGTACATAAAGCTTCCAGGTATGAGGGGCGTCGGCGCCGCTTCAGCTGCATCGAGTACGACGAACGCCCTGAACCGGGTCGTCATGTGCAGCCCGACCGCTTCGAGCCAAATCGCGCGTGACGCAAGCGGACCGTTCTCGTTCCGACGTTCACGATCGAAAACCAGTACGCGCTGTCCGTCCTCGATGGCAGGCGCCTGCGAAGCACCATCGAACAAGTTGCGCGTCCACATTGCATACGCATAGTGGAAGCGCGCGCTCTGGCTGCCGCCGCCACCGATGTTCTTGTACGGCGCGCTCGTGTACACGTCTGCCGATTCGATCGAGTACATAGCGAGGTATCGCGGTGGCGAGCAGTCGATCGCCTTGAAACGCTGCGCCGTGTCGATCCCCGGAACAGACACCAGCTTCTGAAGATATCCAGCATACCACTCGTGCCACGCCGGTTCAGTCGTGGGATCGGTGTACACGTGGTCGACCATGTAAATCATCGCGCACTGCCTCGTTATCCAGTTCTTTTTAGTCCGCCCGAATTCCCGCTTCGCGTACAACCCGCGTCCACTTCGCGATCTCCGATCTCAGATAGGCATCAGCTTCGCCGGGGGTGCTGCCTGTCGGGTCCATGCCTTGCCGGATGAGCGACTCTTGTATTTCCCGAGTCTGGAGGGCTTTCAACGCTTCGGTATTGAGCTTGGTGACGATGGGTTTCGGTGTGCCCGCCGGCGCGAGCAGCGCGAACCAGCTCGACGCCTCGTATCCAGGCACACCGGACTCGGCGACCGTGGGAATATCGGGCGCTGCGTTGGATCGTTTTGCCGAAGTGACCGCGATCGCTCTGATGCGTCCAGTCCTGATCTGGTCGATCGAGCCGGGCAGGGAAGCAAACATGAGCTGTATCTCACCGGCCATCACGGCCGGCAACGCCTGCGCGACGCCTTTATAGGGGACGAGCCTGATGTCGAAGTTCGCCGTGTGTTTGAGAAGCTCGGCTGCGAGATGGTTGATGCCATTGACACCGGCCGAACCGTAGTTGAGCTGACCGGGGCGAGCTTTCGCGAGCGCCATGAGCTCTTTCAACGTTTTTGCCGGCACGGCGGGGTTTGCAGTGATCGCGACGGGCGCCGTGGCAACGATCACGATCGCGCTGAAGCCTGCGGCCGGGGCATACGGCAGCTTCGGATACAGGGCTGCATTCACCGCGTGGCTGCTTCCGATCGAGACCAGCGTGTATCCATCGGGCGGCGCTTTGGCCGTGATCTCCGAAGCGATGGAGCTGCCCGCACCCGGCCGATTGTCCACGATGATCTGCTGGCCGAGGCCTTCGCTCATTCGCGGGCCGAGAATACGCGCGGCGACGTCGGCTCCACCACCGACGGGAAAGCCTACCAACAAACGTATCGGTTTGGTCGGATAGTCGCGTCCTGAATTAGCGCTTTGAGCGCTCGCCGGCGGAGTCATGGCGCAGGAAACCAGAGCTGCGAGCCCAGCACGAATGACGAGCATTGCGTCCATAGTTCTCCTCGTTGCCCCACGCGCACGGCGGAGTGAGCCCATTTACCTACCGCTCGATTTCGGCGGACCCTGCGTCGAAGCAATGGGCCGATCACAACGCAATATACTTCGTTTTACGGGTAACGAAATCTTGCACATTATCCAAGACGTCGGCCAGAGATTGAAGTTGCGAACGCTTTGTACATCGGAAAAAAATGAGACAACCAGGCTTTTCAACATTGTTGATCGTAATCGCGGGCGTCATGGCTGCGCTCCAGCCTGCGCACGCTTTTCCTGAGCGCCCTGTTCGCGTGGTCGTGCCTTTTCCACCCGGCGGCGGCGCCGATGTGACCATTCGTATCATGAGCGACGCCTTGAGAGCACAGCTCGGCCAGCCCATCGTGGTTGAGAATCGTGCGGGTGCGAGCACGATCATCGGCACCGATCTCGTTGCGAAAGCGCGTCCGGATGGTCACACCCTCCTCATCGTCACCTCGACGTTTGCAATCAATCCCAGTTTGCATGCAACGCTTCCGTACGACCCGCTGAAGGACCTTGCGCCGATCACACTGGTCGCGCTTACGCCTTATATCGTGGTGGTTCATCCGTCGCTGCCGGTAAAAAATATAAAAGACCTGATCGCGCTCGCGAAGAGCAAGCCCGGCGAGCTCAACTATGCTTCTGTCGGAAACGGCAGCTCGACGCACCTGGCGACGGAGATGTTCGCCTCGCGCGCGGGCGTGAAGATGGTGCATGTGCCGTATAAAGGGAGTGCACCTGCGGTGACTGACCTGATCGGAGGTCATGTGACCACCTATTTCGGGAGCATGCCCGGTTCTCTGCCGCAGGCACGCGCCGGCAAGTTGCGCGCGCTTGCGGTTACGGGCGCGAGCCGCGCGGCTGCGGCGCCGGACGTGCCGACGGTTGCGGAGTCGGGGCTGCCCGGCTATGAGTTCACCGCGTGGTACGGATTATTCGCGCCTTCCGGAACGGCGCCCGGGATCATTGACCAACTGCATAATGCGGTGACCAAAGTGCTCGATCGCGGCGATGTGCGCGAGCGGTTCTCAGCCGAGGGCAATCAACCGTCCGGTGAGACGCCGCAACAGTTCGCCGCAACCGTCAAGGCCGACATCGCGAAGTACGCGAAGATCGTGAAGGACGCGCAGATCAGACCGGATTAGATAGAGGCGCTCACTGCAGCCCGTGCGATTGCGCTCGCGTCTTCGGCGCGATCGAGGGACCACAGCCGTGCGAGCAGCTCGCTGATCTCATCAGCCGTCAACACGTCCTCTGCAAGACTTCTCAGCTTCTCGTTGAGCGCCGCATCGCTCATGGGCCGCTCGAGGCTGCCGATCGCGTGATCGATGTGCGTCTTCACTGCGCGTCCGCCTGTGAGCTTCAACTCGACTTCGGCCTCGTCCCTCGCGTATCTTTCGTTCACCACGACGCTGATTTTGTCGCGGAGGTGTACGACCGCCGGATCCGTGATGCATCTCGCGCTGAATTCCTTCACGTTCACTCTTCCGTACACGAGCGCTGCGGCTGCAGCGTGATAAACGCTCAGCTTTGCATCGAGAGGCGCGACGGGACGCTTGCGCCCGGTCAATCGCTTGGCCATCGGATGAACCGTCAGCTGCACCGCTTCGATCACGTCGGAGCGAATGCCCTGAGCGTGCAGCTCCAGACATCCGCAGATGGCAGGGTGCGCGACGATGCCGCAAGGAAACGCTTTATAGGTGTTCAGCTCGAGGTGATAGGTATCCCCCCAGTCCTCGATGATCGTCTCGACTTCACGTGGCTCGCCGAACGCACTGATGAACCCCTTCGGCCCTTCGAGCGCGGTCTCTGCGCCGGTGAAGCCTCGGGCCGCGAGCAGTGCCGCGGTGAGCCCGCAGCGCGCGGCGTGTCCCGCGTTGAAGGCTTTACTCATCGAGCCGCCCGTTTCGCGCAAGCCGCTTGCTTGCGTCGCGGCGATTCCCAATGCCCAGGCGATCTGCTGCTCTGTAAGGCGCAATACACGTGAACATGCGGCGGCAGCGCCCAAGGCCGCGACCGAAGTCGTTGGCGACCATCCGAACTTGTACTCCGCAACACGCGGATCGAGAAGACGGCACTCGACTTCGATGCCGAGCACGAGGCCGTGCAGAAAATCAACGCCACTAAACCGTCGCGCCTCGGAGAGCGCCAGGAGTGCACACGCGATCGACGCGGTGGGATGAACGACGATCCGAGCATGCGTGTCATCAAAATCGAGTATATTGGAGCTGATGCCGTTCACGAGCGCCGCGTTGAGGCTGTCGAGCCGTAGCCGATGACCGATTACGGTCGCCTGCTCGCGGCCGGCGAACTCGGAGATCGTTTCGAGGGCGAGCTTCACGCCATCGTCACGGCAGCCGCCCACCGCAGCGCCGATCCAGTTGACCAGCGCACGCTTGGCTTCGTGCAGGACATGCGGAGGAATGTCGGCGGGATTCGACGCGTGCAGCAGCTGCGCCAGCCGGCGAGTGATAGTCTGCATTGTTACTCGTTCAGCTCGTCACACCAGACGCGCCTATCCACGGGCCAACACTGCGCATGCAATCGCGCACTAGTGTTTGAACGCGGGTGTCGTTGCCGCAAGCGACGGACGTTCGGCCATGTGCTCGAGCCAGTCGGACAGTTTGGGATGTCGACCCCTCGCGCGGAACGACGGTAGGCGAGGTTCAAGCCCGAACGCACAGGCGAGCGTGATCTGCGCGATGTTGAGCGATCCGCGCATGAGCGTGTGAGCGATCTCGCGCTCCCATAGATCGGCGAATCGTGCGGCGCGGTCGGCTTCATGCTGAAGGAGGGTGGGCGAGCGCTCGTTCTGCGGTCGTCGGAGCTCGCGGTACCATACTGCGAGCCCGTCCAACATGCTTCTCGCCGACGCTTCGAGCCGACGCGCCTCCAAGCCTTGTTCTCCGCCCGGTAAATCGAACACCGGCTTTCCCGCGAAATGGTCGAGATAGCCACAGATGAGCGTGGAGTCTTCCAGCCCCACGCCGTCGTCGCGAACGAGATAAGGCACGCGCCCGGATGGATTGATTCGGTAGTACGGGCTGTCCGAAACACGCGTCTTCGCGACCACGATCTCGACCTGGCTCTGCAATCCCTTCTCGACCACGACAATGCGTGCCATACGCGCGTACGGAGAGCCTTCGGTGATGTAGAGCTTCATGGTTATTGCATGCGAATCGTGCGAGTCGTATGCAATAGCTTAGCAGAGCTACTAAGTCGAAGCCTCGTTCAGAGCGCCGTGCGTTCTGATGCGCGTAGATCGAGCCGTAGGAGGCACCAGCAGCACCAGGGGCGACGTTATAAGCACGTTCAAAACAACCGTGCTTCGCCGTCACTCGGATAGATTTGCCGCAATTCGTATGCGATCACTCGGCACTAGGCGGCGGCTGATGGTTCCGCGTTGCGGGCGGCGCCTAGCAGGACGTGGACTTCTTCGTCACTCGTCTGGTCGAAATTTTCGTACCACAAACCGACGGCGCGGAATGGCTCAGGCGTTGTCGCGCAGATTACTTCGTCGACCTCGTGGAGCAAATCGGCGCACGTGTCGGGCGCGGCAACGGGGACCGCGACGACGATGCGCTTGGGATTCTGCTGCCGTACCGCTTCGACCGCTGCGCGCATGGTCGAACCTGTTGCGAGGCCGTCATCTACGAGGATAACGATCCGGCCTCCGAGCTGTAGCGGCGGGCGGTCCCCGCGATAAAGGCGCTCACGGCGCTCCAGTTCCTGCTGCTCGCGCGCGGTGACCGCATCGATGGCTGACTGAGGGATCGGCAGACGCGCGACATCAGAACTCATGATCCTGACACCGCCCGAGGCGATTGCCCCCATCGCATACTCCTCGTGTCCGGGGACCCCGAGCTTGCGGACAATGAACACGTCCAATGGTGCACGAAGCGCCTGCGCGACCTCGAATGCCACCGGCACGCCGCCGCGGGGCAGCGCGAGGACTATTACATCGGGGTTGTCTCGGTAGTGACTGAGCTTCTCGGCGAGAACTCGGCCTGCGTGGGTACGATCGTGAAAAGCTGCCATGGATTTGCCCTCGAGCGGTTTCAATCAGCGTGACGAACAAGGTAGCGGTTGAACCAGTCCGCGGTTAACGTTGCGACGACTTCGAGCGTGCCGGGTTCCTCGAAGAGGTGCGACGCGCCGGGCACGATCTTCAGATCTTTCACGGAGCGCAGTTCTTCGTAAGCGACCTGATTCAGATCGATCACCACGTCGTCGTCGCCGCCTACGATCAAGAGCGTCGGTGCAGTGACATGCCGCAGGACCGGGCCCGCCAGATCAGGGCGCCCACCCCGCGACACGATTGCCCCGACGCGGTCTCCGAGCTTGGCAGCTGCAACCAGCGCCGCAGCGCTGCCGGTGCTGGCGCCGAAATAGCCGACCGGCAGATCGCGCAGGTCCGACTGCGTCTCGAGCCAGTTCGTCGCGTACACCATTCGTTCGGCGAGCAGCGGAATGTCAAAGCGGTGCTCGCGAGTGTACAGATCGATTTGCTCTTCTGCCGAAGTCAGAAGATCGAAGAGCAAGGTTCCGAGCCCGGCTTCCTGCAATAGATTCGCCACGAACGTGTTTCGCGGACTATTGCGGCTGCTCCCGCTGCCGTGAGCGAAGAGCACGATGCCTCGCGCATACGCGGGGACAGACAGGGCGCCGGCCAGCATCACGCGTCCTGCCGGGATAGAGACCTCCCGTTCAACGCGGTGAAGAACTTGCTCTTGCATGACGCGCCCCCTTCAGAAGGCCAGAGCTCGAGCAGCGCAGTGTTTCCGCTGGCGCAGTGGATCCTCATTCGAGCTGCAAGTTACCTGCCGGCACGGGATCGGGTCCTTTCGTTGCAGGCGCATGCGCTATGCAACGTTCTCGCACGTCGTGTCATGAAGACTTCAGGATTTTTGCGGGCAGTGCCAATCCGGCACTCGCAGCGGCCATCGCGCGTACGCTGAACGTCGATTTAGGTGGCGCTGTCATCGACCGCTTCCCTGACGGCGAAGTGGCCGTGCAGCTGACCGAAACCGTGCGTCGTAAGCACGTCTTAATCGTCCAGTCGACAGCGCCTGCGGTAAACGATCATCTGGTGGAGCTGGTGTTTGCCGATGCGTGCCGCCGTGCAGCCGCCGAACGCATCACGGCGGTCGTGCCTTATTTTGGATACGCGCGTGCCGACAAGCGGCACGGTCGACGAGAACCCATCACGGCCCGTGTGGTCGCCGATGTGCTCCAAACGGTCGGTATCGCTCACGTCGTCACTATGGATTTACATACGCCGCAAATCGAAGGTTTCTTCCACGCACCGGTGGATACGCTGACGGCTGTACCGATCTTGTGCGACGCGCTGCGCGACAGGTTGCCGTCCGATGTGGTAGTCGTATCGCCCGATCGCGGCCGCGTGAGCCTCGCCACCAGCTACGCGCAGTGCCTAGGCGCCGAGGTCGTCGTGATGCACAAGCGGCGCGACGACGCCACCCATACCCAGGTCACGCATATGGTGGGGGAAGTGTCCGGACGGGCATGCCTGATCGTAGACGATATGATTTCAACTGGGGGCACGATGGCGCATAGCGTGAACACGCTGCTTGCGAGAGGCGCACGTCCGGAAATGTATGTCGCCGCCACGCACGGCCTCCTGGTTTCCGACGCGTGCGCAAGGCTGGATACGCCGGCCGTGCGCGCGATCTTCGTGACGGACACGATCGAGATGAGCGACCAGAACTGCGCGAAGCTCCAAGTGGTTTCGATCGCCGGCTTGGTCGCGAGCGCACTGCAGCGCTTTCTCGAAGATGGCTCAACGATGGCCGGTTGAGCTTGCAGCTGTCCCTTCCGACCCAGGCAACACGACGCCTGATTGCAGGCGCCCCCGATATTGCGACCAGGTTTGGTGTTACGTTTACTTCAGCAGCGCCGCCAGTTTGCCCGGCTAGTCTTTACGGCCTAACAAAAGCCCTGCCACCAATCCGATCACGGCGGCAATACCGGCTGCATATCCCACGGCCTCGAGCGGCGATTTCCGTACATATTCTTCAGCTTGCTTCAGGGCTTGAGTCGACTTCTCGCGCGTAGTCTCGTACGCAGCGTTGAGGCGTGCTCGTGCAGCATTGAGGGCGTCCTGCGTTCCACCGTATGGGCCGGTCGATTCTTGCTCGTCTGCGTCGTTTGCCGATCCGGGATAGCGATCGTTGTAGTTGTACTCTGACATGCGTAACTCCTTCCAGTTTAGCTAGTGATATTTCCCGTATTTCAGCGAGCGTCGTGTGGTCTCGGGTAAGGGCGCTGCAGCGCAGATGATTCGCAGTAAGCCGCCCAGATCAAAATTCACCGAAGCCCCCTTTTTCCTGACGACACCCGGCCGTCGTTCTTGTGTCAAGTCTGCAATGGTTATGCCTGACTGGATGAGGTCACGGCGCAGCGGCACGTCGCCCCTTTGCGGCGGTAGTGCAGCAGCACGTTCGTGAGGAAGCGGAACCGACGCGGCGACAAGAGGACCGCGGTTATAAGGCGGCGTAAACTAATTCGCGTCGCAGGGAGCAGCGCGGCGCGGGCAGGGGAGCAGGCCCGCAATCTTTCAAGAGGTCCTCAGCCATGGCACTTTACGATTACCACTGCCAGGATTGCGGCGAACAGTTTACGCAATCGGAGCACATCAGCGATCATACATCGGCATTGCAGGGTTCTGCGTCACCGCTGCGGTGTCCAAAGTGTAACAGCCAACACATCGAGTCGATGGTGAGTGCTGCTTACGTGCATACAAGCAAGAAGAGCTGAAGGCCCGGCATTCGACTGGACACGTTCTATCAAGCGGGCTTCGCGAGCTCGGCCCGCTTGTTTCAGCATGTGTGACGCTCAGCAAGTGAGCCGTTTCGGGGCTTCTATACACCGGGTGAGCGCTATATCTCACCTCGCAAGTACAATCGTGAAGATGAATGCGACCCGTGACGCCCGGGATGGCGTCGCGAGTACAGCGCAGCCGCACCGCCGCGCCCCGTAATGACATCCGCGTGTCGTATCAACCTAGCTGGGGGAGAAGATCGATGAGTACAACGCGCTGCATGCGGATGCTGGCGATGACCGGAGTCTGCAGCCTCGTGTGGAATTCGGTGAGCTTCTCACATGCGCAAAGCTATCCGGGCAAGACCATCCGCATGATCGTGCCGATCGCTGCCGGCGGCGGCACGGATACGATGGCGCGGCTCATCTCGCAGCGACTCTCCGAGCAGTTAGCTGTGACGATTCTCGTCGACAACCGTCCGGGTGGCGGCACCGTGATCGGCACCGAATTGGTTTCGAAAGCCGCTCCGGACGGCTACACGCTGATGACGGTCGCGCCGGAGCTGGTCATCAACCCGAGCTTGAGAAAGCTCCCTTACGATACGATCAAGGACCTCACCTGCATTACTCAGCTCGTCTCCGGCCAGTACTTTCTGTCCACCCACCCCGCAGTACCCGTGAAGACGACCAAGCAGTTCATCGCGCTGGCGAAGGCCCGTCCCGGACAGGTCTCGTTCGGATCTTCAGGGAACGGCAGTGCGAACCATCTCGCAGGCGTGTTGTTCCAGCACATGACCGGTACGAAGCTCATTCATGTCCCCTACAAAGGCGCCGGCCCTGCGAGTATCGCGCTGCTGAGCGGCGAGATCGATTTCATGTTCAGCAACGTCGCATCCGCAATACCGTACGTAAGACAAGGAAAGGTGCGCGCGATCGCTTCTTCGGGTGCGAACCGCTCGCCCGTCGCACCTGAGGTCCCAACCGTGAACGAATCAGGCGTTCCAGGATTTCTCGTCACGGGTTTCTTCATCCTGCTCACGCCTGCGGGCACACCCACAGAGATCATTGCGCGGCTCAATTCGGAGAGCGTCAAGGCGCTCGAATCTGCAGCGGTCAAGGAGCGACTGGCAGCACTGGGACTCGAGGCTGTCGGCAGCTCGTCCGCCGACTGCGCCAATTTTATTCAGACTGAAATTACCAAATGGACGCCGATCGTAAAAGAAGCGGGCGCAAAGCCGGACTAAGAGTGCGTAACCAAAGGAATTCGGACTGTTCACGGTTCGGCAGAGCCTGTCCTGAGACTCACGAAGGGCTCCAGTCGAAGCATCAGGCGAACAGTGATGAAAAGAGGTCCATGCGTGGTGCCAGCGAGGTTGTATGGAGAGCGAGTTGGGTTCACGCGAACTCGCAGTACGCAAGCAGCTCTGGGTAACGAGTATCTTGAAGGACAAATCAAGTATGCGACACTGCGCAAAACACTTCGGCAGCTCGAGACGCACTTCGCTAGGACAACGTGCTGAACCGCAGGCATTGAACTGATGCACGTGTGACGTTACACGAGTCGTGATTAGTAACGCACCGTGGAACATTTCAAGCGCTACACTCCGGGTTTTAAATCTGGAATCCTCTCGAGCATGAAAGACTCTTCGTCCTGCGGTATCGCAGTGCTGGGCTCCGTTGTATTTCTCTGGCTGATCGTTCCTGGCGCGAATGCAGGTGAGTTGTTCAAATGTCGAACTAAGGACGGCGAAATCCTGTACTCCGACGTCGCATGCGAAAAGTCCGGTGCCGCGCGGTTAGGCATTGTTGAGCCGCCACCAAAGCAGGTAGACCGCGGCGGGCACCCCGCCGATGCGCCTGGTGGAGCGATGAAGGGCGATCAGAAAGGCTCCAATGCAGCTGACCGCGGGGCGGCCACAAAATCACCCAAAGACCCGGAGGCGCGTCGCGTTCGTGAACAAGAGCTGATGGGGATCCTGGAGAATTCGGCCAGCACGATCGAGCAGAAAGCAGCCGCTCAGGAAGAGATCACGTCTAATGCAGGCTCAGGTGTTTGCAAGCTGAGTGACGAAGAGCGGAGCACGCGAGACACTGCATTCGCGGATCTCGGCGGCGCGCGTCCGGGCAGAGTGGCGGCGCGGCGCGTTCTAAGACAAATACTCAGCGCCTGCGAGCGGATTTGATCGTCGGGTTGTCCTATTCCTGCCCAATCTTCGCGTCGCGTATGACTTTGCTCCAGAGCTGCATCTCGGTCCTGATGAGGCGGACGAATTCGTCGGGGCTGGAAGCATGTACCGTCGCACCGAGCTGATCCAGCTTCGTTTTGACATCGGTACGTGCGAGCACCTTTCCGAGCTCTGCGTGCATCTGGTTGAGAATGGGCTTCGGTGTGAGGGCAGGGGCGACGATGCCCCACCACGAGCGCACTTCGTAACCGGGGAATCCCTGCTCGGCCACGGTCGGAACGTCCGGCAATTGGGCATGCGCGACGGCGAAGTCACCGCCAGTGCGCGTACGCGCTGCGATTTCACGAAGGGTACGGCAAAGAAAAACGTGCCCATCTGCATCGTGATCTGGCCGCCCATCACGTCCGTGACGACTTGCGCCGGACCGCGATAGGCGACTTGCGTGATCCTGAATCCGGCGCGTTGCTCGAGGAGTGCGATAGCAAGGTGTCCGCCGCTGCCGACGCCGCTGGAGCCCGAGGTGTAAGCTCGCCGGGCTTTGCCTTGGCTGCTGAGATAATTTCAGCGAGGCTCCTGAAGGATGAGCTCGGGGACACGAGTAGCGCATAGGGCGAGGATGCAAGCAGCATGACGGGCGCGAAGTCCGTCTGCGTGTCGTAGGGCAATTTCTTGTTCAGGCTCGCATTGGTCGCATGGCTGTCTAAGACCACGAGAAAGATATAGCCGTCGGGCGGAGCGTTTGCTGCGATTGCCGTTCCGGCGACTCCATTGCCGCCACTGCGGTTGTCAACGACGACCTGCTGGCCGAGAGCTGATGGCAGAGGCTCGGCGATGATTCGGGCGATCGAATCGGAGGAACCGCCTGTGGCAAATGCAGTCACTAAACGAACGGGTTTCGTGGGCCACGTCTGCGCTGCGGCAACGTGACACAGGAGCAGCGGCGCGGCTGCGACAAGGAGGACTGGACTGATAACCCCCTTTAGTTTCTGTTTCTTGGGTGCCGGCGTTTGATTCGACTGCTCGTCACGCACACGAATCAGCGAAGCTCCTGTTACGATTGCAAATGGCTTCGGTCTCATCTTCCTCCGTTTAGTTTTTTGTGAGGGCACATTTTTAGCCGCGACGCCTGTTGTGCGAGCGGCGATGGGCCGCCATGATCTGTTGAGTGCGTCATTCCGGTTGGTTGTCGCCGTAACACCGGCTCTAACGAAAGGTCTGCAATGGCTGGCTCGCACGATGCTCCACCGCGCTCGCTTGACCGCTCCCTCGAGTTGGGTCCGGACGACTGCACGACGCGGGATTTCTCTATCCGCTCATGACTGCGCTCGTGATGCCGCGGCCCATTGGATGGATGCCGACGATTTGCGCGAGCGGTGCACGTAACCTCGCGCCGTACTCCTACTTCAATCTCATGGGCAGCGATCCGTTCTACGTCGCGTTTGGTTCCACCGGTATCACGGACACTTTGTCCAACCTTCGAGAGGTGCCGGAGTTCGTCGTCAACACAGTGACGATGCACATGCTCGAGCAGATGAACTTCACTTCGGGAACTTTCCGAGCGATGAGGACGAGTATCAGTGGGCCGGCCTCACTCCGCGGCCGTTTCCAAAGGTGCGGCCGCCACGAGTGGGAGAGGCCAAGGCGCATCTGGAATGCGAGATGGTCCAGGTCGTGACCGACCGCAACACCCATATCGTGCTCGGGCGCATCGTGCACGCGCACGTAGACGCATCAGTGTGGAAGGATGGGCGTGTCGATCCCCGGTTGCTCGACCCGGTTTGCCGCCTGGCGGGTTCCGGCTACGCATCGCTCGGCGAGCTTTTCAGCGTAGACCGGCCGGAATGGACGAAGGTCGAGGGGACTCGTGATCAGGAGGCGATGCCGCGGGCAAGGAAGCCCGAGTGAATGACGTGCGACCCATCTACCTGATAGGCGAGCGTCATCACAATGTGAACGCGGCGGGCTATGAACCCATCGCGCGGAGCGTCTCGCTTCGACATGGGATGGAAAGCCACGCACGTGCGGCTACGCGGGACGCATCGTACAGTGTATAAGGGGCTAAGCGAGTGTCACGATAAAGCGCAAGGGATCGCTGAGCGAATCAGTTTCAGCGAACAGGCGATAATCGTTATGCTGACGGATCCAGCGAAGCGGTGTGCCGGCGTGTAAGCCGCTTGTAAGCGGGCTCGGTGAACATCGGATGGTGACCGCCCTTAGGTGGAGCGGTCAGCACACGATAAAAAATTACTCAGGAGAATCAGCTCAGCGCGTACGTGAAACCGCGGATTTGCTGGAAACGGCGCGCAGACGAGGACCGCTACTGAGCTTGCGCGCATGGGGATCTTGAATCCTCTGCACGTTGCTACGTTCCGCGACAGCGCGGTAATACCCCAGCACTTCACTGATTTCTTGAGAAAAGGTCCCCTGCTTCCGCTTCATGTTGTGTGCCCGGATTCTATTGATGGATTTAACTTAATGTCAGCCATTGTAGCCAAACAACGACACGCGGCAAGCGAACAACCGGTAAAAAAGGCTGCTGCGGAGTCGCGATTGTATGATTCATGCAACATTGCGGGCACTATTGCCTCCAAAAACGACTCGGAGCCTGCCTCCGTTGACATCCCCCCAGAATTTTCGCCGGACTCTTTTTCGGGTGCGGACCCCGAAGACCTTCTGTTCGAGCGCAGTGATTTCCAGTTTAGGTTCGCGAGCGACCACGGACGACGGAACAGGAGTAGCGCGCTCATTCAGCGTATGTACGCGTGGCGCGGCTACAAATGCGATGGTCAGGTGGATCCCGACCACGATGCGGACGAGGTCACTCTCCAGGCGTGCCGGGATGAACATGTGTTCGGCACTCTGACGGTATGTTTTGATACGACAGGCGGCCTGGCGGCGGATGCGTTATATCGAAACGAGATCGACGCATACCGCAAAGCCGGTGCAAAGGTCTGCGAGCTCACTCGCCTTGCCGTCGATCCAGAGTATGGCTCCAAGGAAGTGCTCGGCGCACTTTTCCATTTGGCCTATATACAACTCGGCGTGATGCGTGGGCGGTCCCACATTTTCATCGAGGTGAACCCGCGCCACGTGAGCTTCTATCGGCGCATGCTCAACTTCCGCCAGATCGGTGAGTGCCGGACGTGTCCGCGCGTCGACGCGCCCGCAGTGCTGCTCCACGTGCCGGTCGCTTACGTCGCCGAGCAGATCGCGCTCTGCGGTGGACACCCCGAGAAAGCGGTGCGGTCGCTGTATCCGTACTTCTTCTCCAGCGAAGAGGAACAGGGAATCACTCGGCGTCTTGCGGGACTCGGCTATCCCGATGCTTCGGCTGCGCTGCACGGCAGGGGGCGGGCGCCCGGAGCGAACGCGGGCACTGTAAACCTGTAGAGCGTTTCAGGTCAGTCCACCTGAATGTTGCCCGCCCTGATCACCTTTGCGAACTGTCGACTTCGCGCTTGAAGTAGGTGGTCATCTCGTCGGGCGAGGTGCCGGCGGGTTCACCGCCTTCCTTAGCGATGAACTCTCGAACGTCGGCCGACTTCAGCGCCTTGAGAATCTCCGCGTTCAGCCGGGCAACAACGTCTTTTGACGTGCGCGGGGACGAACATGCCATACCAGTTATCAGTGTCGAATCCAAGATAGAACGAAGCCATCGTGGGAAGGTCCGGCAGCGCGCTCGCTTTCTTCGCGGTGGTCACGGCGAGACCGCGGAGCTTGCCCGCCTTGATGTGCGGCATCGCCGCGAGGGCGGTGGGAAAACTGAACTCGTACTCGCCCGACAAAAGCGCAGTCACGGCAGGCCCCGAGCCTTTGTAAGGTATGTGCGTGACGTTCGCACCCGTCATCCGCTTGAACATCTCGAGCGAAAGGTGGCTCGTCGTCCCGTTTCCGTTCGATCCTGCATTGAGGCCGGTTTTCGATTTCTTCGACAGCGCAGCGAGGTCTCTCACGTTGCGCACCGGAAGGCTCGGATGCACCACGAGCACGAGCGGCACCGATGACACGAGACTCATGCCCTCGACGTCTTTGAGCGGATCGAACGCGAGCTTCCTCACGAGCGTGTCACTGCGAGCGCCGCACTCATGAATAGAATCGTGTACCCATCCGGCGGTGACTTGGCTGCGAGCTCCGCGCCGAGCATGCCATTCGCTGTCGGGCGGTTGTCGACGATGAACGTCTGGCTCGTGCTCTCCTGAAATTTTTTACTGAGCAGTCGAGCCTGGATGTCGGTGCCGCCCCCAGGAGCGAAAGGCACGATCATGCGCACGGCTTTCGACGGCTAGCTTTGCGCGTGAGCGGCCATGCTGAGTAATGCTGCGCTGGCAATAAACGAAGCTGCGCTGAACGTTGCAAAAAGTGTGGGTTTCATGTTCCTCCGTTTTAAAGTTTTGTTGTAACGGCACATTCTAGCCGGGCGGCCAGTGGGTCGCGACCTCCGTGTTAGGATGAGTCCATGCAACTTATCGACTGATGTTGCGGAGCGCACGTGAGCACGTTAACGGTGTGGATGATCGTCGTCCTGATGAATAGCGGCCACCGCCTCGAGCTCCCAAACACGCACCCCAATGAGCTGGTATGTTTAGCGGCAGCCCAGGCCATCCAGAGCTCACATCCAGGCGCGAGCGCCGCGTGTGTAGCGCGGCCGATCACGCTTTTGGAGGACCAAGCTAAGCGTTTGTCGGTCGAAGAATGGTGGCGAAATCGCCCGCGCGAGGCCGAAGCTGATAGGAAGCCTTGAGTGCTGCGCAATTGAAAAGCAACACCGAATTTCGTGGACCGCACTGAACGCTTCTACAAGATCGATCGGCTGTTACGGCAGAACAGGCACGTTCCGGTCGATCGATTCCTCGATGAGCTCGACATCTCGCTGGCGACGTTCAAGCGCGACATCGAATACATGCGCAGCCGCCTGCACGCACCGATCGTCTGGGATCGCGAAAGCAATGGCTATTGCCTGACGACGCCGCCTCAGGACGCGCAGCGCTATGAGCTGCCCGGACTGTGGTTCAACGCGAGCGAGATTCACGCGCTTCTCATGATGGAGCAGCTCTTGGAGAACATTGATCCGGGCGTGCTCGCGCGCCGTCTCGAACCGTTGAAAGCGCGCCTCGCGACTTTGCTCGGCAGCGCCGATCATTCCGCCGACGAGGTTCGAAGTCGTATCAAGGTCTTGACGATGGGCAGCCGCGCATTACCGGCCGGCGGTTTCGAGATCGCCGCGAACGCTCTTCTCAACCGCAAGCGTCTCTTCATCCGTTATCGTGGTCGTGTGAACGATCAGGACACGGAGCGCGAAGTCTCGCCGCAGCGGCTCGTGCACTACCGCGACAACTGGTATCTGGACGCGTGGTGTCACATGCGCAAAGGCCTTCGAAGTTTTGCGATGGATTGCGTGCGCGATGCCGAAGTCCGTGCGGGCGAAGTGATCGACGTCGCGGCGGCGGACCTCGACTCTGCGCTGGGCAGCAGCTACGGCATTTTTTCGGGGCGCGCAGTCGCATGGGCCAAGCTCAGGTTCTCGCCCGTCGCGGCCCGTTGGGTGGCGGCCGAGTCCTGGCATCCCGATCAGAACGCGGGCTATGACCCTAATGGCTTCTACACGCTCGAGCTGCCCTACAGCGACGATCGTGAGCTGCTGCGCGACATCCTCAAGTACGGCCCGGAAGTAGAAGTGCTGGGACCCGAGCCGCTGAGAGCGAAGGTCAAAGAGGCGATCGCCAGGGCGGCAGGCCTCTACTAAGAGCGTCTGAAGGACGCGCTATCGCAGGCTCACGCCCTGAGCCACCCGGCTGCGCATACTGCACGCATGGCAATGTCGCCGATGCAAACGAGGTGTGCGATGCAAGCAGTCGAAGAGGCAGTAAAAGCAGTCGAGGCGGGCAGGCAGGCCTGGTTGTGGGATCTGGCGAGCCTCGGCGCCGGAAACTCGCAGGACGCGCGCGGACACGCCGACGTTCTGATCGAAGAAGCGCGCTGGCTGCTGCTGCGGGCCGTTCGAGGCAGCGCGCGCGCCGCCCGGGATCTACACGCTCTCAACGCTGCACTGATCGGCAGGGCCAGCAAAGGGGACGCATACGCCTGCGAGATCCTGGCAGCGATGTGCGCGAGCGGCCTCGGCGCTGACCGGAACCCCGACGACGCCCGCGAATGGCTGGTGCGTGCAGTCGAGCTGCTGGAGGACCAGGTACAGCGGCCAGTGGCGGGCGATCACGGCTTCATGCTGCTGCCGACGGAAGAGCCCGAATGCGCGTATCGGCCGCTTTATACCGCCGAGGGTGTCCTCATCACGGACGAGATCGGCGCCGCGCGCACAAACGGTGCCCAAGTTTGCTTTGACCGCTGGGGAAGGCCGCTCGTGGACGTTGAAGTGTGCGGCGGCCCCACTCGTGCCACACCTAAATCAGTCGCGGCGCGCATCGCACGCGAAGCGACACTCGAGGATTTCGTCTGGTCATGTCGCCGAACGACGCGTCAGTTCAGGCTCGCCCTCATCGATGCTCGCGTAATCGCGCACGGTCGCATGGGATTCCAGCGCTGCAGAAGCCGTGTGACGAGTCGATCCGCGGCGGCAGCGTGAGGAAGCCACCGTGGTCGAAGTCACTCATCATGCCGAAGCACGGATGCAGCAGCGCGGCATTACCCGCTCGGCGCTCAGCTCGCTACTCGATTACGGCGCGACCGCGCATGATCACCGCGGCTCGACAATCGTCTATTTCGATAAGAAGGCGCGGACGCGGCTGCTGCTAGCGTCCGGCCGCGCCGCATACCAGCGCTTGGAGAAGCAGCTCGATACGTATGCCGTCGTGGCATGTGATGGAGCCGTCGTCACCGTGGGCCACCGGAACAGGCGCATCCCTCGTCCTTAATGGTACGATCGGCGGGTGCGATTCACAGGGAGAGAACTGCATGAACGATTTTGCAGCGGGCGCAGTCCTGTCGCAGGGAAGTGAGACCGACGCAGAAATCGCCGGCGTATGCCACCTGGACATGATCATCGACGATGCGTTGATCGTTCCAGAGCTGCTCGCGTATGCGCCGGGAGGCCAGCGCGATCAATATGCCCTCACCGCGCTGAGAATCGGCGTGCTGGCGCTCAAGCAGGCGCAGGGGCGGCTCGATGCCGATGTGATACGCGGCGAGGGGGAGCGCCTCCTCGCCACTCTGGACGAGCGGCTCACGAGCCATCAGCGCAGCGTGCAGGACCAGGTCGCCGTTACGTTGCGTGAGTATTTCGATCCGAAGAATGGACGATTCAACGAGCGCGTGGAGCAGCTCGTGAGGAGCGGTGGAGACCTCGAGCGCCTGCTGCGCTCACAAATCGGAACGTCGGATTCGGAGCTCGCCAGGACGCTGACGGCGCACGTCGGTGCGGACAGCGCGCTAATGAAGATCCTGCGGCCGAGCGAGACCGAAGGGATACTCAATTCGCTCGCGATTGCCATGAAGACAGCGCTGGAGACGCAGCGCAATGCGATTCTTTCCGAGTTTTCGCTCGACAATGGAGGGGGCGCGCTTGCGCGTCTGGTGAAGGAGCTCAATGAAAAGCACGGGCAGCTCGCGAACGGACTGAAAGAAAGCGTGGGCGAGGTCATCGGCGAGTTCTCGCTGGACAAGCCCGATTCGGCACTGTCGAGACTGGTGCAGCAGGTGGAGCGCGCGCAGAAGAAGATCAGCAGCGAATTCTCGCTGGACGAAGAGCACTCCGCGCTGGCCCGCATGAAGAAAGAGCTCGAGCAGCTCATCGAAAAACACAACAAGGATAACGATGAGTTCCGCGCGCACGTGCGCGAGTCGCTCGCCGCACTTCAGGCGCGCAAGGACGAATCGCAGAAATCGACACGGCACGGGCTGCAGTTCGAGCAGGCGCTGTGCGAGTTCCTGACTTCGAGTGCGCAGTCCGCGGGCGACATCGTCGAGCATGTCGGCAACTCGACCGGGCTCATCAAGAATTGCAAAACAGGAGACGCCGTACTGACGCTCGGCCCCGAGCACGCGGCGGCGGGATCGCGGATCGTCGTCGAAGCGAAACAGCATGCGAGCTACAATCTCACGCGCGCGCTCGCCGAGATCGAGGAAGGCCGCAAGAACAGGAAAGCGGGCATCGGTGTGTTCGTGTTTTCCAAGCGTACGCTTACAGCGGATATCGCGCCGCTCGCACGCTACGGCAACGACATCGTCGTCGTCTGGGACTGCGAAGACCCGTCCACGGACGTCGTGCTGAGCGCTGCTTTGAGCCTCGCGCGTGCATTGTGCGCGGGGGCGGCTGCTCACAAGAAGCAGCTCCAGATCGACACCGAGCGCATGCTCAAGGCGATGCTCGAGGTCGAGAAGCAGGTTCAGGGCGTGGACGAGATCCGGAAATGCGCGCAAAGCATCAGGAGCTCTGCCGACCGCATCGAAGAGCGCGCGCGTATCGTCAGCGAAAACATCGTGCGCTCGACGAAAATTCTGAACGAGGAGACCGAAGCGATTTGTGTGCTGGTGAGGACTGAAGATGTCGACGCACCAGTTGAGTAAAAGCTAGCTGCTAATAGATTGCCGTTAAGCCCGGCTGAGCTCGCTTAGGACACGCGAAGCGAAAACAAGGGTCCACGCACGGGCATCGCGACGCGGGGATCCGGCGAGTGCCAGGATTCCTACGCCGCACCCCTCGCGAAGACGTTCACGTCTGGAGCCTAGCTCGGCTTCACGCGCAGCCGGTTCTGTACCTCCTTGACGCCTTCGACCTGTTTCGCGAGATAAACAGCCCGGTCAAGATCCGAGTTGGTCTGCACAACCCCGCTCAACTGCACGACGCCCTTCTGTGTCTCGACGTTGATCTCGGTTGCTTTTACGTCTTCGGTGCCAAGAAGTGCCGCCCGTACTTTGCCAGTCACTACGGCGTCTTCGTTGGAGCTCACGGCAATGCCGGGGTTCTGGCCCGTGGTTTCATTCGTCGCTGCGGCTGGAGGCGCGGTAGCAACGGGGGTGCCGGGCACGCTCGATGTCTTCGGTGTGGGCGCCGCGGG
>JAQGNH010000440.1 GCA_028291945.1 Betaproteobacteria bacterium
GTCTTCGAGCCATGCTCGCGAATGGCGCGCACGGCTTCGATCCCGTTGAGGCCCGGCATGGCAATATCCATCACTGCCACATCGGGTTCGAGCTGAAGGATCTGACGAATCGCTTCCCGCCCGTCACTTGCCTCGCCGACAACCTCCATATCGCGTGCACCGCTGAACAGCGCCTTTAGACCATCTCGGAGTACGGCATGGTCATCGACAAGCACTAGCCTGATCGTCATTATTATTCGCGTTCGACCCTATGGCGCATTTGCATTTGCGATGCGTCGCGATGAGCATTACCGGTCGAACGTCATGATTTTCGACTACCAACAGGCTCAAGGCGCGTACAAACGATTTCTTTTTATCCCCTCGTTGTAACCCGGCACGATTGGCGACGGCGAGCCAATGAAACCCGGTTTCGACTGACGAGAGCGCGTTGTCTGCACCGTATACCTCTGATGACGATCTGTCTGTCAGGAGATCATGACAAGGGCAACCGGGTCAGACCGCGCTAAATGGGTCGACGCAGCCTAATCGATGTCACGAAATGGAAATTCCGTGGCCCGACAATTTGTCGGCAGGCGAATTGTGTGCGTTACCGTACAGACGACGATAGCAAACACGTCGATGCTGCAAGCGTAAATTTACAGCCCTATTACGGCCGACCGATTGCGCTGACATTGCTTCTGGCGCGCGCGTCGGCGTTGCGTTTTAGGCTGTCGTACCGCCCGGCTCTTCCCGCGATGCTTGCCGCGTGATCTGCCTAAAGACCTTGTTCCGAGGCAGGAAGCGGCACGTGTCTGTGTGCAATCCAAACTCTGACTTTCCGATCACCGCGCTGGAACCACCTGGCGTGGCCACACCATGATGGCCCGAGTTTGCTCGCAATACAAAAGTGGCCGCGACGATGTCACGCGTCGGCCCTTCGTAGCCGGAGTCTTTATTCTTTGCAAATGCTCTCGATACGGCCTGTCTCGTACGAGGTCAGACTGCTGCGAGAGCTTTCATTGTCGAACTGTTTGTCGTTAGCTGGAGGATCGAATGACGCTGCGAGACTGGGCAGTTTTACTGAAGGTTGCGCGAGGGGAAGTGGACGCACCGTGGGGCACAGTAAACGGACTCATAGTGCAGGGGTTAGTCATGCGAACCAGCGGCGGTACTGCGCTGACAGAACAAGGCCGAATTGCGCTCGGTCTGGCCGTGCAGCGACAGGACACGCACAGCCGCAGCGCCCAGCGTTAATACGCGAGCCGCTCACACGATCGATACGTCCCGACGCCGCTCTGTCAGACGACCTCGCGGGCTCTCGATGGCAACTTGTGTGAGAGCGTACAGATCGCCATAGTAAACAAGCGTAAGGTCCGGGCATAGAAATCACGGCCATTGTCCTGACCGAGCCGATTGCGCTTACTGCCTTTCGATGCGCGCCAGGTTCGTGTCGCGCCGAGGCTGTGGTTCTTCCGCGCTCTTCCCGCGATTTTGCCGCGTGATCTGCTCCCGCTACGGTTCCCCTTCAGGCAGAAGTAGGACGCGTCTGCCAGCAATCCGAGTTTCTGACGTATCGACCACGGCGTCAGACGTAACCAGCGCTGCTCCCGATTGGAAGTCTGGCACGGCGACAGTCGGTCTACTACCAACGTACCGGGTGTGGGTTGCCAGCTGCTATTGCACCTGGATCCCGTGTCCCGCGTCCCCAAACTCCGGTTGCCGTCAGGAGCAAGGACCATGAGAAACGCGTTTCGGTGGCATCGGACGATTGCAATGCTCATCGGGCTCGTCGCGACGATGAATATAGGGGTCGCGGCGTCCGCAGAGAATGCCGCGATCACGCTGAACGATTTGAGTGCCGTGCTCGGCGAGCTGCGCAATGGCGGACTCGTCATCTACTTTCGGCATGGCGCGACAAATCAGACGGGCTCCAGCGACGAGACGGCAGACCTCACCAAGTGCGAGACACAGCGCAATCTCTCCGCCGAAGGGCGCGAGCAGGTAACGCAAATCGGTAAGGCATTTCAGTCGCTGAAAATCCCGGTCGGCTCGGTGACGACGAGCCCATTCTGCCGCTGCAAGGACACGGCGCAGCTGGCATTCGGCCGCTTTACCGTCAGCGACGATCTTTACTTCGCGATCGGAACCGGTGCCGGTGAAACAATACGATTTGCGGAATCCCTGCGCCGGATGCTCTCGACTGCGCCGGCGGAGGCGACCAATACGGTGGTGGTGTCCCACACCGCCAATCTTCGCGAGGCGACCGGTATCTGGCCCAAGCGCGAGGGTGTGGCCTATGTCTTTCGGCCATTGCCCGGGGGCAAATTCGAGGTGATAGCCATGGTTCCGCCGGAAGACTGGGAGAAGCTCGCCCATCTCAAATCTTCCGGCAAATCCAGGTAGCGCCCGGAATTGCAAGCCTTTTCGGACAACGCGGCGATTCACCTGAAAAGCAGCCTGATCCGCTTTTTCCGGGGATTTTCCCTTCGACAGCGATTCCTCGTTCTGCCCCTTCTGGGACTGGTCGTGTGCAGTCTGCTGACGGCTGCCTTCGTCTACGAATCCCAGCGCCAGAACGCGCTCCTCAACCGTACAGAACAGGACCTCACGGCGTTCAATCGCTATGCCGGCGTATTCGTCAATCTCACCGAGCAGCACATCGCGCTCGACTCTCTTCTCGATAGCTCCGGGAAAATGGATGAGGCGACCTTGTACGACCAGGCCAAGCAACACCTCTACAAGGTTCAGCAGGCGGTCCGTGAGCTCGAGCAGGCCCTGCCATCCGGAGACGAAAGCGCGTCCCGCGATTTTGCCGCGCTCCGTAACGAGCTAACGGTTAACGCGCAGGCGTATCGCAAGACGGTCAACGCCGCCGTGGCAATGGCCACGGTCGACGCGGTGCACGCTCCCGATCACCTCGATCGTGCGAACGAGCGGTTTAGCGCCATGAACCGGACCTTTATCGGGCTTCTCGACCTGGAACGAAACCGGATCAACGCCGAAATCACTGCAAGAATCCGCCAGAGCGGGATCAGCAGAACGACCATCGCCTTCATTGGCGTTTCGACCGCGGCCGTGCTGTTTTTTCTGTCCGTGGTCTTGTCCCGGCTACTCACCGGCTCGATAGAAAAGCAGATCCGCATCCTGACCGATCTCGGAGCGCAGGCCGGTGCGCGCCCGGGGATCGGCGGCAGTGATGAGGTCGAGAGGATGACGCAGGCCGTCGCCGCTTTCAGGCAGTCGCTGCTGGAGTTGCGCGAAAGCGAACGCCGCTACAGCGACCTGCTGCAACACGTGGAGCTACTTTCGGTGATGCTCGATCGCGATGCGCGGATTACGTATTGCAACGAGTACCTGCTGCGCCTCACCGGTTGGCGGCACGAGGAAGTGATCGGCCGGGACTGGTTCGAGCTTTTCGTACGCGCCGGGCCCGACGATCTGAAGGCCAATTTCGTCGCGCTCCTCGCCAACCGGCCCGAAGCTCGCCATCACGAGAGCGAGATCCTCACGCGCTCGGGCGAGCGTCGCCTCATTCGCTGGAACAATTCAGTGCTGCGCTCGGCAGCCGGCGATGTCATCGGAACGGCTAGCATCGGAGAGGACATCAGCGAGCAGAAGCGCGCCGAGATCCGAATCAAGCGCCTGAACCGCGTATACGCGGTGCTGAGCGGCATCAATACGCTCATCGTGCGCGTGCGCGACCGCGGCGAGCTGTTCAGCGAGGCGTGCCGGATCGCGGTGGAGCACGGCCACTTCCAGATGGCCTGGATAGGTGTCGTCGATCGAAACGCGATGAAAATCGTGCCGATCGCCTCGGCGGGCGCCGAACCGGAGTTCCTGGCGCTGATCGAGGACCTCTTCCCGCTTCACGATGACACGCCTCTGGGAAACACGCTTACCGCGTGCGCGGTCAGGGGAAAGAAAGCCGTGGTGTGCAACTCGATACGCGAAGATCCGACGTTCTTGTACGCGAAGCAGCACCTCGAGCGCGGAACCGCCTCAATGGCGATACTGCCTTTGCTGGTATCGGACGAGGCAGTGGGCGTGCTGGCGCTGTACGCGGACGAAGAGGGTTTCTTCGATGAAGAAGAGATAAGGCTTTTGACCGAGCTCGCCAGCGATATCGGGTTTGCGCTGGATCACATCGAGAAAGAGGCGAGGCTCGACTACCTCGCTTACTACGATGTGCTCACCGGACTCGCCAACCGCACTCTGTTTCTCGAGCGCGTCGCGCAATACACGCGCAGCGCGGCCAGCGGCGGGCACAAGCTTGCCGTAGCCTTGATCGATCTCGAACGCTTCAAGAACATCAACGACAGCCTCGGCCAGGCGGTCGGCGACGAGCTGTTGCGGCAGGTGGCGGAATGGCTGACGCGCAACCTTGGAGACGCCAACTTGTTGGCGCGCGTGGGTGCGGATCATTTTGCGGTGGTGCTTCCGGAAGTGAAGCACGATGGCGACGTCGCGCGAATCGTCGAGAAAGCGATGGCAGCTTTCCTGGACCATCCGTACCACTTGAAGGACGCGGTGTTGCGGATCGCGGCCAAGGTCGGAGTGGCGCTGTTCCCGGATGATGGTGCCGACGCCGATGCATTGTTCAAGAACGCGGAGGCCGCGCTCAAAAAGGCGAAGACGAGCGGCGATCGATACCTGTTCTACACGCAGAAGATGACCGAAACCGTGGCGGGCAGGCTCACCCTCGAGAATCAGCTGCGCCAGGGGCTCGACAAGGAAGAGTTCGTGCTCCATTACCAGCCGAAGGTGAATCTCGCCAGCGGCAAGGTTACCGGCGCCGAGGCGCTGATCCGGTGGAACGATCCGCGAACGGGCCTGGTGCCGCCGGGCCGGTTCATCCCGGTGCTGGAAGAAACCGGATTGATCTATGAAGTGGGCCGCTGGGCGCTGCGCAAAGCCATCGAAGACTACCTGCGCTGGCGCAACGCCGGCCTGGCAGCCGTGCGCATCGCGGTAAACGTGTCACCACTGCAACTGCGCAATCGCGCCTTCATCGCCGAGATCAAAGAGGTAATCGGTATCGACGCGCATGCGGCCGCTGGACTGGAACTCGAGATCACCGAAGGCATGATCATGGAAAACGTCAAGCATAGCGTCGCCAGCCTGCAGGCGATCCGCGCCATGGGCGTAACCATCGCCATCGACGACTTCGGCACCGGCTACTCCTCGCTCGGCTACCTGTCGAAACTGCCAGTGCACACGCTGAAGATCGACCGCTCGTTCGTGAATGAGATGACAGGCGCGCCGGAGGGCCTGGCGCTGGTGTCCACCATCATCAACCTGGCGCATGCGCTTAAGCTGAAGGTGGTGGCAGAAGGTGTCGAAACCGAGGAGCAGTCGCGTCTGCTCCGGTTGCTGAACTGCGACGAAATGCAGGGCTTTCTGTTCAGCAAACCGGTGCCGGGCGAAATCTTCGAAGCCAAATTCCTGCTGGCGCCTGCGGCCGGATGAATGGAGGAGTCGCAATTATGTTGATTCCCTGGAAGATACCTTCGATCTCCGCGTTCTTCTTGTTGTCCACGTGCCTGGGCTGTATCAGTGTTCACGCCGTTGAAAGGCTTCCTGCAAAAGGAATCGTCCCTGTGTCCGGCAGACTTCTCATCACGGGCGCGAGCACGATGACCCCGATGATAGAGGCGGCGGGAAAGCGTTTCTCGACCCTACATCCGGACGTACGGATCGAGGTGCAAACGGTTGGATCGGCCCGAGGCATCGACGATGTGATGAAGGGAAAGGCCGACATCGGAATGGTCGCGCGCGCGTTGACGGATAAGGAAAGCGGTCTCTACAGCTTTGCGATCGCGCGCGACGGTATTTGTCTGGTCGTGCACAAAAACAATCCCGTTCGAAGCCTTACCAACCGGCAAGTGTTCGACATCTATACCGGAAAGATTAACAACTGGATCAGAGTCGGTGGCAAGGACGCATCGATCGTGCCAATAAACGTAAAAGAAGGATTCGGCTCGGTCGAACTGTTTACGCATTATTTTGGTATCGAATATGCAGACGTCAAGTCTCCGATAGTCATGGGCGACGATCTAGAACGCGTCAAGGCCGTCATAGAAAACCCGAACGGCATAACGTACGTGTCCATTGGCACAGCGCAACAACAGGCGGATACGGGTGCTCACATCAAGCTGCTTCCGATAAACGGTGTGGCCGCCACAACGAAGAACATCCGCACCGGAAATTTCCCCATAGCTCGCCCGCTCGTGTTGGTCACCAAAGGAGTGCCGACCGGACTGGTAAAAGAGTTCATCACTTTTTCGCTGTCTTCGCAGATCACCGACATCGTTTTGCAGCACCATTTCGTCCCATATCTGGACTGAAGATTCAGGCACTACCCGATCAATACTAATAGGCCGAGAACACCTACGAACAATTTGAGCCATGTTTACTCCTTGGAAAAGACTTTCGATTTTCGCGTTCTTGTTGTCGACGTGCCTGGGCTGTAGCAGTCACGCGGTGGAAAAGCGTTCCGCAAAAGGAACCGCCCCCGCCTTCGGCAAACTGCTCATCACAGGCTCGAACACGATGGCCCCGATGATAGCGGCGGCCGGCAAGCGCTTCTCGACCCTGCATCCGGGCGTACAGATTGAGGTGCAAACCGGTGGATCCGGCCAGGCCATCGACGATGTGATGAAAGGAAAGGCCGACATCGGAATGGCTTCGCGCTCGTTGACGAACAAGGAAAGCGGTCTCTACAGCTTTGCAATCGCGCGCGACGGTGTATGTCTGGTCGTGCACGAAAACAACCCGGTCCGAAGCCTTACCAGCCGGCAAGTGTCCGACATCTATACCGGAAAAATCGATAACTGGAGCAAGGTGGGGGGCAAGAACGCGCCGGTTGTGCCAATAAACGTAAGTGAAGGGTTAGGTTCCTCCGATCTCTTTACGCGTTACTTTGGCATCAAATACGCAGATGTAAAGGCTCCGATCGTGGTGAGCGGCAATCTGGAGCGAGTCAAGGCCCTCCTCGAAAACCCGAACGGCATAACATACATGTCTGTTGGCGCCGCGCAACAGCAGATGGACATGGGTGCTCCCATCAAGACCCTTCCGACAGACGGTGTGGCCGCCACCCCGAAGAACATCCGCAGCGGGAATTTCCCTCTATCTCGCCCGCTCCTGTTGCTCACCAAAGGAGTCCCGACCGGACTGGTAAAAGAGTTCATCACCTTTTCGCTGTCTTCGCAGATCACGGACATCGTTTTGCAGCACGATTTCGTTCCGTACCTAGACTGAACATTCAGCGCACCGAATAAAGCTGACAGGACACCCGGACGTGCAGAGCAGAGGAGATAACGCAAACGTGTGGTACCGTCGCCTGAGCCTTCGGGCCGAGCTGGCAACTGGATTCAGCGCCGTAATCGTGCTTACGCTCATCGTGGGCTTCGTTTCTCTAGTGGCGCAGAACCGCTCGATCGAAGCCGTCAACAAACTGGTCGGCGTAGTGAGCCGGATTGCCGATCTCAGTATGAGAAGTAACGTTGCGATGCTGAAGGCGCGGCGTGCCGAAAAAGACTTTCTGATATTCCAGAACGAGTTCGGCTTTGAAGAAGCCCGATCTCGCTATGCGACCTTGTTGAGAACTAACCTTGCCGAGATACGGCAAAGCATGGCTGACCTTCGCGAGTTGAGGAGCGAACCCGACGTGATCCAATTGACACAGTCGATCGTTCAGGCCGTGAGTCAATACGAATCGGGCTTTCTCAGGCTCGTCGATTTATACGGTCTTCGCGGACACGTGGATACGGGTTTCGAAGGCAAGTTTCGAGAGAAGGCGCAAGAGATCGAGTCGATTGTGAGTGCCGCTCATAACGATCGACTCATGGTCGACCTTCTTACCCTGCGCCGGCATGAAAAGGATTTCGTTGCGCTCGGTATCGATAAGTATGTCGAAGCGTTTGCGAAAGGCATCGATCAATTTAGAGCCGATATTACGCGGGCTCGCCTGTCTCCTGAGGTCAAGGGAAGACTTCTTCGGTTAACAACCGACTACCAGCGTTCGTTTGAACAATATGTCCAGACCAACGTCGAGATCGATTCTGAACAGGCTGCTTACCTCGCGGCTGCTCACACTGTCGAGCCATTTTTGGAGAAGCTCTATGCGAATGCCGCGCTGAACGCATACGCGACTCAAAATGATGCAGAGCAAGAGGCGAGGATCGTCCTCTGGACGATCTGTACGGCAGTGCTCCTCGCGTCACTACTTGGACTTGCAGTCGCTCTGGTCATTTCGCGCAGCATTACGAGATCGGTGTACGAGTGCCTCGGTTTCGCAAGCCGAGTCGCCCAGGGCGATCTATCGACCCGGCTCCGGCCCAAAGGAGGAAGCGAGTTTGGAACGCTGGCCGTAGCTTTGAACCGGATGACAGAAGTGTTGGAAGAGCGCGACGCGCAGCTCAACCAGTCCAACACGTTGTTGCAGGAAGAGGTGCGCCAGCACCAACTGAGTGCCGAGCGCGTCGAATATCTTGCCTACTACGACAGCCTTACCACGCTGCCGAATCGCAGTTTGTTCAGCAAGCTCTTGAACCAGGCCATCAGCCTGGCGCGCCGGGAGAAAAAGGAGCTGGCTGTACTATTCGTCGATCTGGACCGCTTCAAGAACATCAACGATACGCTCGGTCACGAGGCCGGTGACCTGCTGCTGAAAGAGGTTGCCAAAAGACTGCAGGGCTGCCTGCGCGAAAGTGACACGGTTTCCCGCCTGGGCGGCGACGAGTTTGTGGTCTTGTTGCCGGCCCTGCGTGACGCTGCGGACATAGAGGTGGTTGCACACAAAATCCTCGCTGCGATCAGCAAATCGTTTGTAGCGCTTGGCCAGGAGTTTCGCGTGACGGCCAGTGTGGGCGCGAGCACCTATCCCAAAGACGGTGAGGACGAACAGTCGCTGATGAAGAACGCGGACATTGCGATGTATCAAGCGAAGGAAGGGGGTAAGAACAATTTCCAGTTTTACTCCGCGCAGATGAACACGCATTCGTTTGAACGGCTTGCGTTGGAGTCGAGCCTGCGCCGAGCGTTGGAGCACGACGAGTTTCACCTTCACTACCAGCCCAAGATCGACGCGCGTGGCGGTGCGATAGTAGGTATGGAAGCCTTACTTCGCTGGCAGCACCCGGAACTTGGAATGGTGGCACCGATGAAATTTATTCCTATCGCGGAAGAGACAGGCCTGATCGTGTCAATCGGAAAGTGGGTTCTCAAGACAGCATGTACGCAAAACGTGGCCTGGCAGCAAATGGGACTACCTCATCTGAATATGGGTGTAAATCTATCCGCGCGGCAATTTTCGGACGAAGACCTGCTGCGTGACATCACCGCGATATTGGAGGAGACAGGTATGCGTCCTGATCTCCTCGAATTCGAGATTACCGAAAGCACCTTCATGCACGACGTCGACAAGGCGATGTCTACATTGAAAGAATTCAGAGATATGGGCGTTCGCCTGGCCATGGACAATTTCGGAACGGGCTATTCCTCGTTGTCCGACCTCAGGCAATTCCCGGTCGACACGATCAAGATCGATGGTTCGTTTTTCCGTGACCTGTGCAATCATCCGGAGAATGGACGTATTGCCGCGGCCATCATTGCAATGGGTAGGACCTTAAGTTTGACTGTCATTGCGCAGGGTGTGGAAACCAAGGAGCAAGTGGACTTTCTGCGCGAGCGGGGGTGCGACGAATTCCAGGGCTTTTATTTCAGCAAGGCCGTGACAGCGGGCGAGTTTGTGGAATTGCTCGAAGCGCAGGCGACGCCTCCCGCAAAAGCGGCGTAACGCCTCCTGTTTGAACGATGCGGTGCAGGGTTGCGCACAAGACGAACGACTTTGCTTGGAGTTCGATGACCGGCGGCTGACTCGGCGGCAACCACCTCACTGGCCTATCTCAACGGAAAGCGGAAGGAGCCGGTCACTTTCCTTCTTGACCACGTCGTAGCACTCGCAGGAGCGTTTTTCGACGCCGGAGCGGTCGAGCACCATGATCTCACCGGCGCTGTAGTGAATCAGCCCGGCCTTCTGCAGCACATGTGTTGCCTTGGTAACGTCCGCAGGGCTGAGGCCGAGCATGTTTCCAATCAGTTTCTCCGTCATGCTGATTCGATTTGAAGGCAGCCGATCGAGACTCAATAACATCCAGCGGCACAGTTGTTGATCTACCGGATGATGCCGGTTGCACGCGGCGGTTTGTACCATTTGCGTGATCAATGCGGAGGCGAACATCAGCAGCAGTCGGCTCAGCGCGCCCCCGCTATGGAACTCATCCTTGAGCACTTGTGCCTTCAGGCGATAGGCATGACCGGCGTTTTGGACGATCCCTCGGCTCTGTGTTGATTCCCCGCCCATGAACAGGGCAATGCCGATGACGCCCTCGTTCCCCACGATCGCAATTTCAGCTGACGCTCCGTTTTTCATTACATAGAGGAGGGAGACGATGCAGTCGATCGGGAAATAAACGTGGCTCATCGTTTGCCCCGCTTCATACAAGACCTGGCCGAGCGCCAGAGGAACCAACTCCAGATCGTTGGCGAGGCGCTCACACTCTGCAGCGGACAATGCGGCGAGAAGAGCATTTTGCTGCGGCCGATGCTGTTCTGCCGCGGACAGATTTTTCATTGAGGCACCATCACGCGCATTTGACGGCGGCCGCTAACGCGGCCGGCTCGTCGGGCAGGAGGCGGTCGAATTCATTCTTGACGACTGCATAGCATTCGCAGACGCGTTTTTCAAGCTTCAGCCGATCGACTATCGTGATACGGCCACGGCTGTACTGGATGACTCCCGCGTCCTGCAGCTGACCCGCGGCCTCGGTCACTGCTTCGCGGCGCACGCCGAGCATATTGCCGATCAATTCCTGAGTCATCGTGAGCTCGTTGGTCGGCAAGCGATCTACGCTCAGCAGCAACCAGCGGCACAGCTGCTGTTCCACCGAATGGTACCGATTGCAAACTGCGGTCTGCGCCATTTGCGTAATGAGCGCCTGCGTATAGCGCAGGAGCAAATGCTGTAGCGCACCTCCTTCTTCGAACTCGTGCTTCAGGACCTTCGAGGGCAAGCGACATGCCTGGCCGGCGCTCTGAACCACGGCGCGGCTGGGCGTGGTTTCACCACCCATGAACAAAGCAATGCCCACGAGACCTTCGTTGCCAACAATGGCAATTTCTGCAGACGCGCCATCCTTCATGACATACAGCAAGGATACGATCGCATCGGTCGGGAAATACACGTACGGCTGATTGCCGCCGGCTTCATACACTGACGCGCCGAGCTCGAGTGGCACGAGCTCCAGATTGGGCTGCAACCGCGTGTATATCTCGAGCGGAAGGGCAGCCAGCAATTTATTCAAGGGTAGTCCGCGGGTCGACATTGGGGTCATGGTGTGGGAGGCGCCCGCTTGGCGATAAGGCCAACACCCTGCGATTCGAGCATACAAGCTGCTGTGTATCGAACCATCGGGTGCCGCTGCCAAGGAGCGACCCGTACATATTGGTCTTGAGTTACGTACACGTGCTAGTCCGGAAACACGGCTTCCATTGCAGAAGCCGAACGACGGGACTGGAGCAACGGACGAATGCAGGTGCGACGGCTTAGCCCCAAGGGATGTTTAATGGGCGCACGATAAGCGGCTAAGACCGACGTGTATGTGCGCTGGCGTACATACAGTTTTGTCACCTGGGGCCTGCTTTTTATGGTTGGGGCCCTTGTGAGCGCGACACTCAGGGTCAGACGGCACTGCGCTTGCTGGCGAGTTCTGCTCAACCCAAGAACCCATCAAGTAGACAATCTCGATGCCGAATGACCCTCGTACACCCGTCCTGTCGCGCTGCCACGGGCGACAATTTCCGTTCCGACGAGTGCCTAAACACGTCGGCTTCATCCCGGATGGGAATCGTCGCTGGGCGCAATCGAGAGGTTTGTCCAAAGAAGAAGGTTACGCGTGCGGAATCGAGCCCGGACTTTCACTCATAGAGATGTGCACGGGCTTAGGGATTGAAGAGGTCTCCATTTATGGCTTTACACAGGACAACACGCGACGGGCATCTGCGCAGACTGAGAAATTCAAAACCGCGTGCGTCGACTTTGCTCGGGCGGTTCATGCGCGCGGAGCTGCACTTCTCGTGCTCGGAGATGAGCGCTCGCAGGTTTTCCCAGATGAGCTCAGGCCGTTCCTCAAGCGCACCGGCGATGGCGTCAAAGTCAATCTACTGGCGAATTATGGTTGGGAATGGGATCTCGAGGGACTCCAGAATGGAGGTTTGCGGTCACGCGAGATCTCCCGCCTCGACTTAATCGTGCGATGGGGCGGCGGCCGCAGATTAAGCGGGTTCCTGCCCGTGCAATCGGTTTATGCGGACTTCTATGTGGTGGACGCGTTCTGGCCGGATTTCGAAGCGGCACACTTCGAGG
>JAQGNH010000480.1 GCA_028291945.1 Betaproteobacteria bacterium
AGCCATTGCATAGTCATTTTCGGCTCGCAAGCGACGTTGTAGACTCGCGTAAGGGGCGCCCGCCCGGGCGCGACTAAGGCGCATCGGCCCGGGAATTAGCGTGTGCGGCCGCGGTCTTATCGCCACACAGGAGAAATGTATGGACAGACGTAAATGGCTGCAGAGCCTCTTCGCCGCAACTGCGGGTAGTGCGGTCACCAGGCAGGCGGGCGCTGCGCCTGCGGCGCCTTCCAAGGATGTCGAAGCGCTTCAGAAGAACTGGCGGATGCTGCTGGCTGAGGGTGTACGCGTCCCCTCCACGGGGGATAAGGTCAAGCTGTCTAACGACGACTGGCGCAAGCGGCTCGACAAAACGTCATACAACGTCTTGCGAGAAGAAGGAACCGAGCGCGCGGGGACGAGTCCGTTGAATAACGAACACCGTGCGGGCGTTTTTGCCTGCGCCGGCTGCGACCTGCCCCTGTTTACGTCCGAGATGAAATTCGAGAGCGGAACGGGCTGGCCTAGCTTCTTCACGACCATCCCCGGTGTCTTTGAAACCAAGAAAGACAATTACCTCATCTACGCGCGCACCGAATATCACTGCGCCCGATGTGGCGGGCATCAGGGTCACATTTTCGACGACGGTCCGAAGCCGACCGGCTTGCGTTACTGTAACAATGGCGTAGCGCTGAAATTCATACCGAAAAGCGCTAAAGCCTGAGCTGACTCGGGCCGCGGCCCGCCCTTTGCTCAGGTATTCGCTCTGAAGATCGGGCGCGCTGTGGATGCGCCTCGAATTTCCCTTCTCTGCATTGGAGAAGGGCCAGGGGATGAGGACAATTGCGCGTCGCCTCCTCCCATGTTGCCCATGGGAGGATAACGATGCTTGCGCTGTCCCGTTCACTGCCGCTGTCCGAGCCCGACACCCGCTATGCGGAAGTGCGGCATCGCACTGAAGCGCTGTGCGTGCCGCTCGAGACCGACGACTACCAGGTCCAAAGCGTCATTGACGCGAGTCCACCCAAGTGGCACCTCGCGCACGTCACGTGGTTCTTCGAAACCTTTCTTCTGAAGCCTTTTCTGCCAGGCTATCGGCCGCTCGATGCTCGTTACGAAAGACTGTTCAACTCGTACTACAACACCGTCGGGCCGTTCCATCCGCGGGCGCAGCGGCACACGTTGTCACGCCCGACCGTCGCGGAGGTCTACGAATATCGTGCGTACATCGATCAGCACATGGTCGAGCTCATCGCACGCTGCGCCCCCGCGGACAGGGCGACCGTTGAAGAGCGCCTGACGCTCGGCCTCAATCACGAGCAGCAGCACCAGGAGCTTCTGCTCATGGATATCAAGCGCAACTTTTTTGCGAATCCGATGTACCCGGCCTACAGCGATATGCCGAGCTTCGGATCGCGCGAATCTGTACCGATGCGATGGCTCGATTTCCCGGGCGGCATCCGAGAAGCAGGTTACGCTGGGACGGCATTCTCCTTCGATAACGAGCAGCCCCGTCACAAGGTGCTTCTTCGCGACCACCGGATGGCTTCTCGTCCGGTCACCAACGGCGAATATCTGGAATTCATGCACGACGGCGGCTATGGGCGGCCGGACCTATGGCTGTCCGACGGCTGGGGGGCTGTGACCGAGCGCCGCTGGGACGCCCCTCTCTACTGGATCAGCACAGGGGGGACGTGGCACGAGATGACGCTATCCGGACTTCGGCCGGTCGAGCTTTCCGAGCCCGTCTGCCACGTGAGCTATTACGAAGCCGACGCCTATGCACGCTGGAAGGGCGTGCGCCTGCCCAGCGAAGCGGAGTGGGAAGTTGCCGTGGGCGGAGCGCCTATCGATGGCAATTTCGTCGAAACGGCGCGATATCATCCGCGACCTGCCGCCGGTCTCCATGACCATCAGTGGTACGGCGATGTGTGGGAATGGACCGCCTCGACGTATTCGCCGTACCCCGGATACAAGGCCATGGCGGGAGCGCTTGGCGAATACAACGGCAAGTTCATGGCGAACCAGTTCGTGCTTCGCGGCGGATGCTGCGCCACGCCGCAATCTCACATGCGTGCAACCTATCGCAACTTTTTCTACCCGCACGACCGCTGGCCCTTCACGGGAATACGTTTATCGGCGGATGGCTGATCGCGCTTGCAGCGCGCGCTTGCGCCGGTATACTCGTGATAATCATGGTGCAGCCTGTCTTTCGCCTTGCGACGCCTGCCGATGCCTACGAGATCGCGGTCATGTCCCGCTATCTCGTCGAAGTCGGCCTGCGGGGCTGGTCGTGGCCGCCTGAGAGAGTCGCCAAGGCAATACGGGCGCGCTCGACTCTCGTGCTCATAGCGCAGGTGCACTCGCACCTCGTCGGCTTTGCCATCATGGAGTTCGGTGACGTGCAGGCGCACCTGAGCCTCCTCGCCGTCAAACCCTCGTACCACCGGTGCGGAATTGGCCGCGCCCTCGTGGAGTGGCTCGAGGACTCGGCGCTGACCGCCGGAATCACGACCGTCACACTCGAGCTCCGCGCGAACAACTACGGCGCGCGCGCTTTCTATCGCCTCGTCGGCTTCGAAGAAGGCGCTTACATCCCCGGCTACTATCGCGGCATCGAAAC
>JAQGNH010000487.1 GCA_028291945.1 Betaproteobacteria bacterium
CACGACGGCTCGCCCAATGGGCTGCTGTTTCCGGCCAGTCTCGTCATCATCGGCGACGACATGTTCGTTACCAACCTCGCGCTGCCTCTTACGCCGGCGGTAGGAGACGAGCCCGAGGAGGATGTCACCCGTTATACGGTGTCGCGAGTGAAAGTGCCCGAGCGTCGGTAATCCGCATCACGCCGCCGAGACGGGCCTGAAAGCACAACGGCCAGCTTGCGCTGGCCGTCATCGCTTAATCGGACCTATCGGATTCAGCCGCGCCCGCGCCTGCCGCCGCCATGCCACCGGCCTCCGCGATAGCCACCGCCACGCCAACCGCCAGAGATGCCGATACCGATAGACGGACCGTAATATGCGGGTGGACCGTAATACGCTGGCGCCGCATAGACGCCAGGCGCAGGGTAATACGCCGGCGCCGGGTTGTAATAGCCAGGCGCCCCTCCGGAATAATAGGGATCAACCGGCACGGCAACACACCCGCTCAAAGCGGCTATTCCCAATGCCAAGATAGTCGGTTTCATGTAATTCATGTTTGCTTTCATGCACTGTTAGAAGTCGACGCGGTCCCGAAGATTCCCGAGGCAAACGTAACAATCTGTAACGTGACGGCCATCTTCTGGACCTATTTACACTCGACACTCGCGTCGGTTTTGATAACAGCGCAATAAATGGGCCCGGGGGACAGCCTGCGCAAGCTCGATTGAAACGTCGGCACCTCCATTCGACCGTCACACCGGCATCGGAGCCCACATTGCGATCCTTTCTGTGACGCCGCTCCGACCCACAGCATCTCACCCGACACGATGAATTCATGGCACCGGTTAATCCACTTACTTCTGGAACCAGCATGCCACGTGACGAGCAATCGATTGGCGCACCAGATCCGGGAAATGCGACGGGCATTGTCGCTACTCCGCCTTGATGTTCGATTCGCGTGCCACGCGCCGCCACGTCTCGACCTCGGAGGCGAGCACGCGCGCGAATTGAGCGCTGGGCATCGGCGAGGGCTCGGCTCCTTGCGCCTCGAGTTGTTGCGCCGACTCAGGCTCTCTGAGAACTGCGCCGATCTCGCCCGTGAGTTTCGCGACAACCGCATCCGGCACACCGAACGGCGCGAGCACGCCCCACCAGATGTTCATTTCGTATCCCCGCACGCCTGATTCGGCGATCGTCGGCACACCAGGCAGCAGCGGCGTGCGCTTCATGCTGCTCACCGCGAGTGCCTTGAGCTTGCCGGCCTTGACCTGCCGCTGTGTGATCGCGAGCGTGGCAAACATCAACTGCACCTGCCCTCCGACGAGATCGGTCAGTGCCTGGGGACCGCCGCGGTACGGCACGTCCATGAGGTGTATGCCCGCGGATCGCGAGAACAGTGCGCCGGCAAAATGATTCATTCCGCCGGTACCCGATATCGCATAGGTTAGGGTGTTGGGCTTTGCTCGTGCGAGATCGATCAGCTCCTTCACGCTATTCGCGGGGAACGATGGATGCGTGACGAGCACGAGAGGGCCTGCCCCGAGCATCGTTATAGCCGTGAACGACTTGACTGCGTCGAATGGAAGTTTATACACGGCCGCATTCATCGTGTGCGACGTGGACATGAACTGCAGCGTTTGGCCGTCCGGGGCCGCCTTGACCGTGAGCTCGCTTGCGATGATGCCGTTCGCACCCGGCCGATTATCGACGACCACCTGCTGCTTCAGACGCTCGGTGAGCTTGGCGCCGACAAAACGCGCGAGCATGTCGGTCCCGCTCCCCGGCGGGAATCCGACGATGATGCGGATCGGACGCGAAGGATACGTCGCCGCAACATCCGCGGCCTGTCGAGGCATATCCGCAGCCCCCACACCCGATACTTGCCACAGCGTGCCGGCGACGAGGACATGCGAGAGTACGCAGACCACTGAGACTTTTCTATGCCTGCTCTTCATTCGCAACGGTCAGTTTGCAGCCGTCACGCATCTCGCTTGTTCAACGTCGAGAGCGTTTCCATCGCCAGGAAGTACTGCAGCCCTTCATCCAAAGCCTTTCGTAATGGATGTGTCAGCACGGCTCGGGTATAGCGCAGAAGCATCTCCGGCCTGCGGGCGAGCTGCGATGCCAGCTCCCACGCGCGAGGCACAAGCTTCTCGCGCGGCATCAGCTCAGCGACCATCCCAATGTCCTTGGCTTCCCGGGCCGAAAGCACCTGCCCCGTCAGCATGAGATAGCGGGCACGATTCAGCCCCATGAGCATCGTGTAGACGACATTGATGCCGTCGCCGGGCGCGATGCCGCCGTTGTGAAAGTGCGCGGTATCCTCGAACGTGGCGTCGTCAGCAGCGATCACGATATCGCACATGAGCGCGAGATCTGCATGGCGCTTCGCCGGACCATTCACCGCTGCGATCATGGGAACCTCGATATCGAGCAGTGAATTTACCAGTCGCCTTGCATTCCTGAAGACGTGGTGCACTCCCGCCGGCGAAATTTGCGCGCCATGAAAGAACTGCGCATCAGGATCGAGACGCGGCCCGGTAAATTCGTTGCCCGTGCCAGTGAGGATGATGATGCGGTTGTCGCGATCAGCACCGACGTCAGCGAAAGCAGTAGCGAGCTCGACCTGCGCATCGAGGTTCCATTGAAAAGGTCCGCCATCGGTCTGCAGCGTCATCTGCAGGATGCCGTCGCGGCGTTCCAGCTTTACGAATCTGTAATCGCTCACGTTGAGGGCCTCACCCTTTCTTGGTCACCATGATCTGCAGGTTGTAAGTGTCTCTCTCGATGTGATCGGTGCATCCATGCTGATGCAAGGCGGCGAGATGAGCGTCGCAGGCGTCGTTGACCGCCTGCAGTGAAACACCCTCGAGGATGACGATCCATTTAGGGATTGTCGTAGGTCTTCCCTGCCGCTCCACGGGCACGATGGTGCTCGCCTTCATGTCCGCAACACAGAAATGGGCACCCGCGATTTCGGCGATTTCAGCGAGCCGCGGCAGCGCGTTCGCGATGACATAACGCTCCAGCTCGTCCTCTCGTCCCGGCTCTGCGTCGAATCGCAGCGTCAGCGCACAACCGCCGGTGCCGACGCCGAGCGACGCGCGCACGCCCGCAAGCGCGCGCGAGCTATTCTTCACAAATGGTGTGGTGCGTCGGGTGAGCTCGCTTGGTGCGTTCGCCTTGTCGAGGTAGGCGTTGCTGCTGAGCACGCCGATGTTCTCGACCTCGTAACAAATGAGGAAGTCCCGGCTCGCTTGCGCTGCGATATAACGGCGCCCGCGACAGAAGCCCGGAAGCGCGACGCGTCCGACCATGTGCTCACGGCTGTGCCACTCGTAGTAGGCGTGACGGTGCTCGACCGCCACGTCTGTCCAGTTCACCATTACTGCCTGTCCCTTCAGCATCATCGCCACTCAGCGTGAAAGTGTTATTTGACGCGCTTGCCGGCCTTTGCCTCTTCGGCAAAAACCTCTTGTGCGACACGCACGGCTTCGCGCAGTACAGGGATGCCCGCGTAAATGCCACACTGGAGCAGAACTTCGCGGATCTCGGCCTTGGTGCAACCGTTGTTCAGCGCACCGCGAATGTGGGTCTTCAGCTCCTGGCGCGACTTGAAGGCGGTGAGCAACGCGACGTTGATGAGGCTGCGCGTCTTGCGTGGCAGTCCTTTGCGCGACCACAACTCGCCCCAGACGTAGCGCGTCGTGAATTCGCGCAGCGGCATCGAGAAATCGTCTTCCTCATTGAGGATCGCCTGCTCGCGCCCGGCGCCCAGTATCTCGCGCCGCGTTTTCATACCCTTCCGGTACAGTGCATCCTTCATCGCGCTCCTCCCGTCGATGCGGCCAACATGATTTATGTGAGTTTCGCCGCTCGTGCCGATCCATTATGCCATCGCACGCCCTCGTGCCGAAAAGCAGTTACCATGACGATCGCCGTTTACACAGCGAGCGACACCTCGACCGACAAGGAAAGAATCATGGCCCAACCCGTTGATCCGAACGACGTCCTCATGACCGGCGAGAATTCTTTCATCCGGCTCAGTGCCGATGGCGGCAAGACGCATTCATCTCGCGTGAGTCACTGGCGCGTGCTGTGGTGTCCGGCCGGCTCAGGCCACGCGATGTTCATGCAATCGCCGCTGATCGACAAGCGCGTGCAGATCTACAGTGACAACATGGCTGTTGCGCGCTGGCTCCAGCGGACGATTGAAACGCTGCTGTACCCTGCGTTCGCGGACCCCAAGTTACCCGTGATCGACGCGCAGTTCGCGCGCACGGGTGACCCGCGCTCGACGACCGTGGAAACAGTGGTTTCCGGAAGCGAGCGCATCGTGCTCGCGTGGCACGACTGCATCGACCCCTTCGTGCTCACTATGGCGCCCGGAATGGGCAATCGCCCGATCGGCGTATTCAGCACGTTTTTTCCCGCAAAAGCGGCGCAGATCGAACTGAACGGTCGCTTCGC
>JAQGNH010000447.1 GCA_028291945.1 Betaproteobacteria bacterium
GTGTCGATTTCCCGCATCCGCTCGATGGCTTCGGCACTACGGAAAAGTATGCCGGCGCGAGCGCCTTCGCCCATCGCGACGGTCATGGAGATCGGTGTGGCGAGACCGACCGCACAGGGACAGGCGATGATCAGTACAGCAACAGCATTCAGGAGAGCGTAGGTTACCGCGGGCTCAGGCCCGAAGAACCACCAGACGCCCGCGGTAATGAGCGCAATCGCGATCACCACCTCGACGAAGCGTGCAGCGATTACGTCGGCGAGCTTCTGAATTGGCGCGCGCGTGCGCTGGGCCTCCGCTACCATCTGGACGATACGCGCGAGCAATGTATCGGACCCGACGCGCTCCGCGCGCATGATGATTGACCCGTTACCGTTGACTGTGCCGCCGGTCACCTTGTCACCCGCTGCTTTCGCGACCGGCATTGGCTCACCGGTGACCATCGATTCGTCAACGCGGGTCTCGCCCTCGACGACTGCCCCGTCAACCGGAATTTTTCCGCCCGGCTTGACCCGGAGCAAATCACTGACGGCGACCTGCTCGAGCGGCACCTGCTCCTCCGAACCGTCACTGCGCACGCGCCAGGCGAGGTTCGGTGCGAGACGCAGCAGCGCGCCGATCGCCTCGCTGGTACGCCCCATTGCGCGCAGTTGCAGCAGGTCCCCGAGCAGCACGAGGGTCACGATCACTGCCGCAGCTTCGAAATAGGTGCCGACGGCGCCATCGTGCGCACGAAACTCAGGCGGGAATAATCCAGGCGCAAAGACGGCCGCGAGACTGAAGAGATAGGCCAGTCCCACACCCAGCCCGATCAGCGTGTACATGTTGAGTGCGCGATGGGTGATCGACAGCCAGAACTTGTGGAGTATCGGCCAGCCGACCCAAAGCACCACCGGAGTTCCGAGCACGAATTCGACCCAGCCGCGGGCGCGCGGGGCGAGCCCGAACGGCTCTGCAAAACCGATCATCGGAGCCATCGCGAGGATCACGAGCGGAAGCGAAAGGACGACGCCGATCCAGAACCTTCGCGTGAGACCGCGCAGTTCGCTGTCGTCCGCTTCACCCGTGCCGGCGATCGGCACGAGTGCCATGCCGCAGATCGGGCACGAGCCGGGTGTGTCGCGCACGATTTCCGGGTGCATCGGGCACGTATATTTTGCGCCTGGCTTTGGAGCGGATGCGGAAACGGCCTCGGTACCCGAGACATATTTTTTCGGGTCAGCCTTGAACTGGGCCAGGCAGTGCTTGCTGCAAAAGTGGTACGTCACGCCGCCGTACTCGTATGACCCGGCAGCCGAGTCTGGATCCACTTTCATTCCGCATACGGGATCGGTCTCCTGCGCTGGAGTGGCATCGCTTTCATGCGAGCAAGCGGGTCCGCTCGACCCGTGCAGGGCGTGCTCCGCCTCGGCTGCGTGCTGGTGCCTGTGGTTTTCGTCGTCCAGGTGACGATGGCCATGCGTTTTCATGTCGTTCTCCGCTCCGTTTTCATCGTCCCGGAAGCAGTCCAAAATCCGTACTTCGGTACAGAGTCAAGAGCTTTCAAATCCAAGAACCGCCGCTGAGGCCGTGCACATCCGGATGGAAACGTGCGGTACTACGAGCGGCGAACAACATGGAAGATGATCAATCCATGCTGCTCAGTAGATCACATAAGTGACATAGAGAAGGACAGGTGGCCGACTCCAGTGAGACCGCAAACCGCAAACTTGGGGCTCACGACCCATATGACAGCAGACACATCGCCCGAATTCGCTTCATCAAATGCGCGCAGCAGCTCGGCTTCACGCGAGCGTCAAATTGCCGCGACGCAGGCATCACTTGTGCGGAGAGGTGTGCGGAGAATGGCTGTGCGTCCGGGTTCCATGGTCCTGCTGTGGTTCGCCCTGCAGGTCCCGCATGTTCGACATCTCCTCGTCACGCGGCGCTTGGCGCACGATTTCCTGGTACTGTTCTCCATTCAGACGCGGTAGTTCTTGCAGGAATGCAACCAGGCTCCAGAGCGTCTCATCGTCGTGACTCGCGCCCCACGCTGGCATACCCGTCATCTTGATGCCGTGCTTGATCACCCAAAACGCGGCTCTCGGATCAATCATGCGCTCTGATAACACGGGCGGCTGGGGATAAAGGCCTTCCCTGGTCGCGCTGTCTTTTATGCCTGGCGCCAAGTGACACATCACGCACATCTCCGCATATTGGCCTGCCCCTTTGAGCTTAAGTTTTGGATCATCGAGCGGTGGCACCTGAATGTCCTGTGCGCGCCGCTCGATTGACCTTGTACGCAGCATTTCCATCAATACAGTCGTAATTCGCCAGTGGTGCTCATCGGCTGCGATGTTGTACAAGCCTGAATAGACGAAAGCGGCTCCAGCAACCAGCAGGGCGACAACGATCAGGACAGCATTCCGAAGCGTTTTCTTCATTGGCGCCGCGATGAATGCGCGTCCAAAGAATTGTGCAATATCAGTCTTAAAACCATAAACGCACTCCCGCGACGAAGGTCGTGCTTCGCACGTGTTCGCCTGCCGCTCGTGCGAAATCGGCGGTGTTGCCAAACTTTCGCTGCCACGAAAGGCCGACGTAAGGCGCGAATTGCCGCTTGATCTCATACCGCAAGCGCAGACCAAGCTCCATATCCGACAAGCCGGAACCGATATTGCGACCGGGATCGCTCTTGCCGTACAGGTTCGTTTCCATTTTTGGTTGCAAGATCAGGCGCTGAGTCAGCAGCAGGTCGTACTCGGCTTCGAAGCGCGCGGCAGTGCGGCCGGATTCTCCTACGTACGCGGTTGCCTCCACGTCGAACCAGTACCGTGCCAGCCCTTGCACACCCATCGCGGCCCAGTTGCGGCCAGGTCCACCTGCAAAATCGTGGCGAATGCCCAGCTGCGAGCTCCAGTACGTCGCAAATGCGCGATCCCAAAGCGCTTCGGTTCGCGTCGCACCGAGGCGTCCGGCAGTGCGGTCGCCTTCGGCCTTGAGCCACAGCTTATTGTAATCGCCGCCAAACCACGCCTGACTGTCGAAGGTCAGCGTATCGTTGCGAGGACTGAGCTCGAGCCTGTCGATCAGGAGAAAGCCAATCAATCGCGTGTCGGCCATGTCCATGCCTGGTAGCCCGCGATTACGGGTCCCCTCAGCAGAAGCGTCGGGGTCGCGGGCATCCGGCGGCGCCTTGCCGCCTTGCATCGGCCCCATCTCCATGCCGCCCGTCGAGCCCTGGGGTTTTTGGCTCCCGGGCTTCTGCATGTCCTTCGTTGAGCCCGGGTCCATCCCCGGCATGTTGCTGTGATCCATCGGTTTGGGATCCGGCTTCGTCGCGGGCGTGCTGCTCTTGTCCATCTCCTTCATACTTTTCTGATCGCCCTGATCCATCCCGGGCATATTGCTAT
>JAQGNH010000448.1 GCA_028291945.1 Betaproteobacteria bacterium
CTTTTTACTTGCGTATCAGGAAGAAAACAATCGGGCCATGCTGAGCCGTTACGGCAAACTCTGTACGAAACTCATGTCGCACTGGTTCAACCAAACGGGGTTCTCTAGTCCGGGGAAGAACGCGCCCTGTGGCGGTGTTCGCGTCGGCATCGTCTCCCAATATTTCTGGAAGCATTCCGTATGGGATGCGCTCCTCAAAGGCTGGCTTCAGCGGCTCGATCGCAAGCAGTTCTCGGTGCATGCGTTTTACGTGGGAACGAAACAGGATGACGAGACCGTATTTGCAAAGGAGCATGTGTCGTGCTTCACGCAAGGGCCACTCGATCTGCGAGAATGGGTCGAAGTCATTTTGGAACAACGTCTCGACGCAATCATCTATCCTGAAGTGGGCATGGACCCGTTGACGGCACAACTTGCCAGCCTGCGTCTCGCACCCGTTCAAGTCGCGGCTTGGGGACATCCCGAAACGACAGGGCTGCCGACCATCGATTACTACCTGTCCGCGGAAGGCTTGGAACCTCCAGACGCCCACGACAACTACACCGAACAGCTCGTCAGGCTGCCGCATTTGGGGTGCTTCTATGAGTCTTCGCCTGTTCAGCGGCAAACGCCGGATCTGCGCAGCTGGGGCATTGAGCCGAACACTCCATTGCTCATCTGCCCGGGCGTACCTTTTAAATATGCGCCTCGCCATGATCGAGTTCTCGTCGACATTGCGCTGGAACTAGGCCACTGCCGGTTTATTTTCTTCAAGCATCGACTCAGCAACTTGTCGGAGAAGCTTCACGAGCGGCTGGCGGTTGCGTTTGCGCAAAAACATTTAAACCTCGAAGATTTCGTGACCTTCATTCCGTGGCAGGACACTGCGGGATTTCACGGGTTGCTCGAACGCGGCGAGGTTTTTCTGGATACGATCGGCTTCTCCGGCTTCAACACGACCATGCAGGCTATCGAATGTGGCATTCCCATCGTCACGCGCGAGGGCCCATTCATGCGCGGCCGGTTCGCAGCAGGGATACTGAAGCGATTGGATCTGCCCGCCCTTATCGCACAGTCTGAAGACGACTACGTCTCCATTGCGGTTAAGCTTGCACAGGACGCTACTTATCGCATGCATCTGCGCAAGCGCATCGAGCAGACTCGACACATTCTCTTCGAGGACCTTGCACCGATCCGCGCCATGGAGACCTTTCTAAAGCACGTGACACTAAGCCAGTGAACACGTCGCTGCTGTCCAACGTCGGAACGGCATCGACTAGGGCAGCGGTCCGAACGCCGGCGGAGGAACCCGCCGTTTCGACGCAGCTTCATACGCGCAGGCAATCTTCAGCAGGACATCTTCCTTGCCCGGCTCGGCTCGGAAAACGAGCGAAAACGGCAATCCAGGCTCAGGGATCGTCGTAGGCTCGCCGGATGCGACGGCCACGTACTTGTTGCGATCGGGACTGAGCGCAAAGACTGGATCGTACGCGGTCGTGACGTAGCCCGCCGGGATCAGCACTTCCGTAAGCCCTGCATTGGGACCGTACTGCGACTCTTCACGCAGCCGCCGGATAACGCCCGGTACTTCAGGTCCGCCGATCTTTGCGGGCGGCAGCGGCGTATGCAGGCGAACGAGCGCGTCCAGATGATTCTCGAGGATCACCATCATGTCCACGCGGCGCAGCAGCTCGCGCAGCATGAGGCGCTCGTTCACGCCCTGTCGCCGCCCGTGAGGATTGCGCGGGTCGGTGATCTCTTCCCAGTTCCTGAACGCGGCGCGCTGATCGTCTCCCCAGAATTTTGAACGTGCATTGAGACTCGGCCAGTCGATCAGCGTTTCGGTGAACCCGCGGGCCTTCCAGTCCGCTGCACGCCGCGACAGATATTGCCTGATGTGGTACCTGAACGTCGGTGCGAGCTCCTGCTGCTGCACCGTGGAGATATCAAGGTTCGACGGCGGCGCGATCGATCCATCGGCTAAGGCGACGCAATAATCGATCGGATGCAGGGTACCTGTGCCGAAAACCTTGCCCGCCTCGAACGTCGTCGGCACGATCGCCGCTGCAAACTCCGGGAACACCGGCTGTCCTTCCGGGGTCAGGCGGAAGAGCAGATCGGGCATGAAGACGGGTACGAGTCGAGCGAGTGCGCGCCGGAAATCGGTCTTCATCGATTCGATTTCGGGATCGGCTTTCCACAGCGGATCCGAAGATTCCACCAGAGTCGCGCCGAGCATTGCGCCTAGAATCGTCTTGATCTCTTTTGCGGCCGCAGTCGTGATCGGCTCTGCCGCTTTCACGCCGGGATTCAGCATCGACTCCCGCACGATACCGATGCGCATCCCCTTGAGCGCGCCCGCCGCGCCTGAAGCCTTGGCGTGTGCGGCATAGCCGGTACTCAACACCGCCGAGCGCGGCACCGTCGTGTACGGATCGCGCGGATCATAATAACCTTCGACCGGATCCTTCAGCGCATCGAGAACCTTCGCGCAGTCGCTGATCGTGCGCGCGTGAATGCCGGCGCGGTCACAATAGATATCGGCGCCAATTGCGCCGCCGTCGAAGCCCAGCATGGCTTTGTGCGGGAGGATGAGCGCGACCGCATTATGATTGGAGGGCCCGCGACAGGAGGCACGTGTTTCCTCACCGAGGCTGCACATCACCAGGTTCGCGCTGACCGACACCGCCGAGCCCGAGCTGGAGCCGAGCGAAGCCGCCCGCGTCGTGTCGTACACGTTCGACGGATTGCCCGCCCACGTGCTGCGCTGATAGCCGAGAACCGACGGCAGCACCTTGGCCGGCGTGTGGCGGCCGCCCGGATCGCCTGCACGTCCGTTGTATTCGGTGTTGACGGCCTTAGCGAAGATGATCGCGCCTTTGTTGCGGAGCTGTTCGACCAGCACGTGATCGCGCGCCGGAAAATCGATGTCGTAGGCAGCATCGCCGCCCCCGGTCGATCGCATGTCCTTGGTGTCGAAAGGATCCT
>JAQGNH010000048.1 GCA_028291945.1 Betaproteobacteria bacterium
CGATTCAATCTCACTCGAGGATAACCATGGCAACCGAGAATAAAACCGGCACCGGGCGCAAGGCCGACCGGCCAGCAGGGTCTCAACCGACGCGCAAGTCCAAGCCAGAAGACGAAAAGCTTCGTGAAGAGGGGAAATCGGAGAGCACGGGTGATGCTCCGATGGATCCCGCGGACGAATCCTTCATCGAATCGAAATAGAACTCGCACGTTGCCGCCGCCGTACCCCTCCCCGTTTGTGCGCAAGCGGAGGAGGGAAGTTATTTTCCTCTCCCGTGGAATAGAGACTTAGGAAATGCCTCCGGGTGTTTCCAACCCGCTCGCGGCTGACCGTTTTCTAAAATCTGGCGTATCTAGGGCGTGCCAGGCGCGTTGATGGCCCCCCTTTCAGCTTCAGGTCACTGGCGAGATCAGCGCAGCCCACATGGAGCCCGCGACGCGCGCTATGTGCGCCAGCGAACATACGTCAGCCCCAAGGCGATTTAGCCTAAAGAGCGCGAATCGCGATCGTTGCGCGCACCTGATGTTTCGAACGGTTTAGATGTTCAGATAGGAGAGCACCATGAAACGAGCGTGGGCAGTCTTAATCGGGGCACTCATCGCTGGCAGTGCGTGGGCGCAACTTCCCAAATTCGACGACGTGATGCAGGGCCTTGGGACCTCGCCTAAGTCCGGCGCTACGGGATCGAGCGCAGGCGCACCCGATGAGAAAACCAACGCGTCGGGAATCAAGGAAGCGCTTTCCGTCGGGACCGAGACCGCGGTCAAAAACCTTTCGCAGGTAAACGGATACTTTGGCAACCAGGCCGTAAAGATTTTGATGCCGCCGAGCATCCAGAAGGTGGCGGATATGGCACGCATGGCGGGTTACCAAAAGCAGGTCGACGAGTTCGTGCTGAGCATGAATCAGGCGGCCGAGGCCGCTGCGCCGCTCGCGGCACGCTACTTCGGCGACGCGATCCGCGACATGTCATTGGATGACGCACGCGGCATCGTTGCCGGCGGCAACACCGCGGCCACTGATTTCTTCCGCAGCAAAACGCACGACAAGCTCTACGCCGCTTTCAAGCCGACCGTGTCGCAGAAGGTCGGCGAAGTGGGAGCGACCCGCGCCTACAAAGACATGGTGGGACGATACGAAAGCGTGCCGATGATGGGCAAGCAGTCGCTGGATCTTGACGATTATGTGACCAACAAGTCGCTCGACGGCCTGTTCCTGATGGTCGCCGAGGAGGAGAAGAAGATCCGCACCAACCCGACTGCCCGCACCACTGACCTATTGAAGAGCGTATTCGGTAAGTAGACCCGATCGCGACCCGCCTACCGCTCTCCGCGAGTCAGCCAGGCTAGAGGTCATCGCCGAGGCCGCACCGCGTAAGCAGATCTCCGAAGCCTAGTACTACTTCAGCTCTCTCGAAGATACGCCGGGTGCGGCCCGCTCCTGCTCGGCTGCTGGACGCCAGCGTCGCGGCAGGGACACCACGAAGCTTGTGCCCTCGTCCTGCGATGATTTGACAGCGATCGACCCACCGTGCGCGATGGTGATCTGACGGACGATATATAAACCCAGCCCGAGGCTGCTGGATTTTCTGGGCTCGATGCGCCTCTCGCCCCTCACGAGCGGCTCAAAGATTCGTTGGCGGGCCGACTCTGAGATGGGAAGGCCCTCGTTATGAACTGTCAACACAACCCGCTCTTGTTGGCCGTATGCGGACACAGTCACCGGCGCTCCCTCGGTTCCATGCTGAATCGCGTTTTGCAGGAGGTTCGCTATGATCTGGCGGAGTCGCGCCGGATCCCAGGTGCCCGATAGATCGCCAGAAACGTTAAGCTCAAATGTGCGATCGGGATGAACCGCTCGCATCTCGTCCACAGCTTCGTGACATGTGAGTGCGAGGTCCATGGGCTCCGCCTCAATCGGCAGCGAGCCGCCCAGGCGCGTGTGAGTCACATCGACCAGGTCCGAGACCAGCGCCTTGATGCGCGCGCCGCTTCCTAGCATCCGTGAGGCGGCTTTCGACTGCGTCTCGGTGAGACCCTTCGATTTAAGAAGGAACTGCGCTGACAACATAACCACGCCAAGCGGAGTGCGCAGATCGTGTCCTAAGATACCGAGAAAAAGCTCTCTCGCCCTGTCCCGAAGCGCGGTATATCGGGCTATCGATTCAGTGAGGGCCTGGTCGATTCCTTCGTTGAAGCGGGTGAGATCATACAATGCATCGCCGTCGATCGTGGACAGGTCACGGGTCCAGAGCCGTATGACAGTTGCACGTAGTGCGCGGTATTCGGACACCATCTCGTTCAGATTGAAACCCGAGTCCAGCCGGACGCTGCCGTGGGATTCTGCACTCGTCTCCAGATCACCTGTAGCGCGGAATGCTTGTCCCTTGGACTTCGCCTCTTGATCGCTGCCACTCTGGTCCATCTCCATCTGGCGAGCAATCGTGGTCAAAATCTTGGCGGCGTCATTGCGCAGCGCAGCCGCATCCATTCCGGCGGCCGCCGGGATTGTCCTCGCGAATTTTTCCCATTCGCCGAGAATTTGATCGATGTTAGCTAAGATGAATCGCGAAAGAATCATTACGGCTCAAACGCCTTTGGCCCGCCCGCTGCGGTTTTGGCGAGGTCAAGATCGACATCCGCTTCGGCCTGAACCCAATCATCTGATGCCTGGCCCTGACCTCCCGCCCGGCGCAGCGAGTAATAGTACGCTGCTGTTTCGATGCGTCGATGGCGCTCTTCGGCCGAAATGCGTGAGGCCGTCGGCGCCGGGCCGTGTTCATTCGAGCGTGATTGACCGTAGTCGCGTTCCGTCGTATCCAATCGTTTTGCTTCAGCCAATGTCGATTCTCCTTGCGTAGCCTCGAGCTGCGCTCGAGCTGCTTTTTGCCGATTTAGTGTGCCGGGCCGGCGTACTTATTTTGAAATCGAGGCGCAAATAGACGTCAGTGTGCCGCCATAGACACCGAACGTTTTGAGATGGGACGACGAAATGGTAAGGAGGGACGAGCGCTGATCATTCGCATTTTTGCGGCGCCTCACGATCCCTTGCTCTATAAGCTTCGCCAATCTGCGGCGTACCGTCGTACGCGAACTGAGATTCAGAAGAAAAACCTGTTTCAGTGTGAGCGGCTGGTGCTGCTCTTCCGCATATCCGAGCTCGATGACAATATCGAAATCGATGATCGACTTGAGAAATGGCAACTGTGATCTTTCGAATTCCCTTATTTTTCTGAGCGCCGCGAATAACTTCATGATCTATATACGGTTTTAATTGTACAAAGGGGGGTTATAGTGTGGCCTCATCATGGCGTTGGCAAGCACAATTGGGTTCCGTTTTGGCATGTATATATTTCCGAAGCGCAGTAATTCTCCAACGCCCGCGGCGCTGCGGCGCGCCCCCAGCTCGTGGGTATGCTGCGAGTACCACACTTAGAATCGGCTAGATCGTCTCAAGTTGCTCGGCCGCGGCTTCGAATACGTCGGCTGCGCCACCGGTTTCGCGCGATTGTCATAACATCCGCGCGTATATGAATGCCTGGCGCATGAACTTCGATCGTTCACTCACATCACTTCTGTCGCGGATAGG
>JAQGNH010000072.1 GCA_028291945.1 Betaproteobacteria bacterium
CGGGCTGGAAGGCAGGGAAAGACTTGTAGACAGGATTCTGCATCGCCTCGTAGAAGGTGTTGCTCTTGAAGCCGTAGTACTGCTCGATCGCCTTCGCCATCGGCGTGTGCTCGACGCCATAGGCCTCGCACACGCGCTTACGCTCGGCGTCGAGCGCGTCTCCGAGCACGCCCGCTGCGGGCACTACGCCTTCCTGGTAGAAGCCGAACTTCCTGCCCTCGAGTTTCGCGCGCTCCATCCCGCCGACGTTCGGCAGTACCATCGCCGGATGCACGATCAGGTTCAGATTTTCCAGTCCGGTCTGCAGCACAGACGAGGCCGCAGTGAAATAGGGAAAGAGCGGTTTCAGACGCGCGAGCGCTTCGTGCGAGCGCGACGCGGGCACCGTCGCGATCTGAATGCCCTTGCGCAACCCTTTCGGCGTCACGACAGTGCCGTCTATTCGCGCGGCATGCGTCGGCGCGGGCGCTTCGGTCACGAGCACGTCTTCGCGGCCCGCCTTGCGCAGCAGCGGCGTGAGGCGCGCGGCCGGCCAGTAGCCGTGGCTCTGGACATGCACGACGGCGCCGCGCGCGAACTCGGGAATCATCGCGCTGAACTTCTCTTCGAGCTGCTGGATGTCGACTTCGATCAGCACGGCCTCGGCATCCTTGAGCGCCTCCGCAGTGGTGGCGCAGATCTTGTCGAGCTTCGCAAAGCCGGTCTTCTTGGAGATGAGGTGCTTCGCATCGCCTTCGACGGTGAACCCTCCCGCCTTGCGCACTCCCGGGAGCTGATCCTTCTGCTCCGGAAAGACCGTGTAGCGAACTTCATGGCCCGACAGCGTGAGATCCGCCGCGCACACGGCGCCAATCGCGCGCGCGGTATTACCGATGACTGCGACTCTCGACATGCAACTGCTCCTCGGTGAGGCCGCTATTCTAGAGAACAGCTTCGGCGACGACACGCAGCGCATCGATGCTGGCGCCGCCCAGCAGGATGGTGCCGATCGCGCCGTCTTTGGAGCTCTCCTTCCAGACTTGCAGGCGATCCTTGATGCGTTCGGGCGAGCCAACCAGGGCTATCTCGTCTATAAAGCTGTCTGGAACAGCGGCGATCGCTTCGTCGCGGCGCCCATCCAGGTAGGCATCCTGAATCTTTGCGGCCTCCGCCTCGTATCCCATACGCCTGACGTAGTCGTTGTAGAAGTTCTTGCCGCGCGCGCCCATGCCGCCGATGTAAAGCGCCATCCGCGCTTTGAGGGCGTCGCGGCAGGCCTGCAGGTCTCTTCCCATCGCGATAGGCACGAACGGAGCGATGTCGAAGTCAGCCAGCGTCGGGCCCTTTCCCGCTGCAAGCCGCCCTTTGAGCACCGGTTCGGTGATCATGCCGGTGCGCTCGGGGCTCATCATGAACGGCTGTACGCCATCCGCGACCTCGCCAGCGGCGCGCAGGCCGGCAGGCGTAATCGCAGCGGTGTAGATCTGAAGATCGGGGTTCGGGTGGAGAATGCTCTTGAGCGGCTTGCCGAGGCCGCTCGCGTCCGCACCCGCGTAGGGAATCTGGTAGTGCTCGCCCCGGTGCTGCAGCGGGGCCTCGCGCGCGAACACCTTGCGCACGATCTCTATATATTCTTTCGTGCGGGTAAGCGGCCTACCGTACGGCACGCCGTGCCAACCCTCGATGACCTGCGGCCCCGACGGGCCGACGCCGAGGAGGAACCGGTTATTAGACATGGCCTGCAGCGTCGCCGCCGTCATGGCGGCGCAGGCCGGAGTGCGGGCCGGCATCTGCATGATGCCGGTGCCAGCTTTGATTCGCTCGGTGCGAGCCAGCACCCAGGCAATCGGTGTGACGGCATCCGTGCCATAGGACTCGCCCGCCCACACCGACGTGTAGCCCAGCCGCTCGGCCTCCAGCACCACATCCATCCGCGGGCCGCCGGTTTCTCCCGCATATCGCAGCAGTAGTCCTAACCGCATGGTCGCACTCCTTTAGGTTGTCGCCCCCAATATACTGAAGTCCCACAGTCAGGCGGACGTTTGCGGAGAAGTGAGATGCGTGTTGTGATTTGCGGCGGCGGCGTGATTGGAGCTTGCACCGCCTATTTCCTGGCTCGGCGAAACGTCGATGTCACTGTCGTTGAACGAACGGAGGTGGCTTGCGCAGCTTCCGGCAAAGCGGGTGGCTTTCTGGCGCTCGATTGGTGCGCCGGTAGTCCGCTCGATTCTCTGGCGCGCCGCAGCTTCGCCCTGCATGCCGAGCTTGCCAGCGAGATAGCCGATGACATGGGCTATCAGCCAATGAATGCGTACAGCGGAAGGATAGTTCGTGATCGAGACGCGCGCAGACACGCACCCGCGGCGCTCGATTGGCTTTCCGCTGGCACAGTCATTTCTGGTCGAATAGGCACGCCTGACACGACGGCTATCGTTCATCCACGCAAATTCACCACAGCGATGATGCGGGCGGCGCAGGAACAAGGCGCGCAGCTGCGTCTGGGACAGGTCACGGGTCTGGTACGCGGACGCACCGAATCGATCGTGACAGGGATTGAAGTCGAGGGTTCGGTCATCGAAGCAGACGCTGTCGTTATCGCAATGGGGCCGTGGTCGAGACTCGCTGCAGAATGGCTGCCACTGCCCGATGTGTTCGGACAGCTAAGCCCGAGCCTCGTCTACGACACCGGGGCGGACGTGCCGGCTGACGCGCTCTTCCTCGAATATCGGGATGCGTCCGGAGACGAAGTGACAGTCGAAGTTTTTCCGCGAGCCGACGGCAGCACCCACGTCTGCGCCTTTTCCGGCGCAGCGCCGCTGCCGCCCGACCCGGCTGACGTCACACCGGACCCAAGTGTGATCGAACGTCTGCGCTCGATATGCGAGCGACTGTCACCCGCGTTCGGCCAGGACCGGATCATCGCGAAGCAAGCATGCTTTCGTCCGATTACATGGGACTACGTGCCGCTGATCGGCCGAGTGCCCCGCATCGAGGGCGCTTACGTCGCCACCGGCCACAACGTATGGGGCATCCTCAATGCACCGGCAACCGGAGAGGCGATGGCGGAGCTCATCGTCGACGGCAAGGCACGCACCGTGGATTTGAGCCCGTTCGACCCCGTCCGTCTTCCCGCATCCGGACCGACGTTGCGGCAGCCGCGCGGTGCTTGACGAGCTCACTGCATGGCGACACATTGTCATCGCGCTTTAAATCGACGTTACATGGAGAACCGCGTGGCAAAA
>JAQGNH010000075.1 GCA_028291945.1 Betaproteobacteria bacterium
GCCAGCACGAGCAGAAAATCGTAGGGCACCGCAGACGCAGCATCGCGCAGCACGCGATTGTTCCGCGCCGCGAGCGTTCGCTCGGCTTCGCCGCTATCGTAAGTACAGCCCAACACCGTATTCTTCCGGGACCCGAGATAGCGGTCCGTTACGCCGCTGTCTACGCTCGCCGCGAAAACTGCACGCACATTGAAATCGTGCTGACGCTTCTTGAACGGCTCCACGGAAAAGAGATAGCGGGCTGCTCGCGCGGCGTCACGAATGAACTTGTCGTATTCACGGTCCTGATACCCGTCGCCGAGTATTGCGACATCGACCGTTTGCGCTGCGCTGCTCGGTACAATTTCATCCACACGCAGCTGGATGCCCTCGTCAGCGCGGTCTATTCGATCTGTCTCGACAGTGATCGGCTGCGCCCAGCGTCGAAGGAAAACATTGTCCCCGCGCCGTCGGTCGATGGCAGCGAGAACGGTTCGCCGCGGCATCGGAATGCGGACGCTGACCTCAGTCGTAGAGGATCCAGCACGCGGAGCTGACATGCTATCGAATCCTGCGCGGTAGAGCAGTGTGTTGTCGCTGGCATCGTACACGGAGTATCGATAGTCCCCCCAGTCCGGAAGCGCCGCGCGCCTGCTCCTTTCGTGCTTCCAGTTCGGTTCTATACGGAGGCGCTCAAGTGAAAAGTTTTCGACGCCTTCAACGAAGTTGTGACGCAGGTCGAGGCGCACTGCGCCTTGCTTGAACTGAACGGATGCTGCGAGCGGGGATCTGGGTGTGGTGCGCGATACCACCGCGCCTGGCACGAGCAGGGACAGTCCGCCTGCACCCAACTGCTTGAGAAGCGTGCGACGAGCAGACCACGCGCGCGATTGAGCCGGGCGCGACATGGATCAGGGGAAAACGGTGAGCAGACTATTTCCGGCCGTCTGCAAGGGCGAAGGCAGCAACGCCTGTCTTACCGTGGATCCACCGGAAGCGAAAACAATTGTCCTTTCAACAATCTCTGCATGGACTCGACAAGCGTGTACGCGTATTGCGCCGGCACGATGACGATGTTGTCCTCATCCCCCGCTCGGCTTTCCTGCCGAACCACGATATCGCCTTGAGGGTTTTTGTAAACCGCTATAGCGTCAACCCGCTTGACGACGATCAACGCCTCGTCAGACCAGCTGAAGTCATTCGACTGTGCCATCGATGTCCCCTGTCCAGTAGTTAAGCCCTTCCGCGTCGCATCCGCGCAACCTTCCCGCCTCGCAGCAGAATAGCCGTCACTCATGCGTTTTGGCGAAGTTGAAAGCAGGAACCGTGCTACTCCGACTAAAACCATCATAGTCAAGAGTTTGAGTCGGATCACAGCTTCCTGGAAAATCAAGTCGTAAGAAGTCCCGACACTTGCGGGGCACGGTCGCGTACACTCGCGCGCCTGCAATCCAATGAGCAACGCTCGTGGCCGGTATCGGGCGGACCATCATTATGGCACCAGCCATCGTCAACGAGAATTTCATGAGGCGCCATTGCCGCGAAAATGCAGCGCAGACTCGGCGCTCATTCTCAGATTGTGCGACACGCCGGCAGGTTGCGTAAGGCTGGCGAGCCGCGCTAACGCACTTGGATTTTTCTTGCAGGGTGGAGGACTTGCGCGACCCGAACTCGAGTCTATTGAAGCGTATCCCACCGAGTGACGGCAGGTTCCACGAGCGCCCATTTCCATTGTTCACCGTCGTGACACGCGTTGGTTCGGTACCACGCCCGCGACTCTTTTTCGCCTTCACCCTGCACCACCGAAAACAGCAACTCCTTACATACGGCCAGCGGCGTTTTGATCACGCGCAGGACGCGCACGTCGCCGTGCTCTACGCTGCGAGTTACTCGATGACGAAACTGCCACCTTCCACTCTCACCCACGCGCGTGTTACCGGCAGCCGTGACAATCGCGTCTTGCTCGGCCTGCTGTGAACTGCGCGACACGGTCTTGCCCGCTTCGTCTACGCCGGCCTTTACCGTAATCGCTACGGTCGCGCCCACCGCAGGATTACCCGTCACCGTACCGGTTGCAACGCCGGCTGCAATGCCACTCACGGTGCCCACGAGTTCGCATCCCGACAATGCCAGCGTCAGCACTGCCGCGAGAGTTGCAGGGCGCGTTACGTGATTCTGCGCTTGATGCCTGCTCCGGCGCCAGAACTTCGCGCGCTGGGAGCTCATTGCAATGAGCCCCATCGGGTCGTCGCAGGTTCAGCAGAGGCCCACTTCCATGTAGCCCCCTCTCGGCAAACCGGTACGACGTAATACGCGCTGCGCTTGGCGCTTTGTTGTTCAGAATCCACGGAGAAGACGACTTCCTTGCATTGCAGCGCAGCGCCGCCACCGATGACACGGCTCACGGTGAGGCGGCCGTGCTCAGCTTTCTCCAGCGGCACCTGGTGGTGAGTTCGCCAGGTGCCGACAGCGCCGACCCGAAGGTTACCGGCCGCGCGCGCAATTTCGTCCTGTACGGCGCCATGGATTTGCCGTTGCGCGTAGTGGACGCCAGTACGTGCAACCGCTTGGACGCCAAGTCCTATACCCGCTGCTATTGCCGGATTCGTCGTGACGGCGCTCGCGATCGCAGCGCCACCCGCACCTGCCACGTCTGCCGACCCCGTGCTGAGCAGAGAGCTGCAGCCGGTCGCGCAGCACAGAATCGCCGCGGCCATGACAAGCGCTTTCATGAGGCGTGCCGAGCGCATGGTCACGCACCGCCGACCCCCTCGATCACTTTGCCTCTGCCGCCACAATAATCGCAGCGTTTCCGGTGCCCCACCTTGACCGTCGCCTCCGGGGTAGATATTACCGCCAGTACCAGGAGCACCGGGCGGAGCTAGGTCGCCCGTCATGATGGGCGTGGGCATGCTGTTCTCGGCAGCCAATTAACACTCCTTACGAGGGCCAGCTAACCTCGTGCAACCCGCATGCCGCGAGAAGAGGGATCGTGTTGATGTTCCTTGCGCAAAATTCGCGCGATCGCTTCAATAGGCACACGCGCGAGTACGTCTACAGGCTGATAGGTTGAATGTGCCGCGCCTGAGCCGCGCGCGATCGCGTTTCCCGCGATCTGGAAGTCATGACTCGCGGCGTACGATCGGATACGCGTTAGTACCTTATCCCGAAACTTTGGTCTATTTCTACCATGATATCCTCGGTGACAGAGCAACGTTGCGATGTGGTGATGCCCCGTGCGCCGTCACGAAGGCGTAACCGACATTTACGATGACTGAAAACCATAGCGAACGCCAGGGGCCGCAGCCCGTGGACCGCGACGTACTCGCAGAGATGTGTGGCGGGGACGAGGCGTTCGAGCGCAGAATCCTGCACAATTTCTGGCAGGCTGGCCAGAGCGATATCACGAAATTGCGGGATGCCGTGGTCAGCGGTGACCTCCGCGCAGTTGCCCTCATAGCTCACAGCATCAAGGGCGCCAGCCGCACGATTGGGGCGCACGACCTCGCGGCGGTGTGCGATCGCATCGAAGGCGCGGGCCGCGCGGCGGAATCGAGCACCATTTTGGAGACGATGCCAGCGTTCGATTGCGAGATCGAGCGCGTGTACTCTTATCTGGAATCTTTCCTTGGGGTAGATCACCCGGCATCCGCAGCTCGCAAAGGAGCCCATTGAACACCGCTGAACTGAATTTTCTCGTCGTCGAAGATCACGATTTTCAGCGAGACACGCTCGTCGAGCTCCTGCGCACGCTGAATGCGCAACATGTGTACTCCGCGAGCGATGGCCAAAAAGCCCTGGATGTCCTGGCGAAACACGGCAGGACCGTGAACGTCATCGTTTGCGACCTCGAGATGCCCGGAATGGATGGCTTGGAATTCATGCGTCACATCGGCAAAGCCGGTTTTCACGGCTCAGTGATCGTCGCGAGCGCCGTCAAACCCTCTTTGCTCGCCTCCACGGAGGCAATGGCGAGAGCATACGAAATCAATTTTCTCGGCACGATCCCGAAACCCGTGACCCGCGCGTCGCTCGAGGCGCTACTGGTCTACCACGGCACCCCCATGCCGCGCGCCAACGCCGGATCGTCATCGCGTCCGTCTTTTGCGCTCGACGAGATCATGGAGGGCCTGCAGCAAAATCAGTTCGAGCCTTATTTTCAGCCGAAGGTAGAGTTCGCCACCCGTCGCGTGGTCGGCGCCGAAGTTCTTGCGCGCTGGCGCCATCCGCAGCAAGGGCTGGTATTCCCGGAGTCGTTCGTGAAGACACTCGAGGACGCGGGCAAGGTCGATGAGTTGATGTGGATCATGTTAAGAAAAGGCGTCGCGTTCTGCGCCACCTTGCAGGCGGCCGGAATGGAGTCGTCTGTCGCAGTCAATATGTCGCTCAAGTCGCTCGGAAACGTGGAGCTCGCGAACCGTGTCGCCGAGATCGTGCGTGGCCACAACATCGAGCCTTCCAAGATGTGCCTTGAAATCACCGAGACGGCGGCAACCACAAACCTGGGCCCAGCACTGGAAAACCTGACGCGTTTGCGCATGAAAGGCTTCGGCTTATCGATCGACGACTATGGCACCGGCTACTCCACGATGCAGCAGCTCACGCGTATCCCTTTTACCGAGCTGAAAATAGACCGGTCCTTCGTGACAAACTCGGCGACGAATGAGGCTGCGCGAGTGATCCTGAGCTCGAGCCTGCAGATGGCGAGAAAGCTCAACATCAAGGCGGTCGCCGAGGGCGTCGAGACTCAGCAGGATTGGGATATGCTGCAGGAGCTCGGCTGCGACCTAGCGCAGGGATTTTTGATCGCGGCACCGATGGAAGGTGGCGCTTATCTGAACTGGATGCAGGAGCTTGCGACGAATCCCACGTCAATGTTCATTGCATAGCAGCTGACGCGGGCGCTAGATCAGCATCTGCGGCGCTGCGGTCAATCGCTTCCTCGCGGAAGCGCCGTATTTCGGCCAGCAGGCGCCGCATCACGCACAGCGCGTCGGCATCGGCCTCATAGTAGCCTTCTTTAATCCGCTGCTCGATCTGTTGAAGCTCGCTGCCGTCCATCGTTTGTCCGTTTGCGAGTTGCCGAAAACATGGGGTGGGACGCACAGGATCAGCAATCGCTATGCCGGTAAAACGCTGCTCGGCGCAGGGCTTTAGGAGTGTGGCGACAGAGAATCTCGCCGCCGGCGTCGGCTCTCGCGAGCTCGCCGGCGGCGACCGTTCACCGTCCTCGCCGCATGCCACCTGCAATAAGCGAAACGACAAACAGCACCAGGAATATGAAGAAAAGAACTTTCGCAATGCCTGCCGCGCCTGCTGCGATGCCGCCGAAGCCGAACAGCGCCGCTACTAGCGCAATTACGAAAAACACCAACGCGTAATGCAACATAGTAAGCCTCCTTAGGTTAAGAGTCCCGGACGCAGGCACCGCTGGTTCCCGCAGCGAGACATGATCACCCTACTGCAACTGCTGTGCCGAACCCGGACGCATGGATGACATTCGGCCCCACGCCCGGCTTCAGTGGCGTACAATTCCCATTTCGGTAGCGCACATGAAACCTACAAAGCCCTTTCCGATACCGGTTCGCGTGGCCTACTCCTGCCTGAAATGTCCGGCGTACTGCTGCACGTATGCCGAAATCGAGGTGACGCCGCGCGATGTCGCGCGCCTCGCCGGGCATTTCAAGATCGACTATGTCCAGGCTGAGGCTCGCTACACCAAGGCAAAGGCTGGCGAGGGAATCAGGCTGCTGCGACATCGCAAGGATGACGTGTTCGAATCAGCCTGCATGCTGCTGGATCAGGAAAAACGCCGATGCACCGTATATGCGGCGCGTCCGGCCGTGTGCCGCGCATACCCCGACGCATCGCGCTGTGGCTACTATGACTTTCTTAAGTTCGAGCGCGAGCAGCAGGGTGACCCGGAGTACATCGCCCGAGCGTGAAGCTCACTTGTTGGAGGCCGGCACCGCATGGTCACGGTCTGGACGCTCGAATCAGGACGGCTGTGGCGCGTCTTCCCCGAACGTCCGCCATACTGCGTCTGCAAGACATTGCGCGTACGTGATAAACCCTCTGTTGCATTCGCTGACGTTGCCATGGGAGTCCACGCGCTCCCAGCGCCACACGCCCATGGGATCGTGAAAGAACCTCCAGTAGAGATCGCTTCCTCTCGAAGGCCGTGCGGACATGAGCTCACCGAGCGCGACGGCGATACGATCGTTGCGGCCATCGGATTGACCGTTCAGGAAGTAACATAGTGATTTGGCACGTGCGTTCATCTGCGCAGGAATTTTGCCCGCCTTGTTATTGGAGAACGGTCCAGCGAAAATTGAGAGCACGGAACATACCAGTCTGAAAACACGATGCCATAACAGGAACTTGCTGATCTGCAGCGCACGTCTAGGGAGTGCGCTGTAAATCATTTCGACAGTTCACTCGTGTTTCCGTCTAGCTCCTGCTGTCCTCAATGTGCGCTGGCGCGACTGGAGATGGTTAGCACTGAGGAAGCGCGTTACATTGCATGTTGCGGGAGGCGCTCCAAGGCGCTTCGCACTGAACACATCCCGTCTTCACTTCCCACCACGAGGAGTCGTTTCCATGCTGACGCTTTATTTCAGCCCCGGTGCCTGTTCGATGGCTTCACATATCGGACTCGAGGAGGCCGGCGCGCCTTATGAAGAGAAGCCTGTCCTATTGCCGAAGGGTGAGCATAAAACCGAGGCATACCTGAAGATCAATCCGCGAGGCAAAGTGCCGGCGCTCGGCGTCGACGGGAAAGTGATCACCGAGAACACCGCAATACTGACCTATCTCGCAAAGCGCTTCCCGGACAAGAGGCTGCTGCCGGCTGATCCTCTCGAGGAAGCGCGTTGTATATCGACGATGGCGTGGTTCTCGAACAGCGTGCATCCACCCTACACGCACTATCTCCGACCTGAACGATACGCCGAAGGCGAGGCCGCTCAGGCGGCGGTAAAGGCGACAGCCAAGCAGACGTTTCTCGCACAATGCTCGGAGATCGATTCGCTGTTGAAAGGTAAAGAATGGATCATGGGCGATCAATTCACCGTAGCTGACCCTTATGCGCTCGTATTTTACGGGTGGGGCGTGCGCGCCGGATTTCCGATGAATGAGCTCAGCGCATATACCGCGTGGAAGGATCGAATGCTCAAGCGGCCGACCGTGAAAAAGATTCTGGAGAGCGAGCAGAACGTGCTGGTCAAGCCTGCGTGATCAGGCGACGAGTGATGAGCTGATGAGGTGGCGCGGCGTGCATTGAGTAAGTGACGAAGCGACGCAAGAAGAGGTGATGCAGTGTTGAAGATGTCGTCACGTACGCCGACGCCTTGCGCCGTGTTCATCATGGTCATGTACGGAGCCGTCATGGCTACCGGGGCCCGCGCACAAATGGGCGATGCCGCGCTGACGCAACGGTATCCTTCCAAACCCGTGCGCGTGATCGTTCCCTACGCGCCCGGTGGCAGCTCCGACATCATCGCGCGTTTGTTCGGGCAGAGACTGAGCGAAACGCTCGGCCAGACTTTCGTAATCGACAATCGGCCCGGCGCGGGCGGCGTGATTGGAACGAGTCTCCTCGCGAAATCGATTCCCGACGGCTATACGCTGATCCTGCAGGACATGCCCCACACGATCAATCCCGCCGTATACGGCAAGGTGCCTTACGACCCGGTGCGCGATTTCACGCCGATCACGCTCGTCGCGCGTGCACCGCAATGGCTGTTTGTGTTCCCGGGCGTGGCTGCCAAAAGTTTGAGCGCGCTCGTCATCCTGGCCAAATCTCAACCGGGCATGCTCAAGATCGGATCTGCGGGCAATGGCAGCGGCACTCATCTCATGGCGGAGCTCCTGATGCGAAACGCGGGCATCAATCTGACGCACGTCCCTTATAAAGGCGCCGGCCCGGCAGTGACAGCGACGGTCGGAGGTGAAATGAACGCGGTATTCACTTCGATGCCTGCTGCGGTCTCGTTCGTGCAGACGGGGCGATTGCGCCCGGTTGGAGTTACTACTACCAAGCGGCAGCCATCCCATCCCGAGGTGCCGACCTTCGAGGAAAGCGGCGTGCCGAACATGGTCATCCATCACTGGTTCGGTGTTCTCGCTCCGGCTGGACTTCCGAAGTCGACGCTCTCTACATTGCACGATGAATTTGCGGGGGCAGTGAACCAAAGTAGCGTTGTCGAGCGCTACAAGAGCTTGATCCTGGAACCTGCGACGAACACACCTGCAGAGTTCCGCGCGCTGATCGAGAGCGACCTCGCGCGCTGGAGCAAGGTCGTCAAGGATGCGGGCATCAAAGCGGAATAGCACGACTCGTATTGCGACGCGATTTCAGGCAGCGTCCCGAACGCAAATGCAACACGCCCACTACCGATTTACTTTTGCGGCGTTTCGCGCGTAATGCCGCGGATTTCTTCCCTGCGTTTGAGCCACCACGCGTAGCCGATCGGAAGGAGATCCAGATAATTCGGAACGCCGAGCTCCCGTGCGGCATGCACCGGCCAATTCGGATTCCACAAGAGCTCGCGCGCAAGTGCGATCATATCTGCTTGCCCCTGGGCGAGTATCTGTTCGGCGTGCCGCGCTTCGGTGATGAGACCGACTGCAATCGTTCTGACGCCTGTTTCCTTACGCACGCGTTCCGCATAGGGGACGTGATAGCCGGGCAGGCGCGGCACTAACGTCGCGGTGCCCGGTCCGTGGATGCCGCCCGACGAGGTCGTCACGCAATCGATGCCGCGTGACTGCGCTTCTCTCACGAGCGTTACGGTGTCCTCGACGCTCCAGCGGCTGTTCAGCCCGTCGACTGCTGAAACCCGCATGAACACGGGAAGATGAGCGGGCCACACGGCACGCACGGCTTCCAGGATTTCGAGACACAAACGCATGCGCCCTTCGAGATCGCCGCCATAGTCATCGTTGCGCAGGTTGCTCAAAGGCGACAGAAACTGGTGTATCAGGTAGCCATGAGCGGCGTGGACTTCGATGATGTCGTAACCGGCATCCAGTGCGCGCGATGCCGCCTCACGCCAGTGCGCGACCACTTCGGCGATATCGCTGTGGTCGAGTGCGTGCGGAACGGCGGCGGTTTCGCTTGCGGCGATGGCACTCGCGGAAATGGTCGTCCATGGGGGACTGCCGTTTCTCGCATCTTGTTCTGTGAGAGGACGGTAGCCTTCCCACGGCGAACAGCCCGACCCTTTGCGGCCCGAGTGACCGATCTGTATCGCCGGTATCGCCCCCTGGCCGCGGATGAACTCGTTGATCCGTCGGTATTGCGGTATGTGCGCCTGATCGTAAATGCCCGCGCAGTGATAGGACTTGCGTCCGCGCTCCTCGACTGAAGTCTCCTCGCAGAACACGATCCCCGCGCCGCCCATCGCGAACTTTCCAAGGTGCACGAGGTGATAGTCCGTCGGCCCACCGTCTTCTGATGAATACTGGCACATCGGGGACACGACGACGCGATTGCGTGCAGTGAGCTCGCGAAGCTCGATCGGCGTGAAGAGCAGAGGAAGGGTGCTTGGTGCAGTCACGATCGTAGGGCGGCAAATGTTAGCGGACGCATTCTAAGCGAAACGCGACGGGTATGAGCGAGTCGTGCTCTCGGATGCACTTTCAAGAGAAAAGCATTCGATCCTTCCTAATCTGCCGGATGGACACGAATGCGACACGGCGGAACGCGCCTTCGTCATACCCGGCTGCAACTATAATCGGATTAACTCAGCAGGTCCTACACGCTCTTGCGCTTTATCGCTCATCTCGATATGGACGCGTTCTACGCGTCCGTTGAATTACTGCGGCATCCGCAACTTTGCGGCAAAGCCGTCGTAATCGGCGGGCGCCGCCGCACGGTGGACGCATTGTCCTCGACGAGCTTTCCTACGCTCAAGGAATACACGGGGCGCGGCGTGATCACGACCGCGACGTATGAGGCGCGCGCATTCGGGGTGCACTCAGGTATGGGGCTGATGAAGGCGGCACAGCTCGCCCCCGATACACTGCTGCTGCCAGCAGACTTCGATGAGTATCGCCGGTATTCGAGACTATTCAAGGATGCTGTGCGCGCAGTCGCTTCGCAGATCGAAGATCGAGGCATCGATGAGATCTATATCGATCTCACCGATTTCGTGTTCGACTCAGCCGCCGCTGTCACGGATAAGCCGTGGTCTCGTGCACGCGACGTCGGCGCATCCATCCAGCGCGCCGTGCGCGATGCAACTGGACTGTCATGCTCGATCGGTATCACGCCGAACAAGCTGCTTTCGAAGATCGCGTCGGACCTTGAAAAACCCGGCGGGCTGACGATACTCACCGAGGCGGACATAGCAACGCGCGTCTGGCCGCTGGCGGTGCGTAAAGTGAATGGCATCGGGCCGAAAGCGAGCGCGCGGCTCGAGATGCTCGGCATCCGCAGCATAGGCGAGCTCGCCAAAGCCGCGCCGTCGCTGCTGGTGGAACATTTCGGAAAAAGCTACGGCGCGTGGATGCACGAGGCTGCGAACGGGCGGGACGAGCGTCCGGTCGTCATCTTCAGCGAACCGAAGTCGATCAGCCGCGAAACCACGTTTGAACGAGATTTGCATCCTGTTCGCGACCGGGAACAACTCACGGGAATCTTCACGGAGCTTTGCATGAAGGTGGCAGCTGATCTTCAGAGAAAAGGCTACGTCGGTAAAACGATAGGGCTGAAGCTCAGATATGACAACTTCAAGACAGTAACGCGCGACTGCACCCTGGATGAAGCCACGGGTGACGCCGGCGCGATACGCCGCGCGGCGGGCGCTTGCCTGAAGCGCGTACCGCTTGATCGCAGAATCCGGCTGATAGGCGTTCGTGTCGGTTCGCTCAGTCAGCCCGGCGCCGATATACAGGAGCGCTCATCTGCTGCGCGCACGCCGACCTTGTTCGACTAAGCGCGCCTTACGGGCTGACGTCGACTGCTGAGATGAATCCGTGCGCATAGTGGCTCGGCTTGGAACTGAACAGACGGCCGGGCGTAAAACGTCTGTTGCTCAAGACGGAATTGCGGATGTAGGCGACTTCCAGATCGCGCCAGTGCGTGCGCTTCCGGGTGATCTCATAACCGCCGAGATGAACCCGTTGTGCCGCGTCGAAATAAAGCACGTATGGCGCGAAGGGCTGCGGTTCCACAGACCCTCTATAGATGACGCTCATGAGCCGTCGCTCGCTGATGGCTTGAATGGCGATCCGTTCGGCATCGATGCGGCGCAGCGGTCGCGGTCGCGCAAGGCTCCCTGGGAAATGGATTAGATTGGCGGGTGCCGTTGTCATGATCGCTTCATGCCTTCATTTTCGGTTTGTGTGTGGCTGCCGCGCTAGCGCGCAGCCGAGCAGTGCGTTCGATCGTGCTAAAGCACGAACGATGCCGGGCGGTTGTTTCATTACCGGTCAAACGGTTAGCAACACATATCGAACGTCAGCGACACAAGTGTCAACAATGCCGACGTGCATTACTGCCGCGCATGCCGTGCGTTTAGCTCAGGACAGCGCCGTCATCAAATGAGACTCGGCGATCAGCAGACGTTGAAATGATCGAACGTGTAACGCGCGCGGCTGCGCGATTACGCAGGAGAGTGTTGTTCGCTCGATCAGTAGGAGCCAGAGATAACCTCAAGCTCGGAAGACGCGCTTCCTGCTTCGACACAGGTGCGCGAGTGCGTGAGGCGCGCCTGCGGTGGCAGGGCCTGCGGCTTGTACCTTTGCGCGATGTGCATCAATGTTGCAGCAACAGCTGAACGATCTGGACCGCGCTCAGCTCTCCGTGTCGGTTCGTGACCGCCGATCTCCCGTGCCATTGTTTATGAGCACGCGTCGTGGCGTTGCTGCATGCTTGTCGGGATCCAACATGTGGCAGCCTGTCGGATTCGACGTGGATTCTTTTTGCGGAGCGATGCGACTTAAACGCAGTGGTTTTCTGTGCGGTTTTCTTGCCCGCGTGTGTGCAAAAATTGGTGAATGAATCCGGCGAGCCCACCTAAACTCGCGGCTAATCCATCAATCAACGGAAACGCAATATGTACACCCCGATCGCCAATGCACAGTCTAATACTGCAGACAGTGCACAATGCGAAGACACTCATCCACTGCTCAGCATCGAGATCACACTGTCCCGCTTCGCAGATGACGAAGAACTGCTCTCGGAAGTTGCGGCTGTTTTCGTGCGAACGGTGCCGAAGCTCGTGACGTCAGTCACCGATGCTGTCAGTGCCGGGGATCTCGAACGCGCCTTTCACCAGGCGCATTCACTAAAGGGGGCAGTGGCCGCCTTCGAAGCGCCCAAAGTGCTGCAGGCCGTGCTCGAGGTTGAAGGGTACGCGAGAAAAGGCGACGCCGCCGCGACTGCATCTGCCTGGCCGGCGGCGCTACCGCTCGTTGAGCGTCTGTTGACGGAACTTGCGCTTGTCGCTCCCGCAGGAAACGCAGCCGCCGCCGCAGAGGAAAGGGGCCGCTGAGTCGGAAGACCTCAGCGGCTCGACCAAGAAGTAAGCGACGCGTCAGGGCTTCAGAACGACCTTGATGCAGGCGTCGTCCTTGTTAACGAACATGCCGTAACCGTTAGGCGCGTCGCTAAGCTGCATCTGATGCGTAATGACGAAGCTCGGATCGATCTCGCCTTTCTGAATTCTCTCGAGCAGTGGTTTCATGTAGCGGTGAACGTGGCACTGGCCTGTTTTCATCGTCAGCGACCGATTCATGAACGAGCCCATCGGGAACTTGTCTATAAAGCCTCCATAGACGCCGATGACTGAGACGGTTCCACCGTTACGGCACGCCATGATCGCCTGCCGCAAAGCAAAAGGCCGATCAGTCTCGAGCATGAGGGCCTGCTTGAAGCGGTCGTAGGCATACAACGGGCCAGGCGTGTGGGCCTCTGTTCCTACGGCGTCTATACACGCGTCCGGTCCCACGCCGCCAGTCATGTCCATGAGCGTGTCGTAGACGTCGAGCTCTTCGTAGTTGATCGTGTCCGTCGCCCCCGCTTTCTGGGCTGCCATCGCCAGACGCTCTGGGAACCGATCGATTCCGATTACACGCTCGGCGCCGAGCAGCTTGGCGCTCGCAATTGCGAATTGCCCGACCGGCCCGCAACCCCACACCGCGATGGTATCGCCGCGCTTGATGTTGCACATCTCCGCGCCCATGTAGCCCGTGGGGAAGATGTCAGAAAGAAACAAAACTTTCTCGTCCGGAATACCATCTGGAATTTTGAGTGGACCGACATCGGCGAACGGTACTCGCGCGTATTCGGCCTGACCGCCTGCGAAGCCGCCGAGCATGTGCGAATACCCGAATATACCGGCCGGCGAATGCCCCATCAGCTTCTCAGCCATCCACGCGTTCGGGTTGGAGTTCTCGCACAGGGAGTAGGCTTCCGCATTGCACGCCGCGCAATTGCCGCAGGCGATCGGAAACGGAACTACCACGCGATCGCCGATGGACAGGTTTTTGACTTCGCGCCCGACTTCCACGACCTCACCCATGAATTCATGCCCGAGTATGTCGCCCTTTTCCATAGTCGGTATCAGGCCGTTGTATAGATGCAGATCCGACCCACAGATCGCCGTCGAAGTGATTTTTACGATCGCGTCACGCTGATTCATGATTTTGGGATCGGGGACCTGCTCGATCCGCATGTCGCGCTTGCCGTGCCAACAGTTTGCTCTCATTGATATTCTGCCTTCATGAAGTGACTTGTAATGACCACGCTGCCGAAATTGGCGGCGCTCTCGCTGTTCACAAGGACCGTTTAGGGTAGAGGCCGGGCAGGCCGCTGCGATACCTGTCCGGTGCCTTCGGGGCTGCCGTCCGAGCGCACGATCTCTCCGGTTTCGACCACCTGTTTCAATCGGTGCAGGTCGTCATACATCTGCTGCTCCGGAGCGCGGTTGAAAAGCTTCGCGAAGGCAGCGCCGATGACACCTCCGGGCGGATAATATTCAAGCTCCACTCTGACGATCGTGCCACGGTCGCCGGGCCTGGGTTCGAAACGCACCGAGCCCGAGTTGTCCACATCGCCGCCCGGAAGCGAGCGCCAGGAGATGAGCTGGTTGGGCTGGTCTGCCGTGATCTCCGAATCCCATTCGACGCGTTTGCCCCCTGGGCCTTTGGTCACCCAGTGCGATCTGCGCTCGCCTGTTATCTGTACGGATTCGAGGTGGTACATGAAACGCGGCAGATTCTGAAAATCTCGCCAGAACTGGTAGAGGTATTCGGGTGGACGATTGATTGCGACGCTGCGCCTTACGCGTATCGCGCCCCCTTCCGTCATTTCACCTTTTTCGCGACTGAGCTCCTGAGCGCACAGCACGTCCAGAGCAGTGACGCCGAGCACATTTACGGCTCCGAATAGAACGCCCGCTTTGTTCGTATTGGGAGAAACCGCTGCTGCGCCCAGGGTCGCCAGATCGACGGCATCGCCGGCAACGCGCGACCACACTCCCCGCGCGGGTTTCCTGCCCCGACTGAATATCATGAGACCACTCGCGATTTCGCGCAGCCCGTAAAGCCTGATCAGGCCAGTATGTTTGCCCTGACCGCCGCACAATCTTGCAACGAAGCGCGGCGCCAACAGCTCGGTCAGACCGAGGCCAATGCTGAACCAGCCCAGCCCGCGCGCAACCCGCTCCGCGCCAACGTCCTTGAGGCCGGTTTGTTGCCATAGCTCTGTTGCTTTGTTGCGCTGTGGAGTACGGGTAGGCGCTCCGTACTGAGAAGCTGCGCGACTACCCTCCAATAGTCCGGTGCGTGTTGCGAGTTGTGTCACATTCATAATGGCTTGGTCCTCATGCGTGGTATTGAACGCTCGGGAATCGACGATACGACGACGATCGATGATTCGGCTGCCCAAAGATCCTTGCACCACACGTACCTGCAATTCTCTGCTGCGGTCGACGTTCCGATCACAGTGCGATCGGGTGTTCCGCCGGGCGGCGTGCTCGCTGGGACCTCGCGAGCAAAATGAACCGTGGCCTGTCGAATCTGCAAAGGTTGCACACCACCGAGCGTCAACTCACAAGGTGAGCGCGACTTCAGGTCTGAGGCAGCGTATACGTTTGTATAAGTGCTGCTATGGGCG
>JAQGNH010000091.1 GCA_028291945.1 Betaproteobacteria bacterium
AGGAGCTCTCATGGATGAGATTCGAGTACTGTCTCCGACCGGCGTGTGCGGGTCGGGGTTCGTTGAAGCGTCTTTCGAAAAAGCGCTGAGTCAGAAGCCGCACTTCATCGGCGTCGACGCGGGATCCACCGATCCCGGTCCCGCGTACCTCGGCTCCGGGCGAACCGCCTTTCCCAAGGCTGCGATCCAGCGCGATCTGCGGTTGGCGCTGAAAGGCGCGAGACGGCTGGGCGTTCCGCTGCTCATCGGAAGTGCCGGCACCGGGGGCGCCGATGGGCAGGTCGACTTGGTCGCCGACATTCTCAAGGACATCGCCGCCAAGGAGGGACTCAAATTCAAGCTGGCGCTCATCTACGCGGAACAGCAGAAGAGCTACCTCAAGCAGCGCATGCGCGAAGGCCGTATCAAGCCGCTCCATCCCGCACCGCATTTCGACGAGGCCGCGATCGATCGCAGCGAGCACATCGTCGGCATGATGGGCGCGGAGCCGTTCATCAAGGCGCTGCAGTCCGGCGCGGAGGTCGTGCTCGCGGGACGCTCGAGCGACACGGCGATTTTCGCCTCGGTGCCGGTGATGAACGGCTTCCCTGAAGGTATGGCGTGGCACGCGGCGAAGATCCTCGAATGCGGAGCGGCCGCGGTGGTCAACCGCAAGACGCCGGATTGCATGTTCGCGTGGATACGCAAGGACCACTTCGTCGTCGAAGCGCCGGACCCGGGCCTGCGCTGCACGCCGCAGAGCATCGCTTCGCACAGCCTCTACGAGAACGGAGACCCGTTCAAGCTCATCGAGTGCTCAGGAACGCTCGATCTGACAGACTCGCAGTACGAGGCGCTGAGCGACACGGCAGTCAAGGTAACGGGCAGCAAATTCATTCATGCGCCGCGCTACACGGTCAAGCTCGAAGGCGCGGAGAAAGTCGGCTACCAGAGCATATTGCTGGGCTCGATACGCGATCCGTTCATCATCCGGCAGATCGACGACTGGCTCGCGCGGCTGGACGAGAAGATCAAAGCGCGCATCCAGATGATCTACGGCGACGAGCTCAAGTCCAAGGACTATCTCTTCCACGTGCGCGTCTACGGCAAGAACGGCACAATGGGACCACTGGAGCCGGTCAAGGAAATCCGCTCACACGAGCTGTGCCTCGTCTTCGAGGTGACCGCACCGACGCAGGAGATCGCGAGCACGATCGCCGGCATGACGCGTCATCAAGCGCTGCATCTTCCCATTCCTGAATGGAGCGGCCTCATCACCGCTGTCGCGTGTCCGTATAACCACATCGACCGCGGCGCGGTTTACAAATTCAACGTGAATCACGTCGTGGAGCCCGGCGACCCACACGAGATGTTCCGCATGAAGATGGTCGACGTTGATGGCACCCGTGAAAAAAGGATCGCGGCATGACCACACTCGCCGAGCTTGCGCGACTCATCAGAAGCAAGAATGCAGGTCCTTTCGAGCTCACGTTCGACATCATGTTCGACGATGCGGCGACGTACGACCGCGTGAAGCGCTCGGGCAAGCTGAGCCGCGAAGTCGTTGCAGGCCTCTACTCGCTGCCGACGTCGGACGTGAAGTTCTTCTTCTGCGACCACGCACGAGCGATCAAAGCGACTATCCCGCGTCCATATTTCCAGGGCGACCCGCGCGACAGTGACAGCCATGGTGGGCAGCAGTATGCGCCGCTGATGGGAATCGAGATTCCGTAACGCCGTGCGGGCTTGTTGAACGTTGGCCCGCAACGCATGCCGTTCATCTTCGACTGAGCTCAAGACGAACGGACGCCGGACGAACTTCGCGCCGTGCTCTTAACTGTTCACCCTGAGCGTCGTGCTACGACACAGTCGAAGGGGAACGGTGCGCGCTCAGCTTGCTCGCGGCTGTCTGATGCCGCGATGGCCGGTCAACATCGAATGGGAATGCAACTGGGTTTTTGAATGACTGACCTCAGACCCGGGCCTGTGGTCGTGAAGGCCGGTATCAAGGCGGAGTGATCGCAGCAGATCCGTGAAGCGTTTCGGGCCGCGACTCAATCGAGCTTCGCGCCCGAAGCCTTTACGACCTTCGCCCACTTCGCAACTTCGGCCTTCAGATATTTGCCGAACTCTTCGGGACTGTCGCCGATAGGCTCGGCGCCCTGCGCGGCGAGCTTCTCGCTCACGTCGGCTGCGTGGACGATTTTGACCATCGCCGCATTGAGGCGCCTCACGATCTCGTCCGGCGTTCCCGCCGGCGCAAGCGCAGCGTTCCACGCCGACGCTTCGAACCCGGGGAAGCCCGCTTCCTGGAAGGTCGGGATATCAGGCATGGTTCGCGCGCGCTGCGCGCTTGCGACTGCGAGCGCACGCACTCTGCCGCTCTTGATGTGAGGCGTAGCCGAAGGCATCGTCGACACAAGCGCATGCACTTGTCCGCTGATCAGATCGATGAGCGCCGGCGCAACACCCTTGTAAGGCACGTGCACGGTGTCGAGGCCGCCTACGCTCGTTTTGAGAAGCTCGGCCGCGAGATGCGAGGTGCTGCCGCTGCCGGAGGACGCGAAGACGATCTCGCCGCGTTTCGCTTTCGCGAGCGCGACGAACTCCTTCACCGTCCTTGCAGGGACTGAAGGATGAACCAGCAGCACGTTGTGAACGGCCGCAATGCGGGTAATCGGTGTGAAGTCACGAATCGGGTCGTAGCCCATCTTCGGATACAAGCTGACGTTCGTGGAAAACGAAGCCGATACGACGAGCAGCGTGTAGCCGTCGGCGGGAGCGCGCGCGGCGAGCTCAGCGGCGATGTTGCTGTTCGCGCCCGGACGGTTGTCTATAACGAACTGCTGCCTGAAGCTTTCGATCAGGCCCGGCGAGATGAGCCGCGCCATGATGTCGGTCGAACCACCGGGCGGAAAGCCAACGATCATGCGGACCGGCTTGCTCGGGTAGGTCTGCGCGTGGGCTGACAGTGACAGCATGAGTCCGCAGAACACGATGCTCTGTAGTAGTAGTAGCGCTGCTGTCTTTCCGACGAACGGCGTTACGAAGCAATTCCGTTGCGAACGCCAACCGTGCGCCACCCAAAACGTCCACCCCAAAGTGGATCCGACAATCGCACGTCGCCGCGCTCTCGCAATGACAATCTTTTTCTTCACTTCGCCTTGCCCCTGGAGAAAGCGGCCGATTATCGCGCGGCGATGGGTCGCATACAATCACGACTACACTTCCCGCTGAAGACCATAACATGAACAAACCTCGCCAAGCGGACTCACGAGCACACACCGAGCTGCACTTCCTCACGCTCGCACAAGCGGCCCGCCTGATCGAGAGCAAAGCGCTCTCACCCGTCGAATACGTCAGCACACTCATTTCGCGCATCGACGCGCTCGATGACCAGGTTCATGCCTTCATCACACGGACGAACGACATCGCGATCGAGCAGGCGCGCGCCGCGGAGCGCGAGATCGGGTCCGGCGAGTATCGCGGTCCCCTGCATGGCATCCCGTTCGCGCTGAAGGATATCTACAACACTGCCGGTGTACTCACGTCGGCGCATTCGAGGATCGCCATCGGCAACGTCCCACGCGAGAACGCGACAACAACACAGCGTCTGCTCGACTGCGGTGCGGTGATGCTCGGCAAGCTGGCCACGCACGAATTCGCAAGCGGCGGTCCGTCTCTCGATCTGCCGTGGCCGCCTGCGCGCAACCCATGGAACACCGCGTACTTCACGGGCAGCTCGAGCAGCGGGTCGGGCGCGGCAATCGCGGCCGGTTTCTGTCCCGCCTCACTCGGCAGCGATACGGGTGGCTCGATTCGTATCCCCGCGTCGCTGTGCGGCATTGCGGGGCTGAAACCGACGTACGGCCGAGTCAGCCGCTATGGCGTCATTCCCAACTCCTTCACCTTCGATCACGCCGGGCCGCTCGCATGGACCGTAGAAGACTGCGCAATTCTGCTTCAGTGCATCGCGGGCCACGACGCCAAAGACCCAACGAGCTCGCGCCGCGCGGTTCCCGATTTCCGCAAAGCGCTGATCGGCAACGTGCGCGGCTTACGCATCGGCGTCGTGCGCCACTTCTGGGAAGAGGAAGGCGCTACACCGCCGGAAATGGCGCAGGCGATGGATGCGGCGATCGATGTGCTGAAGCGCCTCGGAGCGCGTATCGGTGTCGCCCGTATGCGCTCGAGACAGGAATACAACGACGTCAAGATGGTGATCGCCAAAGCCGAGATCGTCGTTATCCACGAGAAGGACATGCGTGAGCGGATGCAGGATTACGGCGCGGATTTTATCGGACGCAACCTGCCGGGCTTTCTCTTTACCGCCGCCGATTACGTGCGGGCGCAGCGCGAGAGAAAGCGCATGGTCGATGAGATGGAACCGTTATACGACGAGTTCGACGTGTTGCTGACTGCGAGCAGCACGCCTGCAGCGCAGCTTCGTGACCTCATCGGGTCAGGCTTTGCACAGAAATGGGAGAAGCCCAACATTTATACGCCGTTCAACGTCACCGGCGGGCCGGCGCTCGCGCTGTGCAATGGTTACACCGCGGATGGTTTGCCGCTCGCCATGCAGATCGCCGGGCGACCTTTCGATGAAGAGACCGTATTGCGCGTGGGGCATGCTTACGAGTGCGCCACACAGTGGCGCAGCCGGCGGCCCGAGCTCACCGCTGGAGACGAAGCGCCACGCCTCGCAGCACCGCCGGAAGAACATATGACGCCGGTCGATGTCGACAGCGCCACTCGCGCGACGGTCGAAGCAGCCATAGCCGGCGCCGGACTCAAGCTGAACGACACGCAGCGCGCGCTCTTGTATCGCGTCGCGCCTACAGTGCTCGCCGCGGTGCGCCGCATCCCGGGCGACCGACCGTGGAGCGATGAGCCGGCGAATGCGTTTTTCTTCAGTGACCGCTAGTGTGATGTGCCACTTATCGGATTGATAACGTCGCTCGAAAAATAGATTCTGGATCTCGCCCTTGTCGGCTCGTCCAGAATGACGGTCTGTTGGTCATCCTGGACTCGATCCAGGATCCATCTTGACGTTGAAAAATAGATTCTGCATCGCGCCCCGACCGGCTTGTCCTGCAAGAACGATCCACGTCGTGCATCGTTCTTGCGGGAAACTCGTAGCAGACGTCGCCTGACCTCACCGCCCCATCGGCGTCAGGGGCAATCCCGCGATCCAGTTCCTGACGTTCTTCAACGCGTTGTCGTAGAACTTCTTCAGATTTTCGTCAACGACATAACCGAGATGCGGCGTGAGCACGACGTTGTCGAGACGCCGCACGACGTGGTCTTTCGGCAGCGGCTCGGTCCAGAACACATCGAGCCCCGCGCCTGCGATCCGTCGCTCCTCCAGCGCAGCGATGAGCGCCTTCTCATCGATCAGCGGACCACGCGACGTATTGACGAGGTATGCCGTGCGCTTCATCGCAGCAATCTCCGCCGCGCCGACGATGCCTTTAGTCGCAGCATTCGAGACGAGGTGCAGCGATACCACGTCGGACTCGGCGAAAAGCGCTTCCTTGGATACGCGACGCACTGACGCTTCAGAGGCACGCTCGTCCGTGAGGTGCGGGCTCCACGCGATGACGTTCATGCCGAACGCCTGCCCGTATCTCGCGACGTATTTGCCGAGACGGCCGAGGCCGAGGACGCCGAGCGTTTTGCCCGCGAGTGACTCGGTGATCACAGTCTCCTGCCATCCGCCCGAGCGCATCGCCTTGTCGGCTTGAGGTATGCGTTTGGTGAGCGCAAGCACGAGCGCCCATGCAACTTCCGCAGTCGAGCTCTGCCCGCTCGCTGCGCCATGCGCGCTGCACAGAGCGACGTTGCGGCGCGCGCACGCTTCGGCGTCGATGCTCGGGTTGCGGCCGCCCGTGCTCACCAGGAGCCGCAGATTCGGCAGCGCATCGATGACCTGTGCCGGGAAGCGCGTGCGCTCGCGCATGGCAACGATGACCTCGTAGGGCTGCAGCCGCCGCACGAGCTCGTCCTGGTCTGCGATGTTCTCGGCGAACGAATCGACTGTCGTGCCGGACGGAAGCGAGCTCCAATCCGCCGACTGCTTCGCCACCTGCTGGTAATCATCGAGCATTGCGATCTTCATTGGGTTGTCCTCGTGCAAGTAAGAATCGGCGTCAGCCCTTCAGACCCGTTTTACCAGTTCCCTGCCGATGTTGCCGCCGGCGCCGTGACGGTTGCGGCCCACGCGATTTGGCGCATGCCGCGAAACCGCATGATAATGTGGGTCGGGCGAGCGCGCCCATCCGAGTCGCAGCCTACCCCCACCTCACGGCCTCAACCGATGATCCTCACGAACCTCTTCCAGCGTTCCGGCAAGGCGCACAGTGCAGCAGCCGTCAAGGAGTTGCAGCAGCTGTGCTATCGGCTTTTGTCCGAAGCGGGGACCGCCAACAGCGCAGCGATCGCCGAGCAGCTCGTGCGCGCGTATTCAGCGCTTCCGCCCGAAGCGCGGCTCGCGTTCTTCAACTTCCTCGACTCGGCACTTGCGCCCGACCGCGAGCGCGTCCTGCGAGCGGCGAAGGCTTACTCGGAGAAGCAGGACGCGCAAACGGTTCTCGAGCTGCAACGCGTAGTGGAGCCGCCGCGGCAGGAGCTGCTGCGCCGTATCAATCGTGCGCCCGGCGGCACGGCTGCAATTATCGCGATGCGCCGCGACCTGCTGCAGGCGCTTTCGCAACTGCCGCACCTGCGCGCGGTCGACAGCGACTTCAGGCATCTGCTCGGCTCGTGGTTCAACCCGGGCTTTCTCATTCTGCAGCAGGTCGACTGGAGCTCGCCCGCCGCGCTGCTCGAGAAAATCATCCAGCACGAAGCGGTGCACGCGGTAAAAGACTGGAACGACTTGAGGCGCAGAGTGCAGTCCGACCGGCGCTGCTTCGCGTTCTTTCATCCGCAGCTCCCGGGCGAGCCGCTGATCTTCGTCGAAGTCGCGCTCGTAAACGCGATTCCGCGCTTGATCGAGCAGCTGATAGGCGATTCGGCGCCGGGCGAGGCTTCGCGCGAGCCGAGGGTTGCGGTGTTCTATTCCATCAGCAACTGCGAGCCGGGGCTGCGGGGCGTATCGCTCGGTAATTTTCTGATCAAGCGTGTCGCGCAGCAGCTTCGCGCTGAGATACCCACGCTCAAGCGCTACTGCACACTGTCGCCGATCCCGGGTCTGCGCGCATGGCTGACCAAAGTCGACCCGCAGACGCTGCCGGAAACGTGGACTCCGCGGCTTCGCGGTCGTTTCGCGACGGCGCTCAAGGCGCTGCGCTCGCGCCATGGAAATGACTTTGAATCTCTCGCGCAGGCCGCACGTGATCGAGCGCTTGCGCGTGAGGACCAGTTGCGGCTCGAACAATGCGCCGCAGTCTTCCTTGCGCGCGAGAGCGTGTTGCCTCAGGGCGATCCGGTCGCGCGCTTTCATCTCGATAACGGCGCGCGCCTCGAGCGCGTCAATATCAATGCAGACCTGTCGCCAAAGGGTCTGCGCGAATCGCTGGGTGTGATGGTGAATTACCTCTATGACCTCGCCGCGATCGAGGCGAACCACGAGCGGTTCATCCGCGGCGAAGTGGTGAGCAGCCGTCAGATCGCAAAGATTTCCTGAACGCAAAAACTACCAATTTTTGGAGGAGCAAAACCGTGATGCCCGCATCCGATGTAAGAAGACATATGAAGTTCGTATTCACGCTCGCCTGTGCAGCACTCGCTCTGCCGGGCATCGGAGCAGATGCACAAAGCTGGCCGACGAAGGCCGTGATCATGGTTGTTCCCTTCCCGGCGGGCGGTGGAACCGATGCTTTCGCGCGCCCCCTTTCGGCGATGCTCAGCAAGCAGCTGGGCAAGCAGGTCGTCATCGACAATCGAGGCGGCGCGGGCGGCAACCTCGGTGCGAGCATCGCCGCACACGCGACTCCGGACGGTTACACGATCTTCATGGGCGCGGTGCATCACGCGATTGCGCCGAGTGTCTACAAGAAGCTCGATTACAGCATCGAGAAGGACTTCGCGCCCATCGCCGTAGTTGCGGTGGTCCCGCAAGTGATCGTCGTCAATCCGAAGCGGGTGACGCAAAACGATCTCAAGAGCTTCATCGAGTACGCGAAGAAAAACCCGGGCAAATTGAACTACGGTTCAGCGGGCAACGGCACCTCGCACCACCTTGCCGGCGAGCTCTTCAAGATCGCTGCCGGTGTCGATCTGGCCCACGTACCCTACAAGGGCGCGGGGCCCGCATTGCAGGATCTGATCGCCGGCCAGATCGATGCGATGTTCGACGGCCTCGGCTCATCTGCGCAGCACATCAAGGCCGGCACGATCAAGGCGCTCGCAGTCGCCGCACCCGAGCGTTCGCCAGCGTTGCCTGACGTTCCAACGGCCGCGCAGGCCGGCGTCAAAGGCTACGAGGTCTCGACCTGGTATGCGTTGTGGGCGCCCGCAGCGGCACCGAAACCGATTGTCGACCGATTGGTGGTGGAGGTCGGCAAAGCGCTCGCGGTGCCGGAAGTAAAAAATGTCTGGCAATCGCAAGGCGCGGCGATCGGAGCCTCCAATCCCAAAGAGATGGCGGCCTTCCTCTCAGCCGAGATCGCCAAATGGGCGAAGGTTGCGAAGAGCGCCCAGATTCAGATCGACTGACGGCTAAGCAGTTCGTCCAAAGGCGGTCGAAGGTCTCGCGAGAAGGCACCAACGCCTCTCACTTCGGAACCCACGCGACCGGCGCCATCAAGCTCACGTCGCTCATGACTTCGACCACGACCGGCTTGTTCATCGTGAAGGCTTTCTGCAGAACACCCTTGAGCTCGCCGGGTTGTTCCACGCGGAAGCCCGCGCAGCCCATCGCTTCGGCGACTTTGGCGAAGTTGAATTCGCCGAAGCGCCACAGCTCGTCGGAATGGCCGCGCATGTTTCCTCCGTAGTTCCTGTTGAGCGAAGGAAACTCCTGACTGAGCGCGCGGTTGTTGTTAACCAGCACCACGAGGTTGATGCCGTAGCGCAGCGCCGTGTCCAGCTCGATCATGTGATAGTACATGCCGCCGTCGCCCGTGAAGCACAGCACCGGCTGATTCGGTAGCGCACACTTCACGCCGATCGCGCCGGGCAGGCCCCATCCCAGCGAGCCGGCGCAGCGGATGTAACGCTGGCCCGGCTGGTTGAGATCGATGAACTGGCTCGTCCACATCCCTGCGTGGCCGGTGTCGGCAACCACGACGCCGTTCGCAGGCAACGCATTGGTAATTTCCTTGCAGATGCGTGCCGGATCCATTGGCACAGCATCCGAGTTGAGCTTCGGCGCAGCTTGCGCGCGCCATTCGGCGACGAGCTGTTGCACGCGCCCGACCCACGCTTTCGTCGTCCCCTCCTTCGCTTGCGCCGCATCGATGAGGCGTCTCAAGCTCACCTTCGCATCTCCGAGCAGCGCAACTTTGTTCGGATAGTTTCTACCGAGCTCGGTCGGTTCGATGTCGAGCTGCATCACGGCCGTGCCCGGTGCGATAAGGGCCCAGCTCGCGGTTACCATGCCGCCTGCGGGACTGCCGATGAAGAATACGAGGTCGGCTTCGGACACAACGCGGTTGGCACACTCCCGTGAATACGTGCCGGCGACGCCGACCGACAGCGGATGCGTGTCGAGAATGACGCCTTTGCCGTTGAGCGAAGTGACCACAGGGATCTTCAGCTTCTCGGCGAGCTCGACGACTTCTCGCTGGGCCTGCGACCACACCACGCCGCCGCCTGCGATGATGATCGGCTTCTTCGCTGCGGCGAGAACGGCCGCCGCTTCGCGCACGCGCTCCGCTTCGGGCTCAGGCCTGAACGGCGGCACTCGCGCGAACTGCTGCTCGATTACGGCTTCCTCGTCGGTGTCGCCGAGCGGCACCTCGGAAAGCCGCCCCTGAAAGCGCAGGTGAACCGGCCCGGGCGTTCCCGACGTTGCGGTTCTGAACGCCTGCCGCATCAAGTCCGGCACACGCGAGGGGCTATCGACGTTCACGTTCGATTTGGTGACACCGTTGAACTGATCGAAATCCTCGACTTCCTGGTACGAATGCCGGTACCGCGATGCTGGAGTCGGGCCGCCGGAAATCGCGATCACAGGCGAGCGCGCCATGTACGCATCGCGTAAGCCTGATGCCAGGTTCGACGCGCCGATCGGCTGCGCCATGCACACACCCGGGCCGCCTCGTGCGCGCGCGTAACCGTCGGCCATGTAACCTGCGGCCTTCTCGCTGTGCGCGACGACCCGGCGTATCGGCATATCCTCCATCGCGACCAGCGCTTTGGAGACGACCTGCGGCACATAGAAAACGTGCGTGATGCCGTAGCCCTGCATGATTTCAGCGAAAAGCTTTGCACCGGTAGTCTTGGCCATAATGAGCTTTCTCTTTATCGCGTTGATAGAAGCGTCTCGAAGCCATTCGCTTCGGACTCTGGCGGGCGAATGGAAACAGCGCTCTTATTGTAAGCGGCTTGTAGGAGTGACGTTGACGCGTCGCCCGGCTGCCATATACTCGATTGGGCATAACCGTCGCGTGAATTCACCATGATCAGTCGAATGCATCCTGTCCTTGCATCCGTGGTGCTGGGCCTCGGTTTCTCGAATCACGCGGTCGCGCAAGGCACACCCGGCACATACCCCGCGAAATCCATACGCATCATCGTTCCGTTTACGCCGGGCGGTCCAGCCGATATGAGTGCGCGCCCGATCGGGCAAGGGCTGACGGAAAGTTGGGGCCAGCAGGTCATCATCGACAACCGGCCCGGAGGCAGCGGGAACATCGGTGCGGAGCTGGCCGCGAAGTCGGCGCCCGACGGTTACACTCTTCTGGTGGCTACGCCCGGCATCATCGCCGTGAATCCCAGCCTCTACAGCAAACTTACATTCGATACCCTCAGAGACTTCGCCGGTGTCACCAATACCGCGACGACCGCTAGCATCATGGTCGTGCATCCATCGCTGCCGGTTCAATCGGTAAGGGACCTGATCCGTATCGCGCGCGCGAGGCCGGGCCAGTTGAGCTATGCGACGCCGGGCAATGGTTCGGCGAGCCATCTCGGCACCGAAATGTTCAAAAACATCGCGAACGTGGACATCGTGCACGTGCCGTATAAAGGCGCAGCGCCGGGCATCATCGATCTGATCGGCGGGCACGTGCAACTCATGATCATCGGCATGCCGGTCGCGTTGCCTCACGTGCGTTCAGGCAAACTGAAATCGCTGGGCGTCGCGAGCCTCAAGCGTTCTCTGGCGGCGCCGGAGCTGCCGACATTGAACGAGTCGGGCCTTCCCGGTTTCGAAGTCCTGAACTGGATCGGCCTGGTGGTTCCGGCGAAGACGCCGCAGGGCATCGTGTCGAAGCTGAGCGCCGAGATACGCGGGATCCTGCATAAGCCCGACATGAAAGAGCGGCTGCTGGCGCAGGGTTTCGAGGCTGTCGGCAACACGCCCGGCGAGTTCGACGCCTACATCAGATCCGAGATCGTCAAATGGTCGAAAGTGGTAAAGCAGGCGGGCATCAAGCCGGATTGAGGCGAGTTGGCGTCATGTTTCCGAGTGCTATAGTGGTCACCTCGGTGATGACAAGCTTGAGGAGGATTCGTGTCGCAGAACATTTCGACTATTACGGTCGTCGTTGCACTGGGGCTGCTCTCCGGCGCCGCACTGGCGCAGCCCCGGACGGACCCGCAACACTATCCTGTCCGCCCGATCCGGGTCATCGTCGCGAACACGGCCGGAAGCGCAACCGATGGCGTGACGCGCATGGTCGCCCAGCGGTTCACCGAAGCCTGGGGCCAGCAGATGGTCGTCGACAACCGAGCCGGCGCCGGCGGAATCATCGGCCACGATCTGGCGGCTAAAGCTGCGCCCGACGGTTACACCCTGCTGGTCTCCACCTCGGCCGGCCTGATCATCCAGCCGCTGCTGACCAAGGTGCCCTACGATCCGCGTCGCGACTTCGCGCCGATCTCGATGGTGGTGCTCAGCCCGCAGATGCTCGTCAGCCATCCATCGATTGGCGCGAACAACGTCGAAGAGCTCGTGGCGCTCGCGCGTGCGAAACCCGGGCAGCTCAATTGTGCGTCGCCGGGCACGGGCACGTCGAACCACCTGGGATGCGAGATGCTGAAGGTGATGGCGAAGGTCAATTTCCTGCACGTGCCCTACAAGGGCACCTCGCCGGCAATCAACGATCTGGTGGGCGGCCACGTGCAATTCATGTTCAACAGCATGCCGGCGGTATGGCCGCTCGCCCAGGCAGGCAAACTGCGCGCACTGGCGCACGGCGGAACGAAACGCTCCCCTGCTGCGCCCGATGTGCCGACGGTCGCGGAGACCATCCCCGGTTTCCAGTGCATCACTTGGTACGCGTTGGTCGCGCCGCGCGGTACCCCACCGGCGATCGTGTCTCGGCTGAACGGCGAGATGGTCAAAATGCTGGCAGATCCGCCGTTCGCGAAGCGGCTCGCAGATCAGGGACAGGAGCCGCAATCGACATCGCCGGCCGAGCTCGCTGCGTATATGGGGGCCGAATCCGATCGGTGGGCACGCGTGATCAAGGCAGCGGGGCTTGCAACCGCGCAGTAACGGTTTTACAGGTGCGCTACAACGGACGAGCGCCCCGGAACGCGGCTATTGTTCGGGCGCTGTCGCGATCATTGACTCACGCGCGCACACGCGGTCGTGCCACGCTGACAGTCTCGTCGCCTCAGCACGCCATTTCACATCCGCCATTCTGAAATCGAGGTAGCCGAGCGCAACGGCAATCACGAGATCGCCAAGATCAGGCGAGAGGCTCGGCGTCGGGTTGCGGTCGATCGCCATCACGGCACGCAGCACCGATGCACGCCAGCGCTCGAACAGAACGGAATTGCCATCGCCGCCAAACCGCTTCTGAATCACGGCGCCGAACGACGCATCGATGAGGCCGCGTCCCAGGCCGAGCTTCCGCAGCGCTGCGACCCGGTCGGCGCCTGAGGGTGGCATCAGTCGCGGAGCCCCGCCGCGCTCATCGAGGTAGTCGCAGATGCACGCACTTTCAACGAGGGGCAGCCCGTCGTGTGCGATCAACGCGGGCACTTTGGAAAACGGCGTGACGGCGAGCAGCTTCTCCTCCGAAGCCCAGGGATCGGTCCAGACCAGCTCGAGGTCCTTCGCCAATCCTTTTTCGTGTGCAACGACGAGCACGAGCCGCGCGTATGGAGAGGCCTTGTTCAGATAGAGCTTCATGATGCCTTTCGTGAGATCGAATCGACGCACGCGTGGTGCTCGGCAGTTCGGCCGCGCGGCAGCAGCAACGCACCCACCAGCAGCGACGCTGCCGCCGTGACGAGAAGTTTCGAAAAGCCCGTGCCCGGCTCGATCGACCACGAGACAGTCACGGGCCCCGCGAGCTGTCCGGCGGCAAACGCTGCGGTCATCGCTGCCATCAATCGTTTCGCGTGCGCCGCCCCGAACTGCGTCGCGGTTTGCATCGCCGACATCGTGATCACCATGAACGTGCCGCCGACGCAGATCGCGGCCGCGAGGATCGGCGCGAGACCGGGAAGAAGCGCGGGGAGCGCAACGCCGAGTGCCATGACGCTCTGGCTCGTGCGCCAGACGCCCAGGCCCGACGCGTGCCGCGCTGCGTAGGCACCGGCGAACGTCGAAACAAAAGCTGCAAAACCGAACGCAGGCCACGCCAGAGCGAACATCCACCCGTCGCCAACGACACTCTTCGCCATGATCGGCAGAAACGTGGCAGGAACGATGTAGCCGAAGCCGAGAAGACCATAAGACGTAATGACAGGCCACCATGCGAGTCGTCGCTGCGCGATGCGCTGCGTCATCGGCACGCCGCGAGCCGCATCGGTGCGTTCATTGAATACAGGCCACACAAACACAGTGAGCACGAGGGACAGCGTGCCGAGCACGAGCCAGATACCCGATGAACGGACACCGAAGGCATCGAGCGCGAACACCAGGCCTCCGACAGCGAAGATGCCTGCGCCCACGCCGGAGAACACGGCAGCGATCAGCATTGGGCGCCCGCGCGGCGCCAGCCGCTGAACGCACGCCGCAGAGATGAACACCAGCAGAAAAGCGCTCGCGACACCGGCGATGCAGCGCCACGCGAGCCATGCGGCAAACGTGTGCGTAACGCCGATGCCGAGGGTTGCAGCGGCGTTTACAACGAGCGCTGCGCGTATGAGCATCGACGGTCTACGGCTCACCCCGAACGCGGCGAGCGCGCCGACGAGGTAGCCCAGGTAATTTCCGGCCGCGAGCCACGCACCCTCCGCGATCGACAGCGACGCCTCGCTCTGCATGAGCGGAAAAATTGGCGTGAGGGCAAAACGGCCCACGCCCATCGCGAGCGCAAGACCTGCGAGCCCTGCAATCGCATAGGCCTTGTCGGAACGCTCGCTTGTATCTGCCTGATCGGCTACGGTGTAACGCACCCGGCCGAGTCTATGCGGCGGGCGCTAGCACCGATAACGAAAAATCCGGATGGGTTCGTTCTCATTACGAGAACAAGGTCACCCGCGTCGAGGTCCGCTGAACTTTTGCGGCGCTTCCGTTGTGTTTGCGAGGCCGCGGTGTAGCCGCCGCGTGCGCGATCTCCGCCTGCAGCGCTTTCAACGCCCACGACGCTTCACCTTTGCGCCAGACGAGAGACGTGATCGCACGTCGGCTACGCTCGGGCAGCGGACAGATCTGGACGCTCCCCGTACCGCGCACGACTTCGAGCACCGATCGGGGCGCGAGTGCGATCCCCGCGCCGGCCGCCACGCACGCCACAATGGCATGATACGAGCTCAGCTCGAGCGTTTTCTCCGGAATCACGCCGCCCGTCGCAAGCCAATCCTGCAGCCGACGCCGGTAAGCGCAGCCCTTCGGGAACGTGATGAGCGTCTCGTCACGCACGTCGCGAGGGTGCCTGATCTCCTTGCGCGAGCGCGGCGCGATCAGCACCAGCTCTTCCTCGAACGCCGGCATCGTTTCCACTTTGCTTCCAGGCACGCAATCGGCGATGAACGCCGCCTCCACCTCGCGATTCAGCAGCGCATCGCGCATGGCGTCAGCCGTGCCGGTGACCAGCTCGACGCGCACCGCGGGGAATTTCGCGTGATAGCGCGAGAGTAGAAGCGGCAAACGGCTGGCCGCAGTGCTCTCGAGCGTACCGATGCGCAGGAGTCCCTTTGGAGCGTCCTCCGTGACCGCGTCACGCGCCTGTTCCGAAATGTTCAGGATCTGATCGACATAGCCCAGGAAAAGCTTGCCGGCAGGAGAGAGGTGCAGTCGCTGCTTCTCGCGCAGGAAGAGCTTCGCACCGAGCGAGGCCTCGAGCTGTTGAATGCGCGTGGTGACGTTGGACTGCACACGGTGCAGGCGTTTGGCCGCACGGGTGATGCCGCCTTCCTCGACCACGGCTTTGAAGACCTGCAGATCACTGAAATCCATTTTCTCGGTCGGAGATTAGCTGTTCTCTGATTATTCTTTCGCTGCGATAGTGTGTCAAATCATAACGTCGCGTGCATCGAGTCGATCGGGTCTTTCGCAACTGCCCTGCGACGCACATGTCTTGCTGATCCGGTTTCGCACAAAGATCAAAACCGTTCGTGTTGAGAGCGTCACCACGTTCGCATAGCCGATCATGTAAACCATCTGGGTTCGGACGCACGACTATCCTAGTGCCGATTGTCTGTACGACGCCGTCGCGGTTGTCGATGACGATCTTCTAACCCATCTGCCAAGATGACAAATGTAACGCGAAGATCAAGCCAGCTCGGTCACATTCGTCACCGAGTAAGGCGCTTGAAATCTACGCTCCCACGTGACTGCGGCGAGCACGATCAGAGCTTTCCGGAAGGGCAGCATGAGGTCTCCTCTTTTCAGAAACGACTTGAACGGTTGCCGTCTTGGCACTTCGGCTGCAGCCGTCCTTCTCCGAGCTCGTAGCGGTACCCGCTGTTTTCATGACACGCAGAGTAGTAAGTATCGCGCTTGCGCGGACACGTTGCGCAAACTCGGTATGCGAAGTTCAAGCAGAGAATTTCGCTTTTCCCACCTAATCCCGGCTTCTCTATTTACGAGCGGCCCGCCTCGCGTGGGATCGTCCTGCGCGGCGCGCCGCGTTGGAAGATGTCGCAATCCACGGAGGCGCTCATGAAACGAGGAACTTCGATCCAGCTGGCCTGCCTCGGCGTCGCCGCGGCCGTTGCGGGGATGGCCACTATCGCGGCGCAACAGCCGCCTGCATCACCGGCACAAGCAGCACAGCCCGGGGTGCCGAACAGTTATATGCAGGTAGAGGTTACCGAGGAGTTCATGCAAGTGATGAAGCGCATGGAGGCCGACAAGGCGAACGTCATGGCGCGCCAGGAAAGTCTGCTCAAACAACGCTATGACCTCTCGGACCGCCCTGCACAGGGCGTCACCCAGTTTCGCGGCAAGCCCCTGCAGGAAGGCGTGCGCGCGCTGCTTCCCGCCGGCGTGAGCTGGGCCAAGCTCAGCGAAATGGCACCCGATGAGATTCGAGCGCAGAACCTGTTCCCGGCCGGATTTCTGCCGCTGCCGCACGCCAACCAGCCTGTAGGCGGCATGGTATTTCCCAAGTTCGAGATCGACGAGCTCAAGAAGCAGGAAAACCGCGACCTCACGCGCTTCGATCTGGACTACGACTTGCCCGAGCGCTTCCTGCCCGAATTTCCCCCGCCGATGTTCCTCACGACGCGGCCGGATCTGGGCGATGTGTCCAAGGGACGCCTGATCACCATCGACAATTTCTTCGAGACGTTCAACGGCATACTCCCTCCGAAGGACCTCGACGGTCTGCGGCTGCTGCTCACGCCGTTCCCGCAACAGCAGTTCAATATGACCAATGATCGTAACACCGTTCGTCCGCATCGCGGCGTCGCGTGTTTCGACTGCCATGCCAATGGACACACCAACGCGGCATTCCACCTGGTCGGCGATATCCGGCCGGAGGCGTCCAGGCACCGCATCGACACGACAAGCTTGCGCGGCGTGAATATCCAGCGGTTATTCGGATCGCAGCGCGGCCTGAAAACGGTGGAGGACTTCACCGAGTTCGAACAGCGTGCAGCCTATTTCGACGGCGATCACGTGATCGCGACCAAAAAAGGCGTGAACGTGCTGGACCGCGGGCTTCAGGTCCATCACATGGCCGAGGTGCAGGAACTGCTCGACTTTCCACCGGCGCCGAAGCTGCGCGTCGACGGCAAGCTCGATCCGAAGAAGGCGAGCGCCACCGAGATGCGCGGGCAAGCCGTCTTTTTCGGCAAGGGCACCTGCGTGAGCTGCCATGCGCCGCCCTATTACACCGACAACCTGATGCACAACCTGCGCACCGAACGCTTCTTCACGCCGCGCATGATCAACGGGCGGTTCGCCAACCAGGACGGACCGATCAAGACCTTCGCGCTGCGCGGCATCAAGGATTCGCCGCCTTACCTTCACGATGGGCGGCTGCTGACACTCGATGACACCGTCGAGTTCTTCAACCTGGTGCTCGAGCTGAAGCTCAACGATCAGGAGAAGCGGGACCTGGTCGCTTTCATGCAGGCGCTTTGAGCGACACGCCACGGACGGCGACGCCGAGAAAACGGCGTCGCCGATGCGGAACGGGCGGAGCCGCGGCCCGCCCGCCCGACAGGCGGGCCCGGCGATGATGGTGATCCTGTTCGCCATCGCGTGCCGGCGCACCTCGAGCACGTTGATGCGTTCGGGCCGCTGGTGATACACGAGCACGATACGGGCGTAGTCTAACCGCTCGTGCACCGTGGTCGCATGAACCGCTCCGTCGCGGTGCATGCCGCTCGTGTGGGTTTCAGCGATGGTATCCTCGCTCGCGAAACTTTATTAGCGAGGTACACGTTGAACTGCGGCACGTGCCGTACTGATCGTTCGTCGCAACACACGCTGTTCATGGTCGCTTATATGCACCCGCGCACTGGTTGCCTGAGTGCCGCAGCGCTCGCATTCGCGTTAACTTTCGCGCCGCCCGCCGCGGGACAAGCATGGCCTGCCAAACCGATTCGAATGATCGTCAATGCCGCGGCCGGCGGCTCCACCGATGTGACAGCCCGTTCAATGGGCTCCAAGCTCAGCGAGACCCTCGGCCAGCCGGTCGTGGTGGATAACCGTGTCGGCGCGGGCGGCAACATCGGCCTGGAGGTTGCTGCGAAAGCGGCCCCCGACGGCTACACGCTGCTCCACGCGTCCGACGCCGCGATACTCATCAGCCCGCACCTCTACAAGATGAACGTCGACGTCGGCAGGGACATCGATTCGGTCTCGCCCACCGCCAAAGCGGCTCTGTTCTTTATCGTGCGACCGGGCTTGCCGGTTAGGACGCTCGCGGAGTTTGTCGCGTATGCGCGCGCAAATCCGGGCAAGCTCAACTATGGCTCCGCGGGACACGGCACGTTGCAGCACATCGCAACGGAAATGATGATCCGTGCGGCGAACTTCAAGGTCGTTCACGTCGCCTACAAGGGCTCGCAGCAGGTGCTCGTCGATCTGCTCGGCGGCCAGGTCGATTTCACCTTCGACCTCGGCGCCGCGATCCCGCACATCAAGAGTGAGAAAGTGCGTGCGCTCGCAGTACCGGGCGCCACGCGCTCGCCGATTTTTCCCGACATTCCGACCATGACCGAGGCGGGAACGAACGTGGACATAACGTGGATGTCCGGCGTCTACGCGCCGGCCGGCACACCTCGGGAGACGATCGCGCGGTTGAACCGCGAGATCGGCCGCATCATGCAGACGCCGGAAACGCGCACGCTGCTCGTGGCGATGGCAGCCGAGCCGATCCCGCCGATGTCGCCCGAGGCCTTTGCGGCGCGTAACCGTCGCGAGCGCGAGCGCTTCGGCGCAATCGTGCGAGAAGCGAATATCAAACTGAATTAAGAGCCTGATGCAAAACTCCATAACAATGGGCTCCCGTGTGGACGAGGTATGCCGTCGGCATCGCCGCAATCTCCGACGCATCGATCAATAGGGCAAGTTAGATAAACGACGTGTTACATTGCCGTGCGATGGTCACGACGATCACGCTGCAATGGAGCTCACGTTGATTCCCGGCTTCGTACAGATTCTGCTTTTTCAAGGATTGGGCGAGCTGGTTTCGCATTTCCTCCTGCCGCTCATGCCGGGCCCTGTCATCGGACTCGTTCTGCTGCTCGCATGGCTGACCGTGCGCAAGTCGGTACCGGCGACGATGGATACAGTCGCGTCGGCGCTGATGCAGCATCTGGGACTTTTATTCGTGCCCGCTGCTGTGGGGGTCGTGATGTACTGGCCGCAGCTCAAGGCAGACGCACTCGCAATCGCGCTGGCGCTGCTGGGCAGCGTCGTGCTGACGATCGCGGTCTCCGCTCTGGTGCTCAAGCTGCTCGCGAAGGAGCACTCGAGTGACGCGTGATGTACCGGCGATTCACGAAATCTGGGTCTACCTTGCGGGCAGTCCGCTGCTCGCGCTCATCCTGACGCTCGGCGCATACCAATGCGGAGTGATGCTGTACGAACGTGCAAATCGTCATCCGCTGGCCAACCCGGTCGCGATCGCCGTGTTGCTCGTCGCGGCAACCATCACGATCATCGACATGCCGTACGCGAAATATTTCGAAGGCGCCCAGTTCGTACATTTCCTGCTGGGCTCGGCGACCGTCGCGCTCGCGGTGCCGATCTACAAAGGCCTCGCTGTAGTGCGCGGCCGCATCGTCCCGCTCACGGCGGCGCTGCTGGCGGGGGGAACGACTTCGATCGTGAGCGCAGTCGTCATCGCACGCTTGCTCGGTGCCGACGACGCCATCATCGGTGGCCTATATGCCAAGTCCGTGACTGCGCCCATCGCGATGGGTATAGCCGAGCGCATACATGTGTCGCCGACGCTGACCGCGGTGTTTGCGGTTACGACAGGCGTTCTGGGTGCGGTGCTGGCGCGATACGTTCTCGATCTCGTCGGATCGCGCGCGTGGTGGCAGCGCGGATTCGCATTGGGCGTTGCCTCTCACGGCATAGGCGTATCTCGCGCATTCAGCGTGAATCCCGAGGCCGGCACTTACGCGAGCATTGCGATGGGGCTGCACGGCGTGCTCGGCGCCGTGCTGATACCACTGGTCGTTCCCCATCTGCGGCTTTGATGCGTTGGACGTGGCTCCCGATTCAAGGCCCGCAGTAATCGTTGCGGCGCATATTTTTCGGAAAGCGCGGTCCGCTGATGCCCGGCTTGCCGTCGGCGATTCTCTTGAGCAGGTCACCCACTTCGGTGTCGAACGTCGCCAGCGAGCGCGCGCTGCGTGAGCCGCGGTGGCCGCCGATGTCATCGAGATCGACGAGCTTCGCAGTGGGAATGTGCTGCGCCGCCTCGAGCACGCCGCCTTCGCGGGGTGTGTGAAGCTGATCCTGGCAGTTCGGCAGCAACAGCACGCGCGCTTTGATCGAGCGGGCTGCAGCCGCGATGTCGCCGTTGAAGCCGCGAGTTTGACCGATGTCGTGACTCTGGATCGCCCAGCTGCGGTAAACCCAATCGCGCGGCTGCACTGTGTCCCCTACGGTCTTGGCGTCGGCGGCGAACGCAGCGTGGACCTCCGCTTGCGT
>JAQGNH010000109.1 GCA_028291945.1 Betaproteobacteria bacterium
CGTAAGCTCCGAGCCGGGTCTTCGGCACTTCTCTGGTTTGGAGTACGAGGCGCATGTCCCAGTCAAACTCGAAACTCAGATACTGCCTCACCCACGCGATGATTTTCCCGATCGCGCTTCCGCCCGGTAGGAAGGTCTCATATTGCTCGAGACGCAACGGGCCCAGCCAGATCCTGAATTTATGCTGAAGGTCCCATACCCGCGGCCCCAGCATTGCGCCGCCGCCGAGCACGGCGTTCGCTGCGCCTATGCGGGTGTGCTCATTCACCGGAAGCGACATCCAGTGGCCAACGAACTGTTCGATGCGCACCGGAACCTGAAAGAAATCGGAGAGCAATGCCGCGAGGCCATCTGCGTTCCGCACGTGACGCACGAGCAGCCCAGAATAGAACAACTTCGCCAGATCAGACACGGCGTCCCGCTCACGAACGGCAGGTGAACCCAATCCAAAGAACGCTCCGACGTAACTCGAAAACCGGTCTTGCGCCGGACGATCGAGGCTGACCGTCGGCTGCGCCTGAGCCCATGCCCTGTAGAAGAGGCTCAGAAAACGGTGATGAAGGACATCCAGAAAACGCGCGAAGGTCGTGTCGTTCGCGTGCATTACCCGCTCCCTCGCGTACTCCGTCAGGTGCAAGGGCAACGGTCCATTGGGTCCGAGCAGACCGAAGAAGCGTACTTCCATGCGGGCAACAGACAACTCATCATCGGGCGGGCTGAACGATGACAGCGTGGCCGGCGCGAATGACAGCGACGGCTCCTGTGCAAGCCGAACGGGCTCATCGATGGGACGCAATGCCTGTCCGAGGCGCGGCTTGTCGGGAAAGAGCGCTTCGATGCGTCGCAACGCCTGGAAGAAGTCGTACCGATAGGGCTCTGCTGCGAGGGCCCGGAAAAACTCGTCCACTCGCCTCAGTTGATCCTGGTCGTCAGACGCAACGCGGGGCTGCTCGGCGGCGGGTGCGCGAGACTTCTCGCTTGCCGGTGCACTGCCGCCCATTCTCATAGTATCGGCCGTTCGCCGCACCGCGGTACCCAGCGCATGATGTGCCCACGCCCGAGCGAGCGCAGCACGGTTTCCGTAAACGAATTCATGGAGACATGGCGCGCAAAAAATTGCTCCATCACAGTACCAAAGAGGAAAGCGCTGCCGCCTTGAAACGCGAGCTCATCGACTTCCAGATCGATCTCGAGTCCTCTGCCGTACGCAAGTGGACCGCGAACGGGCAACCGGCGCACGATGCGCCGTGCCCGGATGCTGCGTACGCCCTCGATCTGCTTTCGCATGCCGGCATCGGCGGTGGGGGTATATAGCTGCAGGACCTCACGCAGCGCCGCGGCGCCATCCGCCTCGTTTGCATCGAGCAGCGACAGATAATTCAGCGAGAGGTGGCTGATGAAACGCCACGCAATGGAGCCTTCGGTGATGGCCGTGTAAGGCTTCGATGGTCCTTTGATGCACCGAATCGATAGCAGCGGCGCGGCGCTATCCAGATTGAAATCGGTCTTACCCGTGTGCAGCGGCATCTGCAAGGCGAGATCGCGATTGGTGCAGAGCGTCGTAATGGCCAGTTGCCGCAGGTCGCTGCGGTAGGGCGCTTCGGACGGATCCACGATCGAGATGTACACCTCGGCGCCGATATAGGTCGTTCGCAGTCCAGTCTGCTTCTGGCTCTCGGATAGCAAACGCGGCTCGCGCTGCACCATGTAATACGCGCGGTGGCGCGTGTCCTCGCTGTGGTAAGCGGCGTAAAACGGGAAAAAGGGCTGCTCGCTGTCGCTGCCGATACCGTAGCCCGTGACACCGGTGACTTCGAACACCTCGAAATCCATGGGGCGAGTTCTGTCCGGCACCACATGGTAGTTATAAGTGTTGTCGGTGATGTGGATCCGGTCTCCGCGTTTGGGGAACAGATTGATCGCCGGTGTGCAGAACAACGCCACGCTCGAAGCGTCGACCAGGCTTTCAAGCGCCTGCTCGCCGCGCTCGAACAGCAGCACGATCTCGAGCTCGCTGCCGTCGTAGCGCTGAACCGCGGACGCGAGCCCGTCGATATCGATGAACAGATAGCGCTGCGGAAAACTGAAATACTCCTGCAGCAGCCGATAGCCCTGGAAGCTTCGCAAGGTCGGGGGCAGCAACGCTTCGGCATCGCTATACCCGGCGCCGTGGATCTTTGCGGGCTGCACGAACTGGTGCCATGCGGAAGGGCGCGACGTCGGGCGCACGATTGCGCCCAGGCATGATCCGAGGCAAAGCTCGTGCAGCTTGTAGGCAACTTCGTCAGCGCCGGAAAAATACAAGCGCAGGCGGTCGATTGCGATCTTGTTGAAAGGCAGTCCGCCGGTCGCGCGCAATCTGAACCGAAGCCCTCCCTTCACGCGCTGGACGAGACGCAATTCGGCGAGTGGCAAATCGTGAGCGACGGAGAAGTACTCCGCGCTCGCAATCTCGAGCGGCCACAAGGTCACATCGTGCGCGGTGCGAAACTCACATCTTGTCTTGTCGCCTTTGCCTTGCTGGCTCTGCAGCGCGCTTCCACGCGCAATCGTGATGCCGCGGGCCAGATTGGCATCGTTCAAGTCCGGGTCGAAGCGCGCCACCAGCATTGCCGGCATCGGCGCAAGAAAATTGGGGTAGACGATCTCGAGCAGGCGTTGCGTAAACCGTGGAAACTCGGCATCGAGCTTGACCTGAACCCGCGCCGCCATGAAACCGACGCCTTCGAGCAGACGTTCCACGTACGGGTCGGTAACTTCGATTCCCGACATGCCCAGCCGGGCAGCGATCTTGGGAAACTGCTGTGCAAACTCTGCTCCCATTTCGCGCAGATGCTGCAGCTCCTGGTTGTAATGTCGCAGCAGCCTGGGATCCATTACCGTGTCCCCGCCGCAGCGAGATCGTGAATCCTGACTTCGCCGGTTTCAAGATCGAGGTCCGTCCGCAGCAATAATTCCATCGGTATGGGATGGGCCCACAGCGTTCCGCGGATTTCGATGCTGACAACGTTGTGATGGTCGAGCTCGTTCTCACGCATCAGCGCCTTCACTTCCAGTGTCGACGACAGGATGCGCGGCTCATAGCGGTGGAGTGCTTGCTTGATACCGTTCTCCAGCGCGAGCGTGTCGAGCTGCGAAGCGGTTTCACCGGACAGAGCCGGAAGTCCGAAGTTCAACACCGAGGCCTCGACATGCGTGAGGCCGGCAAGCTCGCCGCGAGCGCTGAGCCGTGTCGCGTTCAGCAACCAGGCAAGATCGCGCAGCACCGCCTCGCGAAACCGGCTCCTGTTGATGACGCGGGTTTCTCGCGGCTCCGGCTGTTTGTTGTCGGGATCATCATCGGTTAGTCGGTCGAGCAGCGCGGGCTGCAAGCGCTCTCCAGATGCGAGCTCTGCCATAGCGAGTCCGTGCCAGCTCAGGTCTCTGCGACCGCATTGGGACCGAAGACGATCTCGCGTACGTCCATCAACGACGACTCACCTGCATCCGTCGCGAGAACCCGTTGCCCCAAACCGCAGAAGAAGTTCTGTCCCTGTTCCTGCCACTGCGTTTTACGCGCGAGCACGAGGTCGTTGTCGTCGAGTCGCTCCGTGCCGTGATAACGCGTGGGCACGAGCGCATAGGCTTCTCCGCCGTTTTCCAGTTGCAGGTGCGCCGGAGTCCATACGACATCCCGCAGATCGGCGGGCGCTTCGAATGCAATGCGTGTCAGCCGTGCGAACGGCACCCAGTAGTAGCGGCCGTTGATTACGCTCTCGAGCACCGGACCCAGCCGCATGTCCGCATCTGCGATCCAGCTAAAGGGACGCCCGTCGATCGTCCCACTGGAGGGCGGCGCCTCGTCGAAGGCTTTCGCGCGCAGCGCCTGCGCCTGATCGAGCTGACCCCGCGCCGTCACCAACAAAGCTTCGATCAGGAAGGCGAGCCACGGCTCCGGCTCACCGAAGACCATCGGTGACTTCTTCCCCTCGAACACCTGCGCGCGCAGCGCCTCGCACCGCACAGCCTCACGATACGTCTGCGCCATCGCCAGCGCGGAGGGGTCGAGCGTGGCCGCCACGTCGAGCTGCGTCAGCGCGCGGTCCCATTGCCCGAGCACGGAAAGCAGCTGAAAAAGGAAGACGCGCAGCTTCGCATCCGCAGAATTCGCCCGGACCGCGTCCTGCAGCTGCTTCAGTGCCGCCGAGGGATCTCCATCGCGAAGCGATTGTTCCGCGGTCGCAGCGGCACTCATGTATTACCCCCCGGTCCCTACTTCGTCATTGAACAGCACACCGCCGCTCGCCGTTCCCTCATTCGCCTGCGGCTTATACTCGATGCTGATCTTCCTGAACGAAAGTGTCACTTTCTCGCGGAGCTCTGGCGCTTCAGACCAGGCCTGAACACTCGTCACACGCGCCTCCTCCAGAGTAATCACGAAGTACTCCAGAGGATCCTTCCCGGCTTTGCGCACGGTCAGCGTGGCTTTTTTGACTTCGTCGTTGGTCGACACCGCCTGCATGAGCACAAGCGAAGCTTTGTCCACTTTCTTCGTGATCTCGAGCTGGTCCAGCGTCCTCTTGGAACTCGGGCCTCCCGTGCTCATGTCGGTGTGCTGGCGCAGGCCCCAGTTCCAGCCTACGACGTCGATTTCACCGCCGTGGAGAGCATCGACCGCCTCACCTTTGACTACCCCGCCTTTGGCAGTCACGACTTTCAGAAACATGTCGCCGAGGGCCATGGCATCTCACCAAATGATTAAGTTGTAAAACGAGTTGGTATGAAATCAAGTGATGCTCAGCGCAGCCAGTACCGTTCACACGTTCGGCTGCGAGGAGCCCGGAAGAGAGTCCATGCAAGCGGACTCGTCTTCCGCTCCCACCCATGAGCCGCGTCAGGCCGGCTGATTCGCCGCGATGTTGAACCCGAATTCCGGCGCCTTGCTTTTCCCGCCCGAATCCGCCTGCTCCGTGTAGATGAATTTGAACTTCGCGAAATTGAGCGTTATGTGCTCCGTGAGCTTGTCTTCGCTGTTGCTTCCGCCGTGACTTTGCTTGGTGATGAAAACCTTCTCCATCTCCAGCTTGATGTATTCCAGCGGGTCTTTCCCGGCTTTGCGCACGATCAGCGTCGCCTTGGGAATGGGCTCGCCCGTCGCCAGAAACTTGGCTATCGTGGGGGTCGACTTATCGGCCCACTTCGTGATCGATATGTCATCCACCTCGACTTTACCGGTCCCAGAGCCACCGCCTGTCTGGCCAGTGCCCTGGTTCTTGAGCTCCCAGCTCCACGAGAGCACATCGATCTTGCCTTTGTATACTCCGTCTTGCGCTTCGCCTTCGATGCTACCCAGATCCAGAAACATATCGACAGCCATATCGCTCTCCTATGTGGTTTGGGACTTCCCCTGGTCGACCGGCATCAGCCGATCGGCCCCGTACATGTCAGCGTGCCGCGCACGCAGACAATCAAGCAGCTTTAGCAGACGGCAACTTGGAAACGAGCCGCAACGAAACAGTCAATCCCTCGAGCTGGTAATGCGGCCGGAGGAAAAATTTCGACGTGTAGTAGCCGGGATTTCCTTCGACTTCCTCCACGACGACTTCCGCCGCCGCCAGTGGTTTTCGCGCTTTCGTCTGCTCGGAAGAGTGCACCGGATCGCCGTCCACGTAGTTCATGATCCAGCTCTGCAGCCAGCGCTGCATATCGGAGCGCTCTTTGAACGAGCCGACCTTGTCGCGCACGATGCACTTCAGATAGTGCGCGAAGCGACAGCACGCAAACAGATACGGGAGCCGCGCCGAAAGATTCGCATTCGCGGTCGCATCGGGATCGTCATACTCGAACGGCTTCTGCAGCGATTGAGCACCGATGAATGCAGCGAAATCGGAGTTCTTACGGTGCAGCAGAGGCATGAAGCCATTCTTCGCCAGCTCCGCTTCCCGGCGATCGCTGATGGCGATCTCGGTCGGACACTTCATATCGACGCCGCCGTCGTCCGTGGGGAACGTATGAACAGGCAGGCCCTCTACGGCACCGCCTGATTCGACACCGCGGATTCTCGAACACCAGCCATACATTTTGAACGATCGCGTAATGTTCGTAGCCATCGCGTACGCGGAATTAGCCCACGTGTACCGGCTGTGATCCGCCGCACCCGTGTCTTCCTCGAAATCGAATTCCTCGACCGGATTGGTTCTCGAGCCGTACGGTATCCGAGCGAGGAAACGCGGCATGGCAAGCCCGATGTAACGCGCGTCGTCCGATTCCCGCAGCGAGCGCCACGATGCGTATTCCGGCGTCGTGAATATCTTCGTCAGATCGCGGGGGTTCGCGAGCTCCTGCCACGATTCCATTTGCATAACGCTCGGCGAAGAGCCCGCGATGAAAGGCGTGTGCGCTGCGGCGGCGTTCTTGGCCATCTCTCCGAGCAACTCGACGTCTGGCGGGCTGTGGTCGAAATAATAGTCTCCCACCAGGCAGCCGAACGGTTCACCGCCGAACTGCCCGTACTCCGCTTCGTATACTTTCTTGAAAATCGGGCTCTGGTCCCAGTTCGTGCCTTTGAAGCGTTTGACGGTCTTTCCGAGGTCGCTCTTCGAGATGTTCATGAAACGGATCTTCAGCATCTCGTCGGTCTCGGTGTTGTTGACGAGATAGTGAAGTCCGCGCCATCCACCTTCCAGCTGCTGGAAATCCGCGTGATGCATGATCAGGTTCACTTGCTCGGACAGCTTGCGATCGAGCTCGGCAATGATCGCCTCGATCGATTTGACGACGTCGCTGCCGATGAGCTTGGTCTGCGACAGTGCCTGCTCGGCGAGCGTGCGTACCGCCTGTTCGACCGCGCCTTTCGCTTCATCGCTCTTCGGCTTGAATTCCTTCTGCAGCAGATTTGCCAGCTCGTTTCCCCCGAGCGTCAATGCTTCGGCTTGCGGGTTCTGAACTTGTGTCTCGGCCATATTCGAATCTCCCAGAGTCAATACAGGTTCACACGAGAACTAGGCTGCGCCACCTTGATCCGCGGGCTTCTTGCTCGCGGCGAGCGCCTGCAGCAGCGCTGGATCCTGCAGGACCTTCGCGATCAGCTCTTCCGCGCCGGACTTGCCGTCCATGTAGGTGACCAGATTCGAAAGCTGCTGACGAGCCTGCAGCAGCTTGTTCAATGCATCGACTTTCTGCGCAACGGCTGCAGGCGAAAAGTCATCCATGCTTTCAAACGTGATGTCGACGCTGATGTTGCCCTCGCCGGTCAGCGTGTTCGGCACCTGGAAAGCGGCGCGCGGCTTGATCGCCTTCATGCGACTGTCGAAGTTGTCGACATCGATGTCCAGAAACTTCCGGTCCGCTACTGCCGGCAAAGGATCGGACGGCTTACCGGAGAGGTCGGAGAGCACGCCCATGACGAACGGCAGCTGAATCTTTTTTTCTGCGCCGTAGAGCTCAACGTCATATTCGATCTGCACGCGCGGAGCGCGGTTTCGTGCGATAAATTTCTGACTGCTCTGTGCCATGGTTTCACCTCGAAATGATCAAATGTTCCGGGAGGATCTTGGCCGCGTTGGGCCGCGTTCTATTTCTGCCTTTGCCCTAGCTCGTGAATCCATTATGTCACGTTCGTTTCCCTCGTCGACTCCGTTCTACGCCTTTGGGTCTATGCCTAAGCGCTTACTTCTGTTCCAGCCCTCCGAGCTTCTGGATCTGCCCCAGGCTCTCCGGAGCGAGCTCTCCGATAATCTCGACAAAGCTTCTGCCGATCAGGCGCTGTGCCCGGCGAATCAGCAGTGGGGCGGGGTTCGAAGGTTCCGCCTGCTCCATGAACTTGCAGACGTTGTCCAAGGCGCGGATTGCGTCATCGCGGTTCTGGATGGCGCCGCCGGCGGAGCGCGTCGCGGGCGTTGCGGATACGCCAGGCGTCGCCGCCCCTGCTTCAGCTTCGGCGTTCAGGGCGGCGTTGCAAGGCGACACGAGGCTGTGCAGCACGTCATTCAGAGGCCGAAGGTCGGGCGCCTGACTCAGAATGCCCTTGTCGCTCAGCAACGATTCCAGCTCGACAACGATTCGAGCCGAGCTCACTGCTGCCTTGAGCGGGTCCGGATTCTCGCTGGCTACGCTGCGAAGCACGCCCTCGATCTCGACTTCACTGAGCGCTGCGCCGTTCGTTTGAGGTAGTTTGCCCGCATTTACGAGGATGTCGCGCACGAGGACCCGGCCGTGCTGCGACGAAACGAGCGAAGCATTGCGTATGTCGCGCAGAAACGAAGTGGAATCCGCGAGCGAGCCCAGCGCGTTGAGGCGCATGGTCGGGTCATCGCCATCATCATGATCGAGCTGCGGGTGCAGCGTGTCCCAGTAACGGGACAGCATCTCCCGGATCAGTTCGAGACCCGACGACAGCCCCTCGACGTGAGCGACACGGGTCAGTGCGCGCGCGAGCAGAACGGCAACACGCAGATCTTTCGTACGTGACAGCAGCGCTTCGCAGCGACGGCGCACGTCCTGCCAATCGGGCTCCTCGCCAGGAATGATCGCTTCCCCGAACTGTTGTTCGGGCTTGCCCTGCGCTGCCTGCTCGAGCGCGATGAAATCGGGATCGTAGGACAGATCGGGACCGCTCGGCGCATCGTCCGAGACAGGCGCCAGCATCCGTTGAAGGTCAAAATCCATGGGTAGGCGCCCGTGAGGAACATTTGATCCGCCCAACCGCACGGCGCCGCCGAAGAGCCTCGCGCACAGCTCTTCGTGTGGAGAGACATGGCGCGTATGACCTGCTTTTCATTGCGCTTCCGGCTCTTCTGGAAGACATATTCCTCCATATCTGCCGCGCTCCGTCAACTGTGCGGTGACTCGTGCGCTGCGCAGACGTGTCCACCCAGTTCGAAGCTTGGCCGCTCTTGTGTTTTCTCAACATCACTCCCAGAATGTTTACTGATAGCCTTCTCACTCGCTGCAATAGAGCACTTGCAGGGTATTCGGTCAATGCAGCTACCAGTACCTGAAGCCGCGAGCATGCTCTCGCAACTTACGTCAGGAGTTCATCATGCCGCTACAGGTATGCAACAACGCCGTCTTGATGTGCACCATGGGCGTGGCGCCAAGCAATCTTGTTGTCACGCCCGAGAAAATGGTCAATACCAGCTTTCAGCCCGCAGCGAACATCATGGACCACGTGCCCATGAAGAACATCATGCCATTCGGGATGTGTATCAGCCCCGCGAATCCGCAAGTGGCTGCAGCAACGGCTGCGGCGCTTGGTGTGTTGACGCCTCAGCCCTGCATCCCGAACACCCCTGCGCCGTGGACCCCCGGCTCTCCTACTATTCTCCTGAAGAACTTCCCCGCACTGAACAACACGTCAACCCTGAACTGCCTCTGGGCTGGCGTGATCACGGTGCAATTTCCGGGACAAACGACGCACATTATTCCTTGAGCCCCGGTAGACGCTGCGCGTGTCCATGGGCCGATCCTGCATTACATTCGCGGCATTCAATGACGCTTCGCGCGAAGTAATTTTGCCGCCGCAGCGATGAACGCCGTGCGGTCCGTATCGTCGTCTATCGCTTCTGCTAAGCACTTCGTGAGCTCGTCGGGCGTGCGCGCCGTCTTGTGCGCTCTCGCGCAAAAGATTCTGGCCATCGGGCCGATGTACTGGGCGAGCAAGCGTTCCACTTGCGCGTCGACGGACGGCCCGATAGTGGGTGGGGGTGACGCTGATACGGTCGACCGGGATGTCGCGACGGGCGGCTGGCTGGGCTGCGTCACGCGGGGAGTTGGCGAGCTCACAGTAGGCGTAGTGGTAGGCGCCCTCGTGGGTTCAGCCTCTGGTTGCCTTGGCTGCGCCTTGCTTTGCGGCTTCGGAAATCCAAGAACGGCTCTGAAGCTTTCGATATCCTGGGGGCGCTCGTCGGGTCTGACTGCGAGTGCCGATTGGATGCCTTCGATGAACGCATCGCTGTAACGTCCGTCTGCAACCTGCGAGAGCGGCACCAGCGGATCGGAGATCACGCGCGCCACGGCCGGCGCCGGCGCGTGGCCGGTGATCGCGAAATAGACGACCGAACCCAGAGCATAGATGTCGGTCCAGGGTCCCTGCTTCAGATTGGGCGCCTCGGCATACTGCTCAATAGGCGCATATCCGGGCTTCAGGATTACGGTCAGCGTCTGAGCCGAATTTCCAATGACCCGCCGCGCTGCTCCGAAGTCGAGAAGCACCGGCACATTGTCCGACAGCATCAGAATATTGTCGGGCGCGATATCGCGGTGGTAGCACTGCCTGCTGTGAATCGTGTCGAGCGCGTCGAGCAGCTGCGAGAGGAGCGACTTGAGCCACGCCTCGTCGGGCGCGCCGCCGCGGCGGCGCAGCGCTTCCTTTAGCGTGATGCCTTCGTAGAACGGCATCACCATGTACGCCGTACCGTTCGCAACCCAGAAACGATACACCTTCACAAGTGAGGGATGGTCGAACTGGGCAAGCAGGCGTGCTTCGTTGATGAAGCTGCGCAACCCGGCTGAAAACGTTTCAGCGTTGCGCTGCGATTTCACCTTCACCGATGTGCTGCCCTGGCGCTCGGCGAGGGCCGAGGGCATATACTCCTTCAGCGCGACTTTGCGATCGAGCGAATGGTCGTACGCAAGATAAACGATGCCGAAGCCGCCTTCGCCGATGAGTCCGATCACCTCGAACTCACCGAGTCTCGTACCCGCAGGAAGTGCATTACCCTCGACCAGCGGGCCTGGTATTACAGTGCGCTCCTCCGGATCGATTGGTGTCGATGTACTCATACGCGTTAAGTGACGGTCGCGGCGGGTCGTCGTCGACCGCGTTGGTCAGCCCTCGATCAACTGCATCGCTTTCTGCAGGCTTCGCCGCATCCGGTTGAAAGAGGCGCCGAGTACCGCGATCTCGTCTTTGCCTTTTTCAGCAAACTCGGCCTTGTCGAAATCACCGGTGCTCACGGCGTCTGCGACCGTCGCCATGCTCTGGATCGGGCGCACGATGAGCCAGCTCAGCATGAGGTTCAACGCGACGAACACCAGAACGAATATCCCGAACAGAGACGTCATGAAAGTAAAGAAAGCGCGGTTTGCGTTCTGGATCGGGACCGACATCGGGACCGATACGACCTGAGCCCCGACGATCTCGTTCAGCTTCCAGCCGAATCCGTTGGCCTCGCCGTAGAGACTCAGCATTGACTTCGGCGCCGCGCTCGGAACACTGTGACAGGCGAGGCACGCCTGATTTCCGATCTGGATCGGCCGCGCGATGTACAGCGAGCGGCCGGTCGGCGTATCACGCTCGCCGATCATTTCTTTCGTCTCGCTGTTGTTTCTGAAATTGGTCACCACATCGACTTCCCAATCGGTCGCCCGATTTCGGGGATTGGTCGGATTGAGGGTCGCTTCCTTGTAGCCGTATTCCGGATACTTCTTCCTGAGCTCCGTCAGTGTTTCTGTCGCAGCGTAGGCGGGAACGGACTGCGGTAGAAAAGTCCGCATGAGCTGCAGCTCCAGATGGGGACGGACCTGAGAAACGGTGTAGCCGCGAATCGCCAGCGACGTGTCGATCATGAGCCGAGCGTTGCGCAGGATTTCATCGCGCGCATTACGCTGCAGCAGCTCGTAGGACATCCAGCCCGCGATCGCAAATCCGACCAGGAACACTGCAGTCAGAACCAGGTTGAACTTCAGTCTAATGCCCATGAAACCTCCGGAACTGTTGCCGTGAACCTACTGACCACACCTGGCTTCCTCATAGGCACGCGTGAAACCGATGAGGCTAAATGAAGCGGTCTGAGGACCCTTGGTCGGCCACGTCGGCCAGAAGCGTAACTGAACGCTCCCCACGAGCCCGGCTTTGAATAACTTGACGAGCGAAGCGTACTCGGACTCGAAGATCGCCTGTCTGTCCTTGGCTATTTTGTCGGCTTTGAAGAACTCCTTGCCGCCGACTCTAAGCCCGATGTCATTGAAGCTGGGATCCAGAACCGAGTCCGACTGAATCGCGAATGTCTTTCCGTCGACGACGAACTGTGCGGTCACTTCCTGATACCCGTCGGATATCGGTTTTTTCTGGGAGACGATCACGCACGAATTTCCACCCTCGGAAACCGTTTTCACCTCCCATTCTGCCGCACGTGCAGCGTTCGCCATACCCGAAAGAGCGCTTGCAACAAGCGCAACGATGACGATGTCGAAAACTGCACGCATTCAGCTTCCCCCCTTTGGCCGATGAATGTTATTTCATTGAAGCACAAGGCTATATCGGTCGCAAGTCGTATTGAGTCCGATGCTGGAGTGGTGTTTCCATGAGTGCAAGCACACGCATTGCAGAGACTGCCGCACCCGTTTTCGCACTCTTATCGACATGCGCGTCGTCCGGGACTAGCGCAGCCCGGCAACGACGACGTCTGCTTGCGCTACGGTGTTAACGCTCGGTGGCTTGCGATGTTGTCACGAAAACAACAACCGGACACGCATGAGTGGTTTACCTGCGTCTGTAAAGAAAATCGACAGTGCTTTCGTTACGCGCGCCGGTCTCGCCGCTGAATTCCCGCGTGCTGATTGAGTATTTCCGAATACTTGCTGCTCTTCGGAGAACGTTTCTCCGGGCGTAGCGCACGCGTCCCAATCAGGCGCGCAACGTCAAGCCGCGGAATCTACCGCTTTACGTGCGGCGACGTTGAACACAACGACCGGGCGATGAAAGCCTTTGAGCGTAAGCTCGCCAATTTTCGCAGCTTCCACGCAGTCTTCCAGGCAGGCCATGACTCGCTGCGGGACGAGAGTCTGACCGCCCTTCGCCTCGCTGCACAGGCGGGCGGCGAGACAGCAGACCGTGCCGATCGCCCCATAATCGCGGCGGCCTTCGAAACCGATTCCGCCGAGCGTCGCGTAACCCTGAGCAACGCCGATCCCGATATCGAGATCGTAACCGCGCTTTCTCCAGTTCACGGCGAGCGTTGCGAAGCGGGTGTGCATGTCGAGCGCCATTCCGATCGCCTGTCGGGCTGGATTCGGCAGCGGAATCGGATCGTTGAAGAAAATCATGATCGCATCGCCCGCAAAGCGCTCCAGCGTACCCTGGTAAGCCATGATGAGCTCCCCCATCGCGGCGTGGTATTCACTGAGAACACCCATCACTTCTTCCGGGTCCGCGGTTTCGGTGAACGAGGTATAGCCGCGCAAGTCGATGAAAACCACTGTGATCTCGCTGCGGTGACTGCGAAGCGGATCGTCCACGCCGCCGGATAGGATCAGGTCGGCGACCTGCGGCGAGAGGAACCGCTTCATACGAGAAAGCCGCTCTACTTGCGCCACGCCTTCGGCTACTCGTTCCTCCAGTGTCTTGTTCCATTCCGAGAGCTCTGCTTTCTGGGCTTCGATCTGATCGTACAGCGACTTGATGCGAAGAAGCGATCTCACCCGCGCGAGCAGCTCCGGCTGATTGATAGGCTTGGTCAGAAAATCGTCTGCTCCGGCCTCCAGTCCCTTTACGCGCTCGGAAGGATCGAGCGCGGTCACCAGTACCACTGGCAGTACACGAATGTCCGGATCTGCGCGAATCGTCTGGCAAACTTCATATCCGGACATGCCGGGCATCATTACGTCGAGCAGCAGCAGATCGGGGCGATCGCTTCGTACGCGCTCCAGGGCTTCGGCGCCGGATTGGGCCGTGATGACCTCATAGCCTTTTACCGTCAATACGTCCGCGAGCAGCTTCACGTTGTGCGGGACATCGTCGACTACGAGGATCCTCTGCGTCATCGTTCATCCCTTGGGCTTGCCCGCAAACTGTTCGACGGTCTCAATGAAGCTTTTCACGTTGATCGGTTTTGTTATGTAGGCGTCAAAGCCGGACGCCATGATTCTCTGCTGATCGTCCGGCATGACCGAAGCGGATACGGCGATAACGATCATGTTTTTCGTCGCTGCGTCTGCGCGCAGTTGCGCGAGGGCAGTGACACCGTTGATATCGGGCAGCTGAATGTCCATCAGCACGAGATCCGGCCGGCGCTCGCGCGCAAGGCGGACGCCCTCGGTACCCGTCATCGCCTCGATCGTCTGATAGCCCTTGAACTGAAGAACATCGCGCACGAGCTTCAGGTTCTTTTCGTTGTCTTCGACGATCAGAATCAGGCCCATTGCGTCTCCAAGGCAGATTGCGATGTCGAACGTCTCGCCACCATAAACCTTATTGTAAGTGTGACAGGCAGAATACGCGTGTAAGTCGAAAACGAGCGGTACCGTTCCGACCGGTCGAGGTCAGCTGCGACGGTGCCCAGCCATGACATTCGCTGCTTTCGACAAAAACGCTGAGCGGTCCTGGTCGCTGTCGATCACATCTGCAAGGGCGTTGATCAATTCTTCTTCTGTGTGCGCACGCTTGATTGCATTGGAAACGAGTATTTTCGCCATCGGGCCCATGTAGCTCGCCAGCAACTTCTCGAGCGCCGGCACTGGCGCACTACGTTTCAAGTCGAATTCCGGTGATCTGTTTGGAGTCCCCTGAACTGTGGTCACCGCAGCTTCCTCGACGTGTGTTCGATCTGGGCCCGATACAGAGGGCACTAAAATCGCCGTCACCGCATCGTCGACCTCGCGCCGTTTAACGCGCGGAAAAGCGATCGTGCGTTCGGAGTCGGACAAGTCGGGCAGCGTGAACGTGAACGTCGAGCCTTTCCCGACCTTGCTTTGCAGGCCGATGCGGCCGTTGTGCAGCTCGACGAATTTCTTGGTGAGCGCAAGACCCAATCCGGTGCCTTCGGATTTTTTCAGATAATCGCTGCCGACTTGGCGGAACTCCTCGAAGACGACCTCCTGGTCTGCGGGCTCGATCCCGATACCCGTGTCCGTCACCGCGATCACAACGCACCCGTCACTGCGGCGGGCTCGCACGCTGATTTTGCCTTTCGCAGGTGTAAATTTCACCGCGTTGGACAGAAGGTTCAGCATGATCTGCCGGAACTTGCGCTCGTCGGCCGTCCAGTGTCCGAGCCCAGGATCGCAATCCAGCTCCACCATGATACCGTTGCGCGATGCACGCTCCCGCATCAGCGATAACGCGCTATTCAGCGCAGCGACGAGATCGAATCGCGAGAGCTCGAGGTCCATCCGTCCCGCGTCGATCTTCGACAGATCGAGGATATCGTTGATCAGCGAGAGCAGATGCATTCCGGAGCCGTGGATGTCATTCAGATATTCGGCCTGCTTTTCGTTGATCTCACCGAACATGCGTTCCTGCAGCACTTCGGAAAAACCGATGATCGCATTCAGCGGCGTTCGCAGCTCGTGCGACATGCTCGAAAGGAAATCCAGCTTGTGCCGGTTCGCAATCTCGAGCTCACGACTTTTGGTCTGTATCTCGTTGAACAGCCGTACGTTCTCGATCGCGATCGCTGCCTGGTCAGCGAACGTCGTCACCAGCTGCACCTGCTTTTCGGTAAAGGGCTGAACGACATCTCTGAAAATCGCAATCGCGCCGATCGGAACCTCGTCGCGTATGAGCGGGACGGCCAGGATAGTTCTCTGCGCGCCGCGCGGCTGCGAGGTAGGGCCGCGGTACTCCATATCCGAAAGCACGTCGTCCACCTGAATCGCACGACGCTCCAGAACGGCTCGACCTGTAATGCTTTCGCGCCCCGCCCGAATCGGATTGTCGCGTCGCCAGGCGACATAGCCGGGCGGGGTGTTGTATGCGACTTCGAGCTGGTAGAGATTCTTTTCCAGGCGGAATAGCACACCCTGAGTCGCGCCGCACAACAAAACCGCGTTTTCGACCAGCGTCTCCAGCACCGTCTTGAGATCGAACGTGGTGCGACTGATGAGCTTGAGCACTTCGCTCGTCGCAGTCTGCTGCTCGA
>JAQGNH010000110.1 GCA_028291945.1 Betaproteobacteria bacterium
GAGGACTAAATCAAATGGCAAAAGCATATGAGTTCCGCGGCAACGCGTATCGTAAAGGCGCCGAGCTCAACGACTGGGCCAAGAAACGCGACGAGGCAGCCCTCGAACCCGACCTGCCCATTCTCGATCCGCACCATCATGTCTGGGACGATGGACGCGGACGCTATTTGATCCACGAACTGGTGGAGGATATCAGCACCGGCCACAACATCGTTGCCACGGTGTTTATCGAAGCCGGATCGATGTACCGCGCCGACGGCCCGTCAGACATGCAGCCGGTCGGCGAAGTCGAGTTCGTCAATGGCATCGCGGCCATGAGCGCAAGCGGCCGCTACGGCAAGGCCCGGTTGTGCGCGGGCATCGTCGGCCACGCCGACCTGACGCTTGGCGATCGTGCGCGGCCGGTGCTCGAAGCGCTGAGCGCAGCCGGCAATGGGCGATTGCGCGGCATCCGCCACGGCGTGTGCTGGGATACGGGTAATGCCGCAAAATTCGGCCGACGCGGAGTGCCCCAGCACCAGGTGCTCGACCCGACGTTTCGCAAAGGTTTCGCACACCTCAAGCCGCTCGGGCTCTCCTTCGAGTCCTGGCAGTTCCACCCGCAGCTCCCCGATTTAGCAGATCTGCTGCGTGCCTTTCCTGATACCACCGTCATCCTCAACCATGTGGGCGGTTTGCTCGGCATCCCGCCGCATGATGGCAATCGCGAGGAGGTTTTCGCAATTTGGCGCCAACATATCCGCCAGCTTGCGCAGTTCCCCAACTTGTCGGTGAAAGTCGGCGGGTTGGGCATGCTGTACTGCGGCTGGGATTTTCATCTGCGCGACGTTCCGCCCTCCTCGGAGGAGCTCGCCACCGCGTGGCACCCGTATGTCGAGACGTGCATCGAGGCGTTCGGCGCCAGCCGTTGCATGATGGAAAGCAATTTCCCGGTCGACAAGCAATCGTGCGGCTACGGGGTGCTGTGGAACGCCCTGAAGAGGATCACGGAGCGCTATTCAGCGTCGGAGAAAGCGGCGCTGTATCGCGACACCGCTGCGCGCATCTATAGACTAGTCGCTTGATGCACTTGCGCAACCTGCTCGTGCAGAGTTGACACGACCACAATTTCGCAGGGAGAACCGGTGATGAAAATGGGAACTGTCAGTCGGCTGCTGGCTGTAGTCTTGCCGGTGCTGTTCAGTAACGCCGCCGCACAGAGCTACCCCACCAAGCCTGTCACGCTGGTCGTGCCGTTTGCCACCGGAGGCAGCACGGATATCGTCGCGCGCATGGTCGCTCATGACTTGACCAACGCTCTCGGGAAGCCGGTGCTGGTAGACAATCGCACGGGCGGCGGCGGAATCGTCGGATGGAGTACGGTCGCGCGCGCGGCGCCGGACGGATACACGCTTCTCACGATGGACCTTTCTTTCGCGATTGCCGCCGGTCTGATTCCTAATCTGCCGTTCGACCAGCGCAAAAGTTTCGCGCCGATCACGATCGCAATTTCAGTTCCACACGTAATGGTCGTGCACCCGTCCGTGAAGGCGAGGTCGGTGCAGGAGCTGATAGCCCTCGCGAAAGCGACTCCCGGAAAACTGTTCTATGGCTCGGGCGGTAACGGCACCAATACGCATCTGGGCAGCGAGCTGTTCAAGAGTCTCGCCGGAGTGGATATGGTGCACGTGCCTTACAAGGGCGCCGGCGCAGTGCTGCAGGACCTCATGGCGGGGCAGGTGCAGATGCTCGTGAGCTCGGTGACAACTACTCTTCCACATATCAAGTCGGGCAAGTTGCGCGCACTCATGGTGACAGACGACAAGCGCGCCGCGGTGCTGCCTGACGTGCCGTCAGCGCCGGAAGCAGGATTGCCGAAGATGGTGATGCTTTTCTGGGTGGGATTCGCAGCGCCCGCCGGAACATCGCAAGCGATCATCGAACGGCTCAACAAGGAGATCGTCGCCGCGCTGGCCACGCCGGAGACCAAGAAACGGCTCGCTGATCTTGGTCTCGATGTGGTGGGCAATACGCCGGCTCAGACTGCAAAGCTGCTCGATGACGAAATCCAGAGGTGGAGCGCGGTGATCAAGGCAGCCAACATCAAGGCGGATTGATCTTGCCAAGCGCAGCGCGATGTCCCCAGATCGCCTCGCATCGCGCCTGTATTATCGATAGCTAGTCGCGCTCCCAGCGGCCCTGCTGGAATTGGTGACGGCCCTGCCGCTCTTCCCAGCGAGGCGCGGTCCAGTGGTAACCGCGGCGTGCCTTCACCCAGTGACCTGCTGCCCATACGTGACGGCGACCCTCCCAACGCCAATATCCTGGGGCCCACACATAGCCACGGCGCGGAGGCGGTACTCGCTCTTCACGAGGTGCGGGCGGTGCGACGTTGACAACGATCTCAGATCTTTCTTTCCGCTGCGCCCACGCATGGGGCACAGCAAGCGCAACAAGAAAAGCGGGGACTGCTGACAAGAATTGCCGCCGATTGGCCATCATTGATCTCCGAGTTAAAAAATATGCTCTTAGCATTTGCATGAGCAGCTCGCTGGGTGACTTCCCGACGAGGGTGATTGCAAACGCCCACGTCGATGTCTGCCGGGCACACGGCTGAACGGGCAAAGGCACGACGTTTGCAAATAATTCTGCTCGTATAAATTTTGCTAGCAACTCCCGTACCTCGCGACTTCCGTGCTCGAAGCTCCCTGCACCGCGTGCGCCCACGGCCGGGAATGACCCAATGGTCAAATCGGGATGTCGACTGTCCGGGCGCTTGTAACGAAAAAAAGGCAGCCTCTCAGGCTGCCTTTTCCCTAAGGTCAATACGATTAATAGCGGCGATGGTTGCGTTTGACGTAATGCTTGCGGTGTTTCTTCACGTGCCTCACATTGTGCCAATTCTTGGCGTCATGCGTTTTGTGAAAGACCTGTTCGTGCGCCGGCATCGGACGCTCATTCGTATAACCCGCCGCAAAACTCGACAACGAACCGAATGCGAAGGCGGACGCGATGGCGACTGCTATGAGTTTCTTCATGATCACTCCTCGTTAAGTGGTTTTGATTCCATGGCTCCATTGAGCCCATACTGCCAATAACGGGCCTGCAGAGATTTAGTTGACTAAAAGCTGGGCCGTAACAATGTGTTACATGTAAGCAGGCCGGCCGCGATACGAGCTTTCGCGCGGTGCTGAGCGCGCTACAGACGTCACCCGTTGTTCAATGACCGCTTTTTACAGTGGATACCGAGGAACCATGATGACCACGGAAGCGAAGTTGGCCAGCGAAATCTACGAGGTCGATGGCCCGTTCGAGGCCAACGAGCTCTTCCAGCGAAACGGCTGGACAGATGGGCTGCCTATCGTACCACCCACCGAGGCCGGAGTCCGCACCTTTCTGGAAGCCGCACGGCTCGCTCCGGGTGAAATCGTTGGTACGGAGCCCGTTCGCCGACGCCGCATCACTGCGGAAAAGCTCGCGATAGCCGCACTGATGGCCGGCTGTCTTCCCGAATACATGCCTGTCGTGGTTGCGATACTCAAGTCGATGTGCGAGCCGCAGTACGGCTTGCACGGCAGCACCGCGAGCACCGGTGGCAGCGCACCCTTTATCATCGTGAATGGTCCCGTAAGGACGGCATTGGCCATGAACGCAACGCATAACGTCTTCGCGAACGGCAGCCGCGCTAACGCAACCATCGGACGCAGTGTCCGCCTGTTCCTGCTCAACGTACTCGGCGGAACGCCTGGGCACCTCGATCGCTCGACGCTGGGTCATCCTGGCAAGTTCACGTTCTGTATCGCCGAAGACGAACAGGATAGTCCGTGGCTACCCTTGCACGTGGAAAGGGGCCTCGCCGCCGGCGGCTCGGCTGTCACAGTCATGGCGGCGGAGTCTCCCCATCAGGTCATGAACGAGTGGACCCATGATCCAAGGGAGATACTCGACACATACGTCGCCGCGATACGCGCGAACATGCTCACGTATTCGATCTGGGAAGGTAATTACGCTATCGTAATACCCAAGCAGCACCGACAGATTTTCGCCGCTGCGCGCTGGAGCAAACGAGACGTTCGTCAGTACATCTTCGAAACGGCGCACGTTCTACGGAAGGAGTGGCGCAACGTCGGAAAAGCTTCAGTGGCAGGCCGCAAGGATGAAGACCGTCTATACCGCGCCCTGCGCACACCCGATGATCTACTCGTCGTGGCGGCCGGAGGGCCCGCAGGTGGCTTTGGCGCTGTCGTGCCGCCGTGGTACGGAAAGAAATCGCTGGCCGTTACAATGCCCGTGTGACACGTTAGCTCGAGGAAACTACGATGGCTCTTAGAGTACTGGATCCACGGCTCAGTGCGGAAGGGGAAGCCCTTCGCCCGGCGCCGGCGCTGCCCTCGCTAAACGGCGCAGTGATCGGTCTGCTCGACAATGCGAAGATCGGGACAGAACGCTTTTTCGACTTCGTGGCCGAAATTCTGCAGTCGCGATATGGCGTGCGTGAGTTCATTCGGCGCCGTAAGCCAGACCCCACTCGGCCGGCCTCGAAGGAAATGATCGCGGAGATGAGTGGAGCGGACGCCATCATCTCTGCGATCGGCGATTGAGGAAGTTGCTCGTCGTGCAGTCTGCACGACGCCATCGAGGCTGAGCGGCTAGGCATTCCGGCGGTCGCGGTCATGACCGACCGCTTCGAGCGCAGCGCGCAAGTGGTCGCCGAATTGAACGGCCTGCGGGGCTACCCGTTCGCGGTCATCGCACATCCCGTTGCAAATAACGACGAAGCAGCACTCCGCTCGAAAGCAGAAACCGCGGTACTGCGCATCGTCCCATTGCTTACCGAGCGCACACCATGATCTGCTGGGTGAAGTTGATCCCATCGACGATCCCTCAATAAAGCACACTTCGAGGCGAGTTTCGGTACTGATGAGCCAGCTACAATGAGCAGGCGCGACTAAATGGCAACCAGATTTTCGGAAGAGGGTAACAACGAGTGACGGGGCAGCGCTTTATTCCACCGCAAACGGCGGCCGCATTGTTCGCTGCCATTCTGATCTGTTCCTCGTTCGTGAGCTCTGCCGCCGATGCCGGGGCGGGCCGCAACAAAGCACAGGTGTGCATTGCGTGTCATGGCCCCGGCGGTAACTCGATCGTTCCAACGATGCCGTCGCTCGCGGGTCAGCCGAAACAGTTCATCACCACGCAGCTCGTCATGTTTCGCGAAGGCAACCGCAAGGATCCCCAGATGTCGCCGGTCGCTGCAAATCTGAGTAATACCGACATGAACGATCTTGCCGAGTACTTTTCGCGCGAGCCCATTACGCCATCGGCGAGGCGTACCGATGCCGCTAACATAACGGCTGGACAACGGCTGACTGCGGAATACCACTGCGTGTCATGTCACGGCCCCGCTCTCAAAGGTCAGCAGCACATCCCGCGCATTGCGGGACAGCAGCGGGACTACCTTCTTAAACAGCTGCAGGGCTTCAAGGCCGGCACCCGCTTCGACATGGATGGGAACATGACTGCAGCCGTTCAGGCGTTGCCCGACTCAGCTGTAGCTATCCTCGCTGACTACCTTTCCGCGTTGAAATAAGCGACGCCAAGCTTCGCTGCAGCACGATTTCGGCTGCAGGAATTTGGCTGCAGATGGACTGCCATGGCAGCGCGCCCTCGGACTTAGGTGTCGCGAGAAGTCGTATTGTCGCCGGCCGCACGCCGCTTCATCGAAAGCCTCAGATGCAGCGCTGCATGTTGTTTCAAGTATTGCGAAGGCTGAGTTTTCGCTGCGATCGGAGGCCTGAAATAGCGGCGGATCCCCTCCTCCGGCGCCCGGCCGCGAGCGACGCGTTCGGACGTCTGCGGCTGTGCCTTAGTGACGTTCGCCGGGAAGACTTTGAGCACGCCCTTTGACGGGCGACCGATCGGCGCGTGACCGCCGTCACGGAGGCTTAGCGGCTCTACGCATATCGTAAGACCACGAAAAAGGAGCTTACTTATGCGTGCTCTCCACAACACAACACCGCTCGTATTGATCACCGTAACCAGTACTACCCTGCTGAAATTCGTATGGGATCTGTTCAAAGCATCGCTCTCAGCTTTGTTCCTGCTCCTCGCCACGTTCGCAGCCTGGGGTGTCTGGCAAAAAGGCGCACTGAGCTTCGGCGCGATCGGTGTCATCGCCTTCCTGCTGTTGCTCGCCTGTGCACCGTGGGCTATTCCACGCATGAGCCAGCGCGACAAGCCTGCCCCTCGCACGATTGCCGTCTGCGGATCGATCGTCGCACTGGTGTGCGTTGACCTGGCCCATTCGGCATTGAGCTATGGCTGGAAGGTCGATGAGTGTTCAGCGCCGGGCGCTCTGTTTTGTCATAGCATGAATATGCTGCACGCGCTTGGCGGCAACGCTTTGATCGCTGTGACCTGGCTTGGAGCTGCAGCACTGATTCTTCGAGCGACGATCAAGGCGGTTGCGCGAGCGGCGGACGAACGTGCGAAGCTGAGTGCCAGGGCCCGCAAACGCTGAGCACAGCGCTTTTAAATCGCATGACGGAAGTATAGAAATCGGTGATGCACGCGGCAGCTCAGGTCCTCGCGTGCATCACTTGACCCGACAGTTTTGAATCCTCTTCATCTGGGCGACAGCGTGCGTATTTCAGGCACGCTGCAATACGATCTGGGTCTCTGCTCAGCCGCACACGAGGGCGGCGATTACCCGCCCCCGAACACCATTTCCGGCAGAAACGCAGACACGATCCAGTTCGGCGCATCCACGATTTCGCTGACCTTCAGATCGACCGCGACGCTGCACAGGATATAAGCCTCCTCACGCGATAGTCCCCGGTTGCGCACCAGATGCTCGATCATGTGCCGCACCGCCTGTCGCGCACACTCGTAAAGATCCGGGCCGTGCGCAGTAGTGGCGTACTGCGGGCCGCTCGCCGCCCGCGACACGAGACCACGCGTGCGCAACTGTGGCTCGGGTAGATTCCCAGCCCGCAGCAGCTCGAATTGAAGCGTGATGCGCGCATTCATCTCCACCGCGGTGATACAAACTTCGCCATCGCCCTGCGCACCGTGCGCGTCGCCGACGCTGAAGAGCGCGCCGTCGACCCAGACCGGAAGGAACACCGTCGTACCGGCGGTCAGCTGCTTGATATCCATGTTGCCGCCGTTTTTGCGCGGGGGCGCAGTGTTGTGGCTTCCCGCATCGTCGAGCGCGACGCCCATCACGCCCGGGAACGGCTCCAGCGGCACTGCGATGTCACGCATGCCGCGCGCGAACCGGCCGTCTGACACATCCCAAATCTGCAGAAACGGTCGATTGAATTCGCTCTCAGGCAGCAGGCCCCGTCCGGGCCGAACGTTCGTCCAGCCGAACGTCGCCCGCGGCACCACTTCGACGATGTGGACCGCAAGCACATCGCCCAGGCGGGCACTGCGGATGCGCACCGGGCCCGTGAGCGGGTGGCCTTTGAACACCCGGCGCATGACATCTTCGTGGGTCGAGCGTATCGAGAAGAATTCGTCGGACGCATCGCGCGTCTCGAACACTACCGTATCACCGGGGTCAATCTCCAGGCGCGGGGGAATGGCGTTGTTCCACTCGTAATGAACGACGCTTGCGTCGAGGAAGTGCTCTTTGCCTGTCACCAAATGACTCCACTGTAAAATTGCAATAGAACTGATCGGCGGGCCGCCCCACTTGCATGCGCAGCGCGGCCGACATCAAGACGGACGACAGATCAAAACCCCTCGCTCAATGCATTACTTCGCCGGCGTGCACGCGCAGGTCGGCTCATTACTGCCGGCGCCGTTGGTGCACATCGCGGATTGACCTCCCTGGCACGTGATTTTGCAATCCTTACCCACGTCGTTCCTGGCACTACACGAGCTGCTGCCACCAGTAGCCGTCGCAGCTTTCGTCTCACTTGATTGCGGCGTGTTGCTGGGGCCACATGCAGACAGCAAAACAAGAAGTACCGCAACTGAGTATTTCATAGCATCGACTCCTTCGAGCACTCGCTTCAATCGCATGAGAGCACTGAGGCTCTTACACTACCGGCAGCACACCAATAGTCTCACTTGGGACTATTGAACGTCTTTCTTTTCGTACTAAAATTCAGCCATGCCCTCGAGGATAGAAGATTACGCGCTGATCGGCGACTGTCACTCGGCCGCGCTGGTTGCGCGTGACGGGTCGATAGACTGGCTGTGCCTCCCACGGTTCGACTCCGGAGCGTGCTTCGCGGCACTGCTCGGCGCACCCGAGAACGGCCGCTGGCAGCTTGCACCGGCCGGTGAGATTCGCCGCGTCAGCCGACGCTATCGTCCGAATACGCTCATCCTGGAAACAGAATTCGAGACAGCGACGGGTACAGTCACCGTGATCGATTTCATGCCGCCACGCACTCGCGAGCCGCGACTCGTGCGGATGGTTGTCGGGCGCAGTGGGCGAGTCGCCATGCGCATGCAGTTCATTGTTCGCTTCGATTATGGCTCGGTCGTTCCATGGGTTTCTAAAACTCCGGGCGGCGTGCGGGCGATCGCGGGGCCGGACACGATCGTGCTCGACACATCCGCGCCGCTGCGGGGCGAAGGTCTTACGACTGTCGCGGAGTTTACGATCGCTGAAGGTGAACCGAAACCATTCGTGATGACGTGGTACCCCTCTCACGAACCGGAGCCTCCGACTATCGCTCCTGCAGCCACGCTCGAAGAGACCGAACAATGGTGGCAGGAGTGGACCGGCCGGTGTTCGTATAGCGGACCGTGGCGTGAGATCGTAGTACGCTCGCTCATAACGTTAAAGGCGCTCACCTATGCTCCGACCGGCGGCATCGTAGCGGCACCCACGACTTCGCTGCCCGAGCAGCTCGGCGGCGTGCGCAACTGGGACTATCGCATATGCTGGCTGCGCGACGCGACCTTCACGCTCTACACCCTCATGCGTAGCGGTTTTATCGAGGAAGCGCGCGCATGGCGGCTTTGGTTGATCCGAGCCGTCGCCGGAACACCTTCACAGGTGAACATCATGTACGGCGTTGCGGGAGAGCGGCGGCTGACCGAACTGGAGCTCGACTGGCTGCCGGGATACGAGAGCTCGCGCCCGGTACGTATCGGCAATGCCGCGCACAGCCAGTTTCAGCTCGACGTTTTCGGAGAAGTGGCAGGCGCCATGCACGTGGCGCGCGTTGCCGGCCTCGAGGCGGACGCGGATGGCTGGAACGTCGAGCGGGAAATGCTGCGGTTTCTCGAGTCAGCCTGGAAAGAGCCTGACGAAGGCATCTGGGAAGTGCGCGGGCCGCGTCGGCACTTCACGCATTCGAAGGTCATGGCCTGGCTCGCATTCGACCGGATGATCGCATCAGCCGAGCAGTTCGCCCTCGAAGGTCCGGTCGATCGATGGAAGGAAGTGCGTGCGTCCATACACGAGGACGTGTGCCGCAACGGCTTTGACGCCGAACGCGGGACCTTCGTGCAGTACTACGGCAGCAAGGCTGTCGATGCGAGTCTACTGATGATTCCGCAGGTCGGCTTCCTGCCGATCACCGATACGCGCGTGCGCGGCACTATCGAAACGATCGAGCGGGAGCTTATGGCGGGCGGATTCGTTCTGCGCTATCCCACCACGCAAGAGGTCGACGGGCTTCCGCCGGGCGAAGGCGTTTTCCTGGCGTGCACGCTGTGGCTCGCGAATGCGCTTCTGCTACTCGATCGGCGCGATGATGCGCGCGTGCTGTTCGAGAGAATACTGGGACTTTGCAATGACGTGGGTCTGCTCTCCGAAGAATACGATGTCGCCGCGCGCCGTCTGGTCGGAAATTTCCCCCAGGCGCTTTCGCACGTGAGCCTCGTCATGACTGCTTTTCGACTCGCGGAAGAAATTCCAAAAAAGCACGAGGCGAGAGCGACCTGAGAATCCTAAAGGGAACCCTCAGGTGCTCGACGCGCTTACAGAGGTGCAGCTCAGCCTACCGGTTTCGCAACGTAGCCGTAACGTAAATTGCTGCGGCCTTCCCCGTACTTATCGTAGCTCGCCTTGATCTGCGCGTAGCGATCGTTCACGAGCTCCGCACGCTGCTTCGGCGTGTAGTTATAGAGTCTCGCATTGTTCTCGCCAAAGATCGCATTCTTGATCGGGCTGTTTGCCGCCTGCCCGAGTGGCTTGTAGCCATATTTCTTCTGCATGTCTTCAGGGATCTCGAGCCGGCGCAACCCTTCGATCTGCCACTGCGGCGCGCCCGTCCAGACCGCGTCGGTACCCCATACGACGTGATCATAGCCCAGCCCTTTGCCCAATATGCCCATGACCGCAGCGCCCAGGCGTGGCTCTGACACGACCGTCCAGGCGAAGATCTGACCAAGGTCGCCGTATACATTCTTGACGCCGTACTTCTCGGGAATCTCGGCGAGATCGGATACCCACTCGATCCGTCCTGTCTTCTGAAACTGTGCCCATGCGTCCTCAGGCTTGCCGCCACCGGCCCAGCGATACGCCGAGTGATAAACGATGAAGTTCAATTGCGGCCAGTCCTTGGCAGCCTTGCCCACATCACGTACGTCGGAGTAAGCGAGCAGGTGTGGAAACTTCTCCTCTACGGCCGGCGGGAACAGGCCTTTATGAATGCACACATTCTTGATACCCGCCTTGAGGAATCTCTCGTAAGCGGGATAGACGAGCTTTTCGTCATCCAGACGCCACGGGTGTTTCGAAAGATGCTTGTTGGTATTGTCCCCGATCGTGTAACCCTTCATCGAATCGGGTTTCAGATCATTGAGCGCGTGATCGACCTGCTCCATCCAGCCGTCGTAACCGGGCGTGAAGATCGCATGCGCCAGCGCGCGGCGCGTCCCGGCTTCCTTATTGATCTTCGCGCGAGCCTGCGCTTTCATCTCGTTGGTCAGAAACCAGTCGGCTGGCACTTCGGAAGGCGCTCCCGTGATGCACGCGACCTTCGTGTCGCTGTCGAGAAAGACCTCTTTGAAGTAATTCGGGAACTTCAGCTCGTCTATCGTCTGCTCCTTGCCGACCAGAGCCGGGTTCCACCCCGCCTTGCCTACTGCCGCACGCTGCGCGATAAACCCGGTGATTCTGGTGTCGTCACGCAGGAAGTGCGTGTGCATGTCCATGATGAACTGGCTTTTGAGCGCATTCGCGCGCTCGTCCGCCATCTCCGGCGTCGCGGCCTCAGCGCGCGACACCGAGAATACAGGACCGTACACGTCGTTCATGGCAAGGTACGCCGCGGCCATGCCTGATGCACTCTTGAAGAAGGTGCGGCGCGTCATGCCCTGCTTTCTGGCGAGCTCCGATCCAAGCTCTTTGACGCGCGCTTCGTATTGTTTCTGCTTCTCAGTTTGAGGAGAGGGCATGTATTCGTCGTTGGAAACGATCTGTGTCGGCACCGGCGATGGGAACGATGACGTCTCTGCAGGCAGTACGCGAGCGAGCTCTTCAGGCGTAAGCATGTGAATCCCCCTTTGGTTTGAAAGCTGTACGGGCAGTGTGGTGTTGCACTCGAGTGTGCGACGCTGCCAGCATTCTCTGCCCGGGGTATACCGCTGTCAACGCGGTCCAGCTGTCTTCGCTCGCGATCCCAGTTTGGTTCCTCTCTATTCGGTCATCAGACGTGCGCTATACTGCGTCGCTTCAATTTTTTAGGCATGGTGAGCGCTTTCGGCTGTGCCGTGAGTGCGAGGAAGACGTGTGAAGGATAACGATTCGGGCAGGCTCGAGCAGGCGACGGCACGTTGAGCGGGAGGCATGGCAGCGCTGCGTGCGTACTAGTGGCCTGCCTTGTCGTGCTCACGGGATGCAATCCCGTCGAAGCAGACTACATATCCTGTAAGCAGGAAGCGGAAAAGGCGTTGGCCAAGTCGGTGCAGCGGCCCGAACTCGTGCACAGCGAATCGCTCGAGCTTGCAGCCGCTTGCATGCAACGCCGCGGTTATCAACGCGACGACGAGCGATTGAAGCGAGATATTGTCCGGGGCGACTTGCAGCCCTGGCACGTCTATTGGTCTAAGGCTGCGAATCAGACGAAATCCAGTGCTGAGCTTCCTCAGAAGCGTTAACCCCGCACCAGTGGTGCTTTGCGGTCCCACCTCGCGCAGCGACCTTTGCTGGGCAACTCTATTCGCGATTTCGACATACGCTGCACCCTGCCGGTTGCCCACGCCTTAGCGCGTAGGTCCGAGAACCGCGGGAACGCAGCGTCCGCCCGCTGCATCTAATGGGCCACTATGACCAAACATGATGGCCTTATGGAAGCGGCGGATAAAACGCCCGATCGCAACGAGCTGAGCGACTTGGAGATCGCGCAGCGAATCGCCTCGGGTGATCGCGCGTCTTTTGAAGTTGTGATGCGACAGTGTAATCGCCAGCTTTTCCGCGTTGCTCGCGCCATTCTCAAGGACGATTCGGAAGCGGAGGAAGCCCTACAGGAAGCGTACATCACAGCCTACGTTCAAATCAGCGCGTTTCGCGGCGCATCGAAGTTGTCGACGTGGATAACGCGCATCGTGATCAACGAGTCACTGGGGCGGATGCGAAAACAGCAAAGACGAAATGTCGTAATCCCGTTTTCCGAGCACCACGAGGACTGGCACGCGAAGGAGAACACCTTGGCTGATGACAAGAACCCATCGCCGGAGGATGCCACTTTACGCGCAGAAATCCGCGCGCTACTCGAGCAAAAGATAGACGCGCTGCCGATCGCTTTCCGTACCGTGTTCATGATGCGGGAGCTCGAGGAAATGACCGTGGAAGAAACGGCCGACTGCCTCGGTATTCCTGCGGCAACCGTGCGAACTCGCCTCTTTCGCGCGAGAGCGCTACTGCGTGAAGCGCTTGCGCGAGAGATCGATATCGCCACCCCCGACGCATTTGCATTCGCAGGCACCCGGTGCGATCGCATTGTTTCGACAGTTCTGAATCGCCTGACCGCAGGCGATGCCGATTCTTAATTTCTCGAGAGGAGCTTAATCATGGGCCGATCAGGTCTTGTTGTAGCAGGCGTATTCATGCTGGCCGCATCGGCCGTCTCTGCGCAAACCGGGGGTCCGACCGATCCTCAAATCGCAGCAATCGTCGTTGCGGCGAACCAGGTCGACATCAACGCCGGGAAGCTCGCCGAATCGAAGTCGGGCAACAAAGAAGTGAAGGCGTTCGCCGAGCGCATGGTGACCGACCATACGGGGGTGAACAAACAGGCTACTGCGCTCGTGACAAAACTGAAGGTCAAGCCTGAAGAGAACGACACGAGCAAGAGTTTGAAAAGCGGAGGCGACGACACACTCAAGCGGCTCAAAGCGCTCAAAGGTGCAGAGTTCGATAAAGCTTATGTCGATAACGAGGTTACGTATCATCAGACAGTGCTCGACGCGGTCGACAAAACACTGATCCCCAACGCGAAGAACGAAGAGCTCAAGTCGTTGCTGGTGAAAGTACGCCCGGCATTTGTTGCACACCTCGAGCACGCGAAGCATCTTCAGGCTTCGTTGGCGAAGTAGAAACTGCGACCAAGGAAGGGAAATGAGTACTCCGCGCGTAGCCGTGTCGATCGCGCTGTCGAGTCTGCTGTCGGCGGCTCTTTTCGTGAGCATCTCTGCTTTTGCAGCGAATCACACCGTGGTCATCGACGGTGTCATCTTTACGCCCGCGACGCTCACGGTGAAGACGGGTGACACCGTCACATGGGTCAATAAGGACCCGTTTCCCCATACCGCGACAGCGCAAGACAACAGCTTTGATTCGCGTGAGATCGCAACGAACAAGAGGTGGAAATACACGGCGCGGAACGCGGGCAGCTTTCCTTACATGTGTACGCTGCACCCGACGATGAAAGGCACGCTGATCGTCAGCCGATGACTCAACGCGCCCATTTAGCGCACGTCGAGACCTTTCGTACTGAGGAACAGCGATAGCTGATCCGCGACGGCGACATTGTTCAGGTCGGAAAACATGAAGTGCGAGTTTCCATAAAGGCCCGCATCAGGCAGGTGGAGCACGGTCACATTTCCCCCTTGCCTGTCGAGCGCATCCGCGAAAAGCTTTGAAGTTACGACCTGTGCACGCCGTCCATCGGCCACGAGGTCAGGTATGGGATCTTTGGGAATGTTATCGCCGTATACCACCTGAATCGGGATGCGGGCGAGGTTCGCGAACTCTGCCTGTGTCACCGCCGCGCCCGAAGGCTGCGTCCCCTTGAACAGTGCGATCGGTGCTGGAACCTGACCTTGCGCGAAAACGAAGCCGGGTTCATAGCTCACGATGCCTTTGACGTTCGGTGAACGCGCTCCCGCGAGCCACCCAAAAAGACCGGACTGCGAGTGCGTCACGACGATCGCAGGTCCGATACGCTTGAGCAACTTGATCAAAGCCGCGCTGATGATCTCAGGGTCGTCCGATACGGTCGGAACGAGATGCCGCATGAACTGGTCGACGCTTTTCATCGGGAACTGCTGCACCGGGAACACTTCGGGATACCGCGGGCCGAGCCGCCAGCGCGACCACGCATATTGAACACCGGCCTGGCCCGTCTGATTTTGAACGACGGGCTTTCCAGCGAGAGCGCCGAACTGCCCGTTGAAGCTCGGATACCCGGCGCGCCCGCGCCGGGGAAAGTCGACGATGTAAACCGGGAAGCCACGCCGTAACATCAATGTTTGATATCCCTCGCGACCGTCAGGAGTCGTCTCCCACACGCGGCCCGTGCCGCTCCCACCGTGCACGAGGATGAGCGGGTACTTCCGCGCATTCACCGGAACCTGGTACTGCACATACATCTGGTCGACCCAGAACGTCTGACCTTCATCAACGCCCGCGGGGGATTTTGTCGGGTCGTATACGCCGGGCGCCTGCACGGTCCTGCCACCGACGAAGAAGCTACCCTGCTCCGCAACTGCGATGGCGCTGCCGGACGACGTGTTTGCGCAACCGCCGGCAACCAATACCGATACAAGCGCGCCCGCTACCGCTGCACTCGTTTTGAAGTACCTACCCTTCATATCGCGCCTCCTGGTTTCAAGTCGGTTCGAGTCGAGGACCCCCGACTTTATCGTTTTTTAGTTGCGGGCGACGGTCTAGCGGTGTGCGGAGAGCTGCGCAGCGTCGCGCGCGCTGAGACGTGCTAAATCTTCGGTGTGAGCCGAAAATAAGACACGGCGGGTCGCAATCGTAGGGCGTGCGGCAGTATTCGCACGGGGCGGCCGGAGATAGGGCCAGACCAGCAGCAGCGAAGCCAGGCTCACGTAAGAAGTCTGTTCGCTATCGCCACGACAACCGCTTCAAGGGAAAATGACGAACGAGGTCGCCTGATCCGAGCTGCAGCCGGTCAGCTCTAAGCGCGAGCCATGGCTGATGGAGACGAACCATGATCGAGACTATGCAAATGAGTGTTCCGGAGATACTGGTGCGTCTGCTCGCCGCCGGATTTATTGGAGGACTGATCGGTTTTGAGCGCCGCGCACATCACAAGGCGATCGGGATTGCAGGAATGGTGCTGATCGCGATCGGCAGCACGACTTTCATGCTGCTCGCCAAGCAGCTCATGCAGTCCGACCCCAGCTCGATCAGCCGTACACTTCAGGGACTGCTCTCCGGGATCGGCTTTCTCGGGGGCGCTGTCATCTTCAAAAGCGGAGCGGACATCAAAGGCGTGAAGGCCGCCGCAGCCGTATGGATTACCGGCGCAATAGGGATGGCCATCGGTACCTCGTTCTGGTGGCTCGGAATTACCGTCGGCGCACTCACCTTTCTTGTCATGTTCGTGTCCGATAGCTTTCCCGATCCGGAACGCGAGCAAAAGCAGGAGGGTGCCGCTAACGCGGAGCAAATGCGCTCTTGATATTCCCCCGATGTGAGAAGGCGATCCTGACTATTGCCAAGATCGCTTGTCCTGCGGCTCAGCGCAACGTGCTAAGCGTGCGAGGCGTTGCAAACGGTGCTCTTGGGTTCGGGCAACCGCGAGTCCCTTTCACGGCGATCGATCTGCTCCTGGTAACTCTGCCATGCGAGCGCAAATGCGTGCGACCACGATCTCTCGAAATTGCGCCGTGTGCCGCCCGCTTGGACGAACGCAAGAAACGCCTTTCCGCGCGAGATTCTTTCGATCGCGCGAGCCGCCGCCTGTCTCGCGACGCCGGACCGTTTCAGAACATCGGCAGTGCGCGCCGTGAGCTCCTGCTGAATCACCCGCTCGACGTGCGCCCCTGCGCGTTTGCTCTCGCGCTCCGCCAGCTCGAGCAGCACACGGAGCTGGCTCAGCAGCCGCGTAGGCTCGATCGGTTTGCACAGATAGGCACTCGCTCCGGCCCTGAGACCGCGCGCGCGGTCCTGGTCTCGAGCCGCTGCCGTGCAGAACACGACAGGCACACGAGGATCGACCTTGCGAATCTCACGACATAAATGCACGCCGGACAGATCCGGTAACCAGGACTCCAACACGAAGGCATCGAACGTGTGGGTGTTGAGCTCGCGCAATCCTTCATAAGCGCTGCACACAAGTACGCTTTGGTAGTCGGCAAGAACCTCTTGAAGCAATTCGCGCGACTCCTGGTCCGGCTCCACGCATAAGATCGAAGGAATGGGTTGGCAGTCGTCTCTCATGGTGGCTTCCCGAAAACAGAACGATGATCGAGAGTAGCGCCGGCGCTGCGACTTTGCACTTATACAAAGGTCTAGTGCGCCGACTCCTTCCGCACACTTGCGGACCCGCGCTCGAGTACGGCGGCACGGACCCAGTAGGGTTAGCTACAAGACGATCTTGCCGTTGTAACGTGACAGAAGGCGACTCGCGAATGCGCCGACGAGAACGATTCCGGCTGCAAGTGCCGCCCACTGCCAGCTGTGTCGTATACGGAGCAGACGCGTGCGTTCTGCCGCACGGTGCGCATAACGAATCGACATACTGCTCCCGGGCCGCATCGGGAGCGGTGGATCACTGGCGGGGAAGGTTTCCTGAAGTGCTTCGTCCAATGCCCACTCGTCGTGCTCCGGAGACGTGGGGTCTGCGGCCAGTGAATGGACGTCCGCATCTGCTATTGCGCGTTCGGGTCGCGTTTCGATATCGGTCATTCTGGAGCCTCACTGATCAACGTGGCTCAGCGCATCATGGATGCTAGCAACAATGGTGCAATTCGCCGACTTGAGCGAACCCGGGCGAATCACTCACCAGAATGCGATGGCGCCGCTCCATTGCGGTCGAGGTATATACGCGATTGCTCTGCGAGATATATATCCCGACGCGTACGCTCGAGCGCGTTGTCGCTCCTGGCGTCGAACGCGGCGTGAACGCCAACGTACGTGAGGATGCAAACACCGCCAATCACGCAAACTGCCAGAAGCGCGAAGACAACGACGAAAGAGTAGGGAAGACTCTGCAGTTGAATAATGCTGATGAAGTTCATATGCTCGCGCAGGTGAATGTACGTCGTAGTTGATGCGAACCCGCAGAGCACAGCCCGTTCAGAGCCGAGCCACGGGCCTTTCGTATCGGGCAGCGCAGCGGAAAGCCAAGCCGAACGGTTTGCAACGGTCAATAAAAAGCTAAATCGGCCAGCGGGTCCGTTTTGCGTGTGTCCCCCAGGCTGGAGTGCCAGCGTCTGCCGGGAATCACACACACCACACAGTGTTGAGCTACTTTACATGAGATCACTGGTCAATGCGGGCACGTTTCAGGTATATCGAGCCGCGGGCTCGTTTATTGCTCTATGCCGCAGGCGAAGGCGGATAGCCCGTGATGGGACATCCGGTTTTTTCGCGCATTCCATTCACGCAACGGAGCAGTTATGACCGTCACACTTTCAGATATCTCGTTCTTGCGCCAAGCCGACCGTAAGAAAGGTACCGACGCCATCCCGGCAGCGATTGCACACCGCCTTATGGGTGCCCGCCTCATCGAGCGCGAACCGAACTCATTGCTAATGCGCACGACAGTCAAAGGACGCATCGCTCTCACCAAGTTGGGTTAGCAGGCCGCTTCGGCTTCGATTAAATGTATTGCCAAGCGGGCGCGCAACCCGCATACTCGCGCTTCGAATCGGTTGTCGGTTACTCTTCCCGCCCCCCGCGGGGTTGTCTGCTGGTCTTTCCGATCGTCATTTAATCCCTGCCCGAGTCCGGGTGGGCGTGTTTTTATTGGAAAGGAATCACCATGCAATCCGGCACCGTCAAGTTCTTCGACGCCACCAAAGGTTTTGGCTTCATCGCCCCCGAAGACGGCTCCAAGGACGTTTTCGTTCACATCTCTGCCGTCCAGGGTTCCGGTCTGCAGAATCTCACTGAAAATCAGAAAGTGTCTTTCGAAGTCGAGCGCGGACGCGATGGGCGCCTGTCGGCCGCCAATCTGAAAGCGCTGTAATTTCCCGTCGGCGAGCCGCTTCGTAGCGGACTCGCTGTTTCTCCGCACTCGAGTATTTCCACCGAAGCTGGAGGGAGACGGCATGCTGCCGCTCCCTGCAGCCCCATGGAGCATTCATATGGCAAAAGAAGAGATGGTGGCGTTGGAAGGTGTGGTGAACGAAGTGCTTCCCAACACCATCTTTCGTGTAAAGCTAGACAACGGGTGCGAGATCACGGCCTACGCTTCAGGCAAAATTCGCAAGCATCGCATCCGCATCATCGCCGGCGACCGGGTCACGCTCGAGATGTCGCCGTACGATCTGACGAAGGGTCGCATCGCCTTTCGCCACAAAGACGAGCGCGCGGCCCCTTTGTCTGTCGCACGGCCACAGTTTCACCGCCGTTAGTATTTCGTAACACGACGTGTTAGAGCGCAGCTCGCAGCGCCGAGCTCGTTCTATGCTGCCCTGCTGACGGCCGAATGCTCCTTCAAGTAAAGCTCGCAACAACAGCCACTGATTGCTGATTCGGCAATCGCGCACATGCGTTCGTGCACGTTGATGCAGAAACGTCTACGCCGATGCCGCACCACGCGCTCGCGCCGGCGACTGGCTCATGCGGCGAACCACGCCTCAAGATATCATCCCGAGGACTAGCCCGATGGTCTAGCCCGATGGTCTAGCCCGCGCTTCACCCAAACTTCGGGTCATACGGGAGGAATCTTGAAGTACACATCAGTATGCTCATTAGCATTCGCTGTTGCGCTTGTTAGCGCCTGTGCTGTCGATACCACTCGTCGGACAGATGTAGATCGCATCGAAAACATCGTTGTGATTTACGCCGAGAACCACAGCTTTGACAACATGTACGGCATGTTCCCCGACGCAAACGGCGTTGCCAATGCGACGCAAGAACAGAAGACGCAGCTCGATCATGACGGTAAACCCTTACCGTACTTACCTCCTGTCTATAACGCTCAAGGCAAGCCTGACACGCGGTATCCGTCGAAGCTGCCCAACGGTCCGTTTCGAATCGATGCGCCGCCCGTAAATG
>JAQGNH010000136.1 GCA_028291945.1 Betaproteobacteria bacterium
GGCGATCTCGCGCCCAATGCCACGGCCTGCTCCCGTTACGATCGCTGATCTACCTTTCAAGTGCTGTTCCATCTTCGCCTCCATGCGCCGGTCAACCGGCATCAGCCGCGCCCGAAGGCCGGCAGGCCAAGATGGTATAACAGAGCACTCGACCGTAGGAGGGAGACAACAATGCGCGCGCGTCTACATGCTGCGATGTGCAGCGCCGCGGTCCTGATCCTGAGCGGCGGGGGCGTCGCGCAGACGAGCTACCCGGCCAAACCAATACGCATCGTGATAGGCACGCCGGCCGGCGGCGGTAGCGAGATCAGCGCGCGTCTGATCGGGCAGCTATTCAACCAGGCGTGGGGGCAACCTTTCATCGTCGAACCGCGTCCTGGCGCGAGCGGCAATATCGCGGCGGAGTTGGTCGCAAAAGCGCCGCCCGACGGCTACACGCTCTACGTCTGCTATGGCACGCACACCGTGAACCCGAGCATCTATGCGCGTGCGGGTTACGATCCCATCAAGGATTTCACGCCGATATCGCTTATCGTGACGCAGTACAACGCGCTGGTCGTCCACCCCTCGATCCCGGTGAAGACGGTCAAAGAGTTCGTGGCGCTCGCGAAGAGCTATCCGGGCAAGATGAGCTATTCGTCGTCCGGCAACGGCGCTCCAAACCATCTCGGGATGGAGCTTTTCAAAATGGCTGCGAAGATCGACATCGTTCACATCCCCTACAAGGGTGCGGCGCCTTCTCGTATCGATTTCCTGGGCGGACACGTCCACACCATGTTTGACGTGCTGCGCACTGCGCTGCCGTATCACGAAGCCGGGCGCTCGCGGATATTGGCCGTGGGCAGCCTGAAACGATCAGCGCTCGCACCGGAGATCCCCACTGTCGACGAGAGCGGATACAAGGATATCGAAGTGAAAGGGTGGCACGCGCTGATCGGTCCGGCTGGTATGCCGGCCGCGCTCGTGAACCAGATCCAGAGCGAGATCGCTCGCGGCCTGCTCGCGCCCGCGATGAAAGAGAAGCTCTTCAAAGAAGGCATCGACGTCGTGGCCAGCACACCCGGCGAGCTCGACACATTCATGCGCGCTGATTTCGTGAGGTGGAGGAACGTGGTGCAGGCGGCGCGTATCCGCGCCGATTGACTCGCCGAGCGCGTGCCTATGAAAACGCTCAGGGACGTGAAGTATGCGGGTCAGCTCTCACGCGCAAACAGCGGGCCCGTCTCGCGGTTGCAGTAGACCAGGCGTAAGCCAAGAATCAGCGCTTCGGTAAGGAACGCGGCGCTAACCGCCGCGACACCAACCGCTGCGCCGTTGAGGTGCGGCGCGATGAGCGTGACGCTGCCTACGGCAGTCACCACCACAAGCCGCATCACGGCGCTGGCCGCGATCGCGCCCGTTCGGCGCATTGCGGCAAGCAGGCCGCGAAACAGCGATGCGTAACCCCAGACGACCACGACCAGCAGCACCATCTTGATGCCCGGCGTCGCGTAGCTGCTCAGCGTGCTGGGTAGCCCCATGATCCCGCTCAGGATCACGTCGCGCACGGGTGTGTAGAAAAGAATCCCGACAAGCACTACGTACACCAGCGTCAGCCTGTGCGCAAAGCGCAGCATCACATGCATGTCGTGACGGTTGTGCACGAGAGCTTGCCCCGTCTGCACCATGTTACGCAGCGGCGAGGCAACCAGTGAATTGAGCGCGTTGACTACGCCGAAAGCCGCCAGCGCCAGGTCGGGATTGGCAAGACGACCGAGGAAGAAGTTGATGACGAAGGAAACGCCGTTCTCAGTGACCTGGGTAACCATCAGTGGCCAGGAAAATCTCCACATGTAACGGTAAGAGGCCTGCTCGCCGCCTTCCGCGGGCAGTTCGGCATAGTAGGCGCGGCTGGCCCAGTACATGTAGATCGCTTCCACGCTCATGCATGCGATCAGAGATGCCGCGCCGGCCACCGCCCCTTCCATCCAGAATGGCAGCACCATCAGCATGAGCGCCTGCGAAACAAGCCGTATGATCGTCGCGTAGGAAATCGGAAGCGTACGCCGGTGCATCATGCACAGCGCGGTGGCCATGTTGCGTACCTGATTCGGGAAAATCCACAGGGCCATGACTCCCGATGCCAGCTTCGCCAGCCGGGTCGCCTCCGGGCTCGCGCCGATCACCACCCCGAACACCCAATCGCCGATCGGCGTGAGGGCGACCGTTTCGATCACGAAAAACGGCACCAGGGCAATGGCGAAGTAGAAGCGCGCAATCCGCCAGAACGAGCGCTTGTCGGTGATGTAGGACATTGCCGCCTGGACTTCGACGGAAATGATGCCGCTGAACGTGGTATTGAACGCGAACGCGATGCTGAAGGCGGCCAACGTAATGGTGGCGTCGCCCAGCCGAGCGAGAAACGCGTGAACCAGAGAATGCGAAAGCTGATGCAGCTCGGTCGAAATGATGAGCGGCAGGAAGAAGAGGACCGCCACGCGGACGGTCAGGGGGCTGTGCGCCTGTATGGAGCTCTGCCTATCTTTCTAGAACCGGATCGCGACCGGTCGTCGGTGCGGAACGATCCAGCTCATGGTGGAGTCAAGCTCGCGCTCTCACTCCGCGGGACGGATGCAATGTCGTCGAGCCAGCCGAATGCAGAACTGCACCACAGTTGCCGCGAGGGGCGCAATTGCGCGCGCTGGCGAATCGATCCGACGCGCAATCCGTAGTGCTGCTCTGGATTCTCGCCCGGGGGCGTCGCGTACATCTGCGTGCCGCACTTGGGGCAGAAGGCATGTGCGCGCTTTCTGCCACTATCGGCCGTCTTGAAATAAATTGTCGGCTTGCCGCCAAGCAACCGGAAAGTGCCTTTCTCGGCGAGGACCACCATACGGAATGCCGAGCTGCTCAGCACCTGGCAGTCGGTGCAGTGACAGATGATCACCTTGGCTGGATCGATCTCTGCCGTGTAGGTAATGTCACCGCAATGACACGTGCCATCAACGTGCATCACTTTCTCCTCTGGGGCTCTTGAACGTATCACCCGATCTGCATTACGGTCAACGAAGTCCCGGATAATAATAATCGAGGAGGCAACATGACGAAGCCATACAGCAGCCTGATGCGATTGTGCGCACTGCAGATCCTGATCGCACTGAGCGCCAACGCCGCAGCCCA
>JAQGNH010000143.1 GCA_028291945.1 Betaproteobacteria bacterium
ACCGCCGTATTACAATCAGGCCGCTCCGTCTACAAGCAGCTCAATCCGGGAAAACATGATTAGCCGAAGTTTGCAGGGTTTCGCATTAGCCATCTTGTTCGCTGCCACCGTCCAGGCGCAACAGCCGAATTCCTCCGTCGGCCAGCGTAAGCTGGTCATCGTCGGTGCAGCGCTTTTTATGCCATTGATGACGGACATCAGCCGGCGGTTTGAAGGCCTCAATCCCGGGGTACGCATTGAGCTGCGGTTGACCGGCGTTGCTGAAGGCTTATCGATTGTGCGCGCCGGTGCTGCGGACATCGCAATGTTGCAGCGGGGTTTGCAGAATGGGGAACGAAATTTGTTTGGTCATCCGATCGCGCGCGACGGCGTAGCCATTCTTGTTAATGGCGACAATCCGGTGAAAAACCTCGCGTCGAGGGACTTGATCGGTATTCTCACGGGGCGCATAGCCAACTGGAAATCGTTGGGTGGCCGGGACGCGCCGGTTAAGCTTGCTTGGCGCACCGGTGAGGGCTCCACATACTTCATCCTCGAGTACCTAAAACTTAAACGCGAACAGATCGGGCCGAATATCGTAGTCACTGATAACGATGATGCGATCAGATTTGCAGCGTCCGAACCGAACGCCGTTACGATCGCATCGGTCGCAAGTTCAGAGCGCAGCGTAAAGGCAGGCACTGTTATCAAGCTGCTGACATTTGAGGGCATTCCCGCGGCGAGTCGTACCATACAGAATCACGCGTATCCCTTGTCGAGACCACTATTATTGGTTACTCGAGCTGTGCCAGAGGGGCTGCAGAAGCGATTCATTGACTATTCTGGCTCACCGCGGGTCCTCGATCTGCAGTTGAAATACGGTTTCGTTCCGTACCAGGAGTAGTCGCAGCCCCTATATATTATGTGAATGTAGGCCCGAGTGGCGGGGTCGCGGAACTTGCGCCCGGGTCGCTAGCTTTGACCTCGTCAGACATGCTTGGCCTGATCCGCCACCGGCAACCTGCGCACTCGTGTGCCCGTCGCTGCAAAGATCGCATTGGTCACTGCCGGAGCGATCGCCGAGGTTCCGGCCTCGCCCATCCCTCCCGGCGGCTCGACGCTGTTCACGATGTAAACCTCGATTGCCGGCGCCTCATTCATCCGCAGCATCCGGTAATCGTGGAAATTGCTCTGCTCGACACGACCGCCCTTCAGCGTGATCTGTCCATGGAGCGCCGCCGTGATGCCGAAGATGATCGCGCTCTGGATCTGCGCCCGAACCGTATCGGGATTGACGACGGTGCCGCAATCGACCGCGCAGACAACGCGCCGGACATGAACCGCTCCGTCCTTCGACACCTCGACTTCGGCAACCTGCGCCAAATAGGTCGCAAAGACGAACTGGACAGAGACGCCACGACCCACCCCTTTAGGCAAGGGCTTTCCCCAGCCTGCCTTTTGCGCCGCAAGCTCGAGGACGGCCTTGGCGCGCGGCGTCTTGTCGAGGAGCGCCTGCCGATAGGCGACCGCATCCTGCTTCGCCGCTGCCGCCAGCTCGTCCATGAAGCTTTCGGTCACGAAGACGTTGTGCGACGGCCCGACGCTGCGCCAGAAGGCCGTCGGAATGCCGGGGGGTTCCGCCCGTAGATACTCGACGTGAATGTTCGGAAGGGCATAAACCAGATCGATCGCGCCCTCAGTCGTGTCCGGGTCGAGCCCATCCTTGAATAGAGGAGGGGCCCATCTCGCAATGATCGAGGAGCCGGCGAAGCGATGGTTCCAGGCAACCGGCATTCCCTTGTTATCGAGACCCGCGGATATCCGGTCGAAGAAGCAGGGCCGATACATGTCGTGCTGAATGTCTTCCTCGCGGGTCCAAACGACCTTCACCGGCCCCTCCACCTGCATGGCGATCTGAACAGCGCGGGTGACGCCGTCGATCTCGAGCCGGCGGCCGAAGCCGCCGCCGATCAGGTGATTGTGAACCACGACTTTATCCAACGGCAGTCCGGTGGTCTTTGCAGCAGTGGCCTGGGCTCGCGCGAGGACCTGGTTGCCGACCCAGACTTCGCAGCCGTCCTTGCGGACATGAACCGTGCAGTTCATCGGCTCCATTGTCGCGTGCGCGAGGAACGGAACCTGGTAGGCCGCATCGACCTTGGTGACAGCGGTCGCCATAGCCTTCTCGATACTGCCGATGTTCTGTGCAACCGACCCCGAATTGAGCGTCGCCTTTTTGAGCTCGTCCACGATCTGTTCCGTGTCGAGCTTGGCGTGTGGGCCGTCGTCCCATTCGATCACCAGCGCCGCCAGCCCTTTCTTCGCAGCCCCCATATGGTCGGCCACGACCGCGACGGCATCGTCGAGCCGTACGATCTGACGCACGCCCTTGACGGCCTTGGCCTTCGCATCATCCACGCTCTTTACACGACCGCCGAAGACCGGCGATTGCGCGAGCGTCGCGAACTTCACGCCTGGCGGTCGAGCATCGATGCCATAGACCGCGGACCCGTTCACCTTCGACGGTGTGTCCAGGCGCTTGGCCGGCGTGCCGATGAGCTTGAAATCCGCCCGCTGCTTGAGGACGACGTTCTCGGGCACGGGCAGGCGTGCGGCGTCCGCGGCCAGGTCGCCATACTTGATGCTTCTCCCCGTGGGCACGTGACGCACGGTACCGCTTTGCGCGCGGCACGACGACGGATCGACATTCCAGCGCTTCGCTGCCGCCGACACGAGCACGGTTCTCGCGGTCGCACCGGCTTGGCGCAGCGGTTGCCACGATGCGCGTACCGCGTTCGAGTTGCCGGTTGCCTGCAGGCCACCAAGCAAAGGATTGCCGTAGAGCTTCTCGTTGGGCGGTGCATGCTCCACCCGCACCTGCTTCAGATCCACCTCGAGCTCTTCGGCGATCAGCATCGGGATGGAGGTGTAGGTGCCTTGGCCCATCTCAACGTAGGGCATGATCATGACAACCTGTCCATCGCTTCCGATGCGGATGAAGGCGTTGGGCGCGAACGTCGCGCCAGCAGTGCCTTGCGCCGCATCGGCATCGCGGATCGACGGACCCGCCGTGAAGCCGATGAGGAGACCCCCGCCCACTGCCGCGCTCACGCTCAGGAAGCGGCGACGCGAAAGATCCACCAAATTACCTTCTGCCAAGTCGACGATCCGATTGCCTGTCATCTCACGCCCCTTTCTTGTCGTTCGCCGAGCCCTGGGCCGCGCGCTTGATTCCCTCGCGGATGCGCGCGTACGTGCCGCATCGACAGATGTTTCCGGACATCGCGGCGTCGATATCGCGATCCGTCGGAGTGGGCTTCGCGGTGAGCAATGCCGTTGCCGACATGATCTGACCGGACTGGCAGTAGCCGCATTGCGGGACCTCCAGATCGATCCACGCTTGCTGGATCTTCTTGCCCGCAGGCGTCGCGCCGACAGCCTCGATCGTAGTGATGCGTTTGCCGACAGCGGCAGATACGGGCGTGCTGCACGAGCGCGTCGCCTTGCCGTCTACATGCACGGTGCACGCGCCGCACAGCGCGATTCCGCAACCGAACTTGGTGCCCGTAAGTCCGATGACGTCCCGAATCGCCCACAGGAGCGGCGTGTCGGGATCGACGTCGACGTCGTATCTCTTTCCATTCACATTGAGCGCAATCATCACAGCTCCTATTATTCTGTCCCACAGATTCGCTGAAATCATCATGCCGGACTCGATCCGGCATCCATTGCCTTTGAACGCCGCTAGATTGTGGATCACCTCGCACTCGCGCGCGGTCCACAATGACGGATGTCATATGCATCGAACTTACGCGACGGCACAACACCGCTCCGGCTTTCGACACCCGTGCACGATGCGATTGAATTCGGGTTTCGGATCGGCACGGGTTGGCGCGCTATGCCGATCACGCCCCCGTGAGAAGCTTTTGCTTAGCGTGATCGGCTTGTGCTTCAAACAGATGTCACCCGACGGGCTGATTGTTGCCGTTGTTACAAGCAGCACGACGTTAGACCGTCGCTAGTACGTTCGCATTTTTCATCATGAATTGGGATGCTCCGCGGAATGCTAATGTCTCGTTTTCAAGTACATCGCTTCGTCCCCTGCGGTCTCTGCTTCGTTCACAGCGATGAGCGCCAGGAACTTGAATGATGCGGTGCTGATGCGACGATTGCCATCGATCGTTTCTCACGTCAGCAGTTAGCGCAACTATCATTGCCACATGTCTCGCACACTTCCTCCACTCGAGACGTTTCGCTTCTTCGAAGCGGCTGCCCGGCATTTGAATTTCACGCACGCCGCAGATGAAATGCACGTCACTCATGGCGCGGTGAGCCAACGCATCAAGCGTTTGGAAGAGCATCTGGGAATGTCGCTCTTTCGGCGCAGCGGCAGACGCATGCTGCTGACCGAGGAGGGACATCGACTCCTGGAACGAGTGCGGACCGCCATCACCGAAATCGCCGAAGGGGTCGAGGCGATCCGGTCAGGCAACAGGGATCGGATCCTGACCATCAGTATGGTGCCGGGTTTCGCTACATACTGGTTGATGCCGCGCCTCGCGGAGTTCATTGAACGTCATCCGGACATCGAAGTGAATATCCGGCCCACCATGTCGCTAACGGATTTCACCCGCGATGAGGTGGACATGGCAGTGCGGTTCGGCCCCGGCGCGTGGCCCGGGCTGATGGCAATCAAGCTCTATAACGAGGAACTGGTTCCGGTATGCAGCCCAGCGTTCCGAGGTAGGCGGCTGGCGCGTGCACCTGGCGATCTCCTGAAAGTCCCGCTTCTTCATGATGAGCGACAGCCTTGGTCTATCTGGTTCAAGGCGGTCGGCTTGGACTACCGCGACGCCGGTCAAAGACCGCGGTACGGCGACCAAACGCTGCTGCTTGCGGCGGCCATTGCGGGCCTCGGTGTCGCCTTGGCGCGTGCATCGCTCGTCGAAGCCGACTTGGAATCTGGCCGACTGGTTCGGCTCTTTTCCCAGAGCGTTCGCACGCGCTATTCGTACTTCATCGTATATCCGCCGGGCTCGGAGAGCACCGCAAAAATCCAAGTGTTCCAAGAGTGGCTGCTCGATCAGGTCCGATCCGGCGAGCATAAGGGCGCCATTGGAACTCGGGCCGGGAAGAGCGTGGCAGGGAGGACTCTGCGGCTGGTCCGCCGTCGAGGGCTCTGAGACGCATGAGCCGCGCCGGAGAGTTGCGGATCTTCACAGACGACCTTCGGCCCGCAGACGCTTGCGGATCTCTACGATTTTTTCCTCGCCTCTTTCGAGCGCCTGCTTGCTCGTATGTACGGAGTAGGTGCCGAGAACGAGATCGTATGGATGCTTGACAGCCGAACCCAGAATGAAGCCCGTGTCTTCCAGCGCTTCGAATTCGAGAGCACCATTCGATTCTTCGAACACCGCCAGCTCGCCCTTATCTACGATCTCGGGCGCGGCGAGCTTTCCTCGGTGCACGGCGATCCAGCCAACCGTGTGATGGTCCGGCGGCTCGTAACGCCATTTCTCGCCCTTCTTCAGCGCAGCGTCGAGGTAGTTGATCGTCGCAGGCGCGCGCACCTCGCTCGTGCCTTCGCCGTACCGGCCCACGGTGACGCGTGCCGGACCGTGCGCGCGAAAGTGCTCGCGTCCGAGGTACTGGGCCTCCGATTCGATGCTTTCCATCTCCGGAGGAAGAGCGATCCATAGCTGATAGCCCTTGGCGCGCGCTGTTCCGACGGCACCCCCGGTGTGCCATACGCCGCCCGCCGCGCGCATCCATTCAACGCCGCCCGGCTCGATGACCCCTTTCGTTCCGGATGTTTCCTCGTAGGAAATCTGCCCCTCCAGAAGGACAGTAAGCGTCGCGATGCCGGAATGCGGATGAAAACCAATCGCCGGCATGTGCTTCGGATCGATGTCGAAATAATCCAGAAACACGAAAGGCTTCATGAGCTCGCCCACGTCGGACGGGCTGACGAGCCGTGTGATCGGTCCATGCGAACGGCCACGCGTACGGTGGACGATACGGCGAGCGCGTGCTTCCGCTGTCCCTCTAAGGGTCGTCGCTGCAGGCATTTTCATATCTATAGTCATCGTGCACCTCCTTTGGTGCCTGAAGTTCGTAGGGTTTGTAGCGCCCGGCCCCAGGGGATCAAGTCATCGAGCATCGCGTTGACCGCCGTCTCCTGTTGAGGGGCGGGTTTGAATGTGGAGAAGTTTTCGAAATCGGTAAACATCGACAGGGCGACCTGGGCCCGGACGTCGGCAACCTTGATCTCGCCCATGATGAGTCGCAAATGCTCGACCGCGCGTGCGCCACCGACTCCGCCGTAGCCGACGAAGCCCGCGGCCTTGTCGTTCCACTCGCGAAAGAGAAAGTCGATTGCGTTCTTGAGCGCGCCCGAAGTCGAATGGTTGTACTCGGGCGTGACGAACACGAATGCGTCGAAGGTCGCGATCTTCGCGGCCCAGGCCTTCGTGTGCGGCTTTGTGTACTGGTTCAGCGAAGGCGGAACCGGTTCGTCGAGGAGCGGCAACTCGAACGCTGCGATGTCTACGACCTCAAACGACGCATCGCTGCGTTTCGAAGCGATACCGTAGACCCAGCGTGCGACAGCTTCGCTCTTGCGGCCGGGACGGGTGCTCCCGGTGATAATGGCTATTTTCAGCATGCGCGTTCTCCGTCAAATGTGATCGTTGTTATTGGGTACGGTATAGCCGCGTTGCCGATCGCGGTAGCCTATATTTCTCGATACGAATCATCGTTCGCGTCGATAGATGCTCGATGATGTGGTGACAGATGTGCACCTCTATGCGCACGCACCGGCTTCGCGGCCGCTGCATCAGCATTCTTTTCTGATAACTCGTCAGTTTTTGATAGCGTCGGCATGACGCCGAATTGAAAACATCTTTGGATTCCGCGAGTTGGTCTCTGGCCCTTTCCTTGCGTTAAAGAGGCCAATGCTAAAGCTCGAACGGAGCTCAGATGGACAACGAACCGCCATACGCATCATCGGACGCGTGCGGCACGGTCCTGGTGGAGTTCACGCCACATACCGGAGACGAGATGCTGCGCGATGGAAACTGGGTTGCAGACTGGAGCCCTGCCGAGGCCGTTGCGGGCTGAGGCGCATGAAGGAGAAGCGCATGAGTATGCGTGCAATGAGACCTTCCCGCTCGCCGAAGCAGCCGATGCGCTGCGTTACCTGGTTGAGGGCCGCCCCTTTGGCAGAGTCATCCTCACAATCTGAAAGGCCTTGACGATACGAGAGGTATACATGAACAAGCTTGAACGAAAAATCGCACTCATTACTGGTGGCAACAGTGGCATTGGCCTCGCGACGGCGAAGCAGTTTGTGAACGATGGGGCGCACGTCTTTATCACAGGGCGCCGTGATCCGGAGTTGGCTCGCGCGGTCAAGGAGATCGGAAGAAATGTGACCGGCGTACAAGGAGACGTGTCGAGCCTTGTAGATCTCGATCGCCTCTTAGCGCAGATCAAGCGGGAGAAGGGCAAGCTCGATACTGTGTTCGCCAATGCCGGTGCTGCGCTGCTTGCCCCCTTGGGCAAGATCACTGAGGAGCATTTTGACTCGCTCTTCAATAGCAATGTGAAAGGCCTCCTGTTCACGGTGCAGAAGGCGCTTCCGCTAATGCCGGATGGTGCGTAGATCATCCTGAATGCATCCGTCGTTGCCAGTAAAGGGTTTCCAGACTGGAGTATTTATAGCGCTACCAAAGCCGCCGTGCGCTCGTTCGCGCGAACATGGACCACGGACTTGAAGGGTCGTCGCATTCGCGTGAACGCGGTGAGCCCGGGCTATACCGACACGCCCCCATGGCATTCAATAGAGGCGGCCGAGGAACGCATGAAGATCCTTTCCGGCAGTGTTCCTATCGGCAGATTCGGCACACCCGATGAGATCGCGAAGGCCGTCGTGTTTCTCGCATCCGACGACGCGAGCTACATCACAGGAACGGAATTGTTCGTCGACGGCGGTTTCGCGCAGGTGTAGTTGCAGTCGGTTGGTTACGTCGATCGACCGCTACTCACGATTTTTTACGCCCCTATGGAGTGTCAAAGGCGAGGCGATCAATGAAAGAGCTATCACTGTTGGAGGACAAGGAGGTATTTCGAATGCGCACGAACATTGTTCACACCAGTGACGCCACGTTCGATCAGGACATTCTCGAATCCAGCAAGCCGGTGCTGCTCCATTTCTGGGCAGATTGGTGCGGTCCGTGCAAGATGATGGCGCCGCTCCTCGACGAGATCGCCGAGGATTACAAGGACCGACTCACCATCGCGAAGATCAATATCGACGAGAATCCGCAGACGCCGCCCAAGTTCGGCATCCGCGGCATCCCGACGTTGATATTGTTCAGGAACGGCACCGTGGCGGTGCAGCAAGTCGGCACGATCTCGAAATCGAAGCTCGCCGCCTTGCTGGATAGCAACCTGTGAGAGGCGTCGAACCGAGGCTCAGCCCTTGAACTGCTGCTTGTCGATGCCGAGTGCGGCGATCTTCGAATCCAGGGTCTGCCTCGGAATTCCGAGTTCTGCCGCGGCTCCGAACGGGCCCGCAATGCGGCCTCGCGACTCCTTTAGCGCAGCTTCGATCATCTGCCGTTCGTGACCGATCGAGCTTGTGGTGAAGGACTCTCTCGCTGTTGCAGGCCGCCCCGCATCATGCTTGAACCAGCTCTCGTCGACGGAGAGCGTATCGCCCTCGCATAGAATGACGGCCCGCTCGATGACGTTCTGCAATTCGCGGACATTGCCCGGCCAACTGTAGGTTTTGAGGAAATCCAGTGTCGTCCTGTCGACGTGCCTGATTCTCTTGCCCGCGCTGCTCGCTGAGCGCTGCACCAGGTATTTCACGAGCAAGGGAATGTCGTCGGCTCGTTCGCGCAGCGATGGAACGGCGATCGGAAATACATTAAGCCGGTAGTACAGATCCTCTCGGAAGCTGCCGTTCACCACGGCGGCCTTCAGGTCGCGATTCGTGGCGGCCAGCACGCGCACGTCCACGGAAATCGGCCGGTCGCTCCCGACTCGCTCGAATTCGCGCTCCTGAAGTACGCGCAACAGCGCGATCTGCGTTTCCATGGGCAATTCGCCCACTTCATCGAGGAAGAGCGTGCCGCCGTCTGCTGATTCGAAGCGGCCGATCCGTTTCTGGAGCGCTCCCGAGAAAGCACCTTTCAAGTGTCCGAACAACTCTGAAGCGATGAGCCCCTGCGGGATCGCGGCACAGTTCACGCTGACGAACGCTCGCGCCGCCCGTTTCGATTTGGCGTGTATGGCTCGAGCCACGAGCTCTTTCCCTGTACCGGTTTCACCGTAGATGAGAACCGTGGAATCGGTCGGCGCCACCTTCGTGATCTGCGACAACACCGTTCGGAGCCGGTCCGAGGATCCGACGATCTCCTCGAACGTGGAAGACCGCTCGATCTCCTTGCGAAGCGCCAGGTTCTCCTTTCGAGGATGTCGATCGCCGTGGTGTACCACCGCACCACCCCGCCCTGATCGTCCCGGAGAGGATGGTACCGGGCGCGAAACCAACGATACTGGCCATCTTTTCGCCGGTATCGTTGTTCGAGCTCGAAGGGAACGTCGCCCGAAAACCCGAGCTGCCGTACGGCTCGTAATCGCTCGAGGTCTTCGGCATGGATCACCCTCTCGCGAAAATCGCGCGTGACCTCTTCAGGGCGCATGCCGGTGAATTCAAGCAACTGTCGACCGGCGTAGAGCATGCGTCCATCGCGGCTGAGCACGTTTACGTATTGAGGGATGGCGTCGACGATGCGATGCAGCTCCGCCTCCGATTTCTGAATCTCGCCAAGGGCCATTCTCAGAGCTTCCTGAGATCGATCTTCAATTCTCAGGACTGGCGTGACAGCGAACATAATTCACTCCGCTCTTCAAAGCATCTCGAGCGCCAGCGCGATACCCTGGCCGCCGCCGATGCACAACGTGACGATCCCGCGTTTGAGACCATCGCGCTTCATCGAGTGAATCAGCCGCGTGGTGAGGACGGCGCCCGTCGCGCCGATGGCGTGACCGTGCGCGATGGCGCCGCCGTCCACGTTGACGATCGCTTCCGGAAACTCCAGCTCACGCATGCACGCAAGGACGATCGCCGCGAAGGCCTCGTTGATCTCTATGCGTTGTACGTCGCCGATCTTCCAGCCCGCCCGCTTCAACGCGAGTCGTACCGCCGGAACGGGACCCAGGCCGAACATGCCCGGTTCAACCGCAGCCACACCGTGCGACACGAGACGCGCCACGGACTTCAGTCCGTGGCTGTCGGCGAATGCGCGATCCGCAACAATCATCGCGGCGGCGCCGCTGTTCAACCCCGGTGCGTTGCCCGCCGTGATCGTGCCGTCCTTGCGAAACGCCAGTTTGAGCTTCGCCAGCATCTCGACCGTCGTATCGAGACGGTTCTGCTCGTCCTTCTCGAAGCTCGCAGGACCTTTGCGGCTCGCGATTTCGACCGCGACGATCTCATCCTTGAACTTGCCGGCTGCCTGCGCGGCGCTGAATCGCTGCTGCGACCGCGCGGCCCATCGGTCCTGCGCTTCGCGCGTGATGCCGTAGCGGCTTACGAGATCTTCGGTGTGCCATCCGGAGTGCTCACCGCTGAACGCGTCGTTCAAGCCGTCACGGAGCATGCTGTCGAAGATCTGCCCGTCGCCCATGCGATAGCCCCAGCGACCGCCCGGCATGAGGTATGGCGCCTGGTCCATGTTTTCCATTCCGCCGGCAATCGCGCATGACGCGTAGCCGGCGATTATTTCCGTTGCGGCCGTCGCAATTGCCTGTGCGCCCGAGCCACACACGCGGTTCACCGTGAGTGCGGGGACTTGCACCGGCAGCCCGCCGCCGACAGCGGCTTGCCGTGCAGGATTCATCTTCGCGCCCGCCTGGATCACATTACCCATCACTGCAGTTTCGACTTGCGCGGGATCGATGCCGGAGCGTTGCAGCACCTCGCGAACCACCATAGCGCCAAGCGCAGGCGCAGGAAGGTCCTTGAGAGAACCGCCATAACTGCCGATGGCGGTGCGGACGGGATTGCACAGAACGATTTCAGGTTGGGACATGAGCGATCTCCATAGTTACGAATCCAGAAAACGTTCCCGATGCTCGGTCTGGATTCCGGATCCGCGTCCATGCCGGACGTCCGGAATGACGGCTAGTAGCACGTGTTCGATTACGAAACAGACGCCAATACTCCGTTCAGGATCTCCTGAGACAGCGCCCGATCGTCGACCGCGCGCGCCAGGATCATCGCGCCCACCAGGCTTGCGTAGGTGCTGATGGCCCTCTGTCTTTTTGCCACCTTCGATTTGCCCGGAACCAGATTGGCCAGGAAATCGAAAGCGGAACGCAAACTTTCCGTGACAGCGCGCCGCACCGGCGGGCCCTGCCGAGACGCATCGGAAGCGAGTGCGGCCATAAGGCAACCCGAGCCGGGATTGTCGCGATGCCTGCTCGTCAAATAGACGCCGGCGATCTCCGACAGCGGATCGTCCGGCGCACGGTCGGCGAGCTTGCTCCATAGCGCACGAGAGCGTGTCGACGCGCGCGCGCATGCCTGCGCCATCAAATCCTCCTTCGATGCAAAGTGGCCGTAGAAACCGCCGTGCGTGAGCCCCGCG
>JAQGNH010000162.1 GCA_028291945.1 Betaproteobacteria bacterium
GATTTCCTGCGGGTGCGAGATGAGCGACAAATGGCTCGCCTTCACCTCGATCGTCGTCGCTCCCATGCGCTTGGCCATGAACCGTTCAAGATCGGGATTGATCGTCCGATCTTCCGTCGAAACCGCATAGAAGCTCGGCTTCGAACGCCACGCGGCGTGTTTGGTCTTGCCGGTCAGAAGCGCCTTGTGAAACGGCTGCTGGACCGCATAGAGCACCCTTGCTCGGGCCTCAGGCAGATCGCCAGCGAAATCGCGCAGGAATGCAGCCTCGGTGAGTCGTCCTTCGTCGCCATCAAAGACGATGCCCGCCGAGGCGGGTGGCGTTGGGAATTGCTTGGCCAGGGCGGCGTAATCCTCTCCCGCATCCGGGGCCCGCGCCGCGACATAGACGAGCGCCGAGACCTTGGGATCGATGCCGACCTCCGACACGATCATGCCCGAGAAGGAATGCCCCACCAGCACGGTCGGGCCGTCCTGCCGGTCGATCACGCGTTGTGTCTCCGCTACCGCATCGTCCAGCGTTGTCAGCGGGTTTTGCACGGAAGTCACGTTCATCCTTGCTGCCTGCAAGCGTGTGATCACCTCAGACCAGCTTGATCCGTCCGCGAACAGCCCGTGGACTAGAACGATGTTTCGAGCCCGAGAACTTTCCGCGGCGCGCGCCAGGCCCGGCATCAGCGCAGCCGTGGCCCCGGCGGCAAGTACAGAAGCGAATGTACGACGACTCATCATGGCGATTTCTCCTGAGTGAAGGATTCACTCGGCCTACCCACGAGGGTAGCTTTGGCGAGCTCTGAAATCCTTGGCGTGCGCGACTACATCGGCGGCACCACGCCGTTTTTGCCGGCGAGCACTCGATCTGCAGTCAACACGCCCGCGGAGTCGCGGGTGGTGGCGACGACAAAGATATGCGTACCAGGCTGCAGGTCGGATGACTGTCCCGGCTCGATGGCGACGACGGGAATGCCGGGTGGAATGGTGATCGTCTGTGAACCGCCCGAGGCGCCGTCCTTATACTGAAGTGTCAGCGATGATCCGCCGTCCTGCGCCGTCACAGTTCCGTTCGTCATCTTCGAGCTCGATACGGTGCCGTTTGTCATGCTCGAGGCTGTGCCATTGGTCATCTTGCTGTTCCCTGAGGCACCTGGCCAATCCCAGCCACGATTGCCTTCACCAGTTCCGCGCATCGCCTCGGGGAAGACATGGACTTCAACAGCTCGCCGCGAGCCGTCCGGCCCCGCAACCGAGGTGATGCCGAGGAAGCTCCCGTCGGTAAGATGCGCGCGATCGGATTGAACGACTGTGGCGATGGCGGTTGACGGCGCGAGCCGAACTTGCACCGATCCATCCGAAGTCCCCACGCTTAGAACTTGGCCATCCACGGTCTGAATGGCGCCGCGCACATGCTCCGGTTGCGACGACGTAGTGGGCTTGCTGCATGCCGGGAGCAGGAGCGCCATGCCGAGCAGCGTCGTAAGCACTATTAACCTGCGATGATTGTCGAGAATCTTCATATCCTTCCTAAATGGTGGCCCGCGACAGCCCAGTGGGCTTTCAGCACAAGCGCCTTGTTCTCTTCGGTGAGGTGGCCAGCCTGCGATAGGCGAAGCGCCTTCCTGCCGCTTCGACGAATTCGGTGGGTGTAGCTTCGAGCTTCATCATCGCGTCGATCAGAACGGGCGCGTTCAATCCGTGTTGATGATGAGCACGAGCCTAGCTCGGGCGGGGTCTGAAATCCTTGGCGTGACGTTAAGAGTTCTGAAATTACCTGCGTCGGACTCAGCTATGACGTTCCCTCCTGCAGGAAATGCAGCCGAGACAAGATGCGAAGATACGATGCCCTGGTTTCATCGCGATCTACGCCTTAAACTTGCGAGCCTGTTCCAGTCGCGATAAGACGAGTTCCCAACGGATGTTTTGGAAGAAGGCGTCAACGTATTTGGCGGTCGCGGCGCCATAGTCCATTTGGTAGGCGTGTTCGTACATGTCCATGACGAGCAGGGGCATAGTCGCCGCGGCGCCGTGCATGTGATCCCATAGCCAGTAGTTTTCCATTTGCTGCATGTGAACGTTGTACCCAAGCACCACCCATCCAGAGCCGCCGCCGAGGCCGAGTCCCATCCGGCGAAACTCTGTCTCCCATGTGTCGTACGCGCCAAAAGCCCCCGAAAGCGCCGAGCGCGCAGCAGCGTCCGGCTTGCCGCCACCCCCAAGATTGTCGAAGTAGTATTCATGCAGTACGACCGAGCCAGTGCGCAACAAGTGCTCGCGCTTCAGATCGTTGTAGATGTAGGGAGGGGTGTCCTTGTTGGCCAACGCGTCTGCGAGTTGCTTCTTCACTACCGCCAGCGCCGTGACCGCGCCGCCGTAGTTGTTCTCCCAATGTGAGCGGATCAACTTCTCTGAAATGCCATTGAGCTTGGCCGGATCGAAGCTCAACGCCTTCGACGTGGCTTTAGACGTGAACGCAGGGACTGTTTGCAATGTCATGGCCGATTTTTCCACTGAAGTCGTGGTTTGGGCCAGCGCTGCCGGTGCAGCGAAGGCTGCGACCGATACTGCGGCAGCAGATTTGAGCAGGTCACGGCGACATAAGTCGTTCATGAGATTTCCGTTGGAGTAAGCGCGCGTCGATATCTTCAACGGAGCATTACAGGTCTGTCACGACTGTGACATTCGCGAGATAACCGGCCGGGGTCATTGCGAATATATGTGTCGCCGAAAAAGGTCTAACTTGCCGCTGAACACGGACGCGCGCCGACAATCGGCGCGCGCCAGTTAGCGCGACGGTTAAGTTCCTCAAGTGGCACGCACGCGGGCCTACGCATCTGAGATGTGCCATGCTTGCGAATCCTGTAGTTTAGCGGAGTCACTATGTGTAGAAATATCAGAACCCTCTTCAACTTCGATCCGCCAGCGACCGAGCTGGAAATTCGAGACGCATCGTTGCAATTCGTCAGGAAGCTGAGCGGCTCCAACACTCCGTCCAAGGCAAACGAGCCGGCATTCAACCGTGCCATCGAAGAGGTAGCGGCTGCAACCCGAGTTCTCATCAAGTCGCTGACCACCACCGCCGAGCCCCGCTACCGCGAAGTAGAAGCAGCGCGAGCGCGTGCCAGGGCTGCAATCCGCTTCGGGACTCACCGATGAATGGGTCGCGTCATGCGGCAGTGCGTCGTCCCGCCGGCAGGGACGCCTAACCTCACGATCGAGCTACATCTTCAATGAGCTTAAGGCACTTACGACCATGACGATGCTGCGGACTGTCCGGATGCTCGCGCGCTACAACGCGTGGGCCAACAAGTTGATCTTCGACGCGGTCGCAAGACTGCCTGAGGGCGAGGTGACCAAGCAGCGGCCCACGTTATTCAAGAACATGGTTCACACGCTAAACCACAACTATGTCATCGATCTGATCTTCCAGGCACACCTCGAGGGGCGCGATCACGGCTTTACCGCTCGGAACACTGCGGAGTACCCGCCGCTGCATGAACTATGGCAAGCGCAGGAGGCGGTGGACAAATGGTACATTGCTTGGAGTGACCGGATGTCCGATTCCGCATTAGACGAGAGAGTGACATTTACCTTCGTAGGTGGTGGACAAGGTGTAATGACGCGGGGCGAGATGCTTTTGCATGTTGTAAATCACACGACCTACCACCGTGGATTTGTCGCCGATCTTTTCTATCAAATACCAGCTCGGCCGCCGACCACCGATCTCACTGTGTTCCGCAGGGATGTGCCACTGGATTTGGGTTGAATTCGAAACTTAGGCTGGACGCCCGACCGCTGGGTCAATCCGGACGCCTCACCGGCCACGCTTGCGCCGTGCGCTCGGCGCTGATTAGCCTGGGTTCGTTAAACGATCGCCTTCCGCCTTGTGCCACGCGATCAATCCTATACCGGACACCATGAGCATGAGTCAGATCGACCAACCGGAGCCACGCTGGCAGGTGATCCTCGCGCTCCTTGCGGTCGCTGGTATTTACATGGCACTGCCGAGAGAGTTGGTCGTCGGACCCACCTGGCTGCTGCCGCTTATGGTCGTGGTGCTGCTGATCCCGACCGTGTTCGCGCATCGGACGGGACGCCATTCGCTGAACCATGTTCTGGGTATTGTGATCGGCGCACTCATCACGGTCGGACTCATTGCATCGGTGGTTCTGCTCGTTATCACGATCCCGGGACGGAAGGAGCCACCGCTGGCACTTTTGCGCGCGGGGGGATCGTTGTGGTTGACGAACGTTCTCGTGTTCGCGCTTTGGTATTGGCGGCTGGACGGCGGTGGTCCGAGGGCACGTGAGACGAAACATGAGTTCGGAAGCCGCAGCTTTGTCTTTCCGCAGATGCAAATCGAAAAAATGGAGCGCAAGACCTTCGGGGTTGATAGATGGCGCCCGGGCTTTGTGGACTATCTTTTCGTCGCCTTCACCACCAGTTCAACATTTGGCCCGACGGATGCGCCCATCCTGACTCATTGGGCAAAACTATTCACGATGATTCAGATTTTGATCTCACTCACGATCATGGTCCTTCTGATCTCGCGGGCTGTCGGTGTGCTATGAAATTAGAAACTAAATAGAGCCAGGTCCGGCTAGGTCCACATTTTCGTTAGTAAAGGGACCGATGCGGCGCGTGGGACTGCCACCGTTCGGCTCGATTTTTATGACCTTGGCTCCCAGTCCCGCGAGTGTCAGCCCGCAGTACTCCGCCTGCCGTCGGCCAACTCGATGACGCGGATGCCGGCGAGAGGGCCCGGCTTGGGCGTGCCGGTGCCGGAAACGGAAGGCTGGTGCTGTGCTGCCAAGTGGAACTCCCCTTTACCTAATTCCCGAACTCTACCGCGTATGCGCCCAAGGGGCGCAATGCCCGCGCAAACCACTTGTTTCTACTGAGAACTCATGAAATGACACAATACAATTAGCTGACGCTCTTCCAATTAAAGCACCATGACCGCGCTGCTGAGTACCCACACCAGCTTGAGACGCGGGTGCCGCTGGGCCAACCTGCGGGACATGAAGAGGATGTGGTTGGCCTGAAGGAGCGCCAGCTCGAGGACAGGCTCATCGGGCGCTTGCAGGGGACTACGCGGCCTTTCCTCACGGGGTATTCGAGGTCGGATGGAGCGATCGTTGCGGATTCGAGGCCCAAAGTATTACCATGTGAAGTGTAGTAATACGGGAGAAACGCATGGCCACCACTGTCACGACGAAAGGTCAGGTAACGATTCCGAAGAAGGTTCGAGAACATCTCGACATCAGGCCGGGTTCAAGTGTCGAGTTCGAGGCGGCGCCTGACGGGCGTGTCTTCATCGTGAAAAAGGGCGCGCGCCGCAAGACCGCCAAGCGCGCGCCGAGTCGCTTCGGCGCAATCCGCGGCACGGCTACAGTCCAGCTATCGACGCGACAGATCATGGCGCTCACTCGTCGCGAGGACTGATTGCTGCTCGTCGATACGAACGTCGTCCTCGACGTTGTAACGAATGATCCGAGGTGGGCTGCGTGGTCCCAGTCTCAGCTCGATGCTGCGGCGGCGACGCAGACGGTCGCGATCAACGACGTTATCTATTCCGAGCTGTCGCTCGCGTTCAAGCGAATCGAGGAGCTGGACGCGATGATCGCAAAGGCCGGGTTACATCATGAGCCCATTCCGCGCGAGTCATTGTTTCTAGCCGCCAAAGCTTTTTTGAGCTACCGCCGAAAAGGCGGCGCGAAGGGCGGCGTGCTGCCCGACTTCTTCATCGGCGCACATGCAGCCGTGCTCGACATACCGCTGCTCACGCGCGACACGGGCCGCTACGAAACGTACTTTCCCACTCTGAAGTTGATCGCGCCTGAATGAAATGCAGTCCGCAGGCGTGGGCGCCTATTTTCTCGATTCGTTGTTCTCGAATATCGATTCGCAGACGGCGCTCGTCTATGCCGTGCTCGATTGCCGTCGGCGCCCGGCATGGATCAGGAGCAGGTTGAGTTAGACATGGCCAAGAAACTTCCCACCCCCAAATCCGTCGAGACGCTCAAGCACGACGAGGACAAGCGGAAGAACATCCCCCCTGCGGAGTTCCAGTCCGTCCTGCAAAAGGAAGAGCAGAACCCGGTCCGCGTTGCCTACAAGCGGGCAGCCGCGGGCGACAGTGAGGAGAAGCTGAACCGAAACCGCGATCTCGACCCGCAACTCGTCTGGCGCGGCAAGGATGAGCAGGACTGGAGCGACCTCGTCGTTCACGCCCCGCCGCTCTATATTCAGGAGAAGGTTCACCCCAAGGTGCTGATCGACGACCCAAGCCGTCGGAAACTGGATGAGGGAGCGCGCAAAGGAAGGTGTGCTGCCGCATGAGTTCGGCGTGTTCGTCCGGTCCGCAGCGCAGCTGGATCGTGCACGCGCTGCAGCCGCGGTGGCGGGGATGCCTTTCAAAATACTCGATGAACACGTGGAGACCACCAATGGTCAAGTCTCCATCAGCACCATGCATCTCGCCAAAGGTCTGGAGTTTCGGGCCGTAGTCGCGATGGCCTGCGACGACGAAATTATTCCGCTGCAAGAACGTATGGAGACGGTCGGAGATGACGCTGATTTGCAGGAGGTCTATGACACCGAGCGCCACCTACTCTACGTCGCCTGTACACGAGCGCGGG
>JAQGNH010000218.1 GCA_028291945.1 Betaproteobacteria bacterium
TCCATCGTTGCGAACGAAAATCCGTGCGCCACCCTGGATTCAAGCATTCCAGGGCAGGCTTGATCGCCACGCCGGCCGCTCGCCGACGTGCTGCGTCAGCACGAACGGTGGCGCCTCGACACGAACGGTTGGAACTCAGTGCGTCATCGTATTGAGCGCCGACCCTTTCCTGAACCACTCGATCTGCGAGGCCGTGAACGTGTGTTTGAGGTCGAGCAGCGTGGTCGTGCCGTCGGCATGCATGACCTGGCATGTCACGGGCTGGCCCGGCGTCAGGTCCGAGAGGCCGGTCAACGCTACGCGGTCGCCTTCACGGATCTTGTCGTAGTCCGCCGGATCGCTGAACGTCAGCGCGAGCAGTCCCTGCTTCTTCAGGTTCGACTCGTGAATCCGCGCGAAGCTGCGCGCGATGACCGCGGAGCCGCCGAGGAGACGCGGGATCAGCGCGGCGTGCTCGCGGCTCGAGCCTTCACCGTAGTTCGAGTCGCCGACGATTACCCAGGGGAGACCCTGCGCCTGGTACTTGCGGGCCACCACCGGGATCTTCTGGTCGCCCTGACCTGACAGCACGTCGATCGTCGTGCCGCGCTTGCCGTCGTAGGCGTTGACCGCGGTCAGCAGCAGGTTGTCGCTGAAGCGGCCGAGGTGGCCGCGAAAGCGCAGCCACGAGCCGGCCGGAGAAATGTCGTCGGTTGTCGTCTTGCCCTTGGTCTTCATGAGCACCGGCGCGTTGCCGATGTCCAGTCCGTTCCATTCGGCCCAAGGTTCGATTGCCTGGAGGCGCTCGCTTGTCGCGGGGATCTCGATCTTCAGGTTGCTGCCGTCCGCGGGCGGCGCGACATAGGCGGGAACGCCGGGGGTGAAGCCCTTCGCCGGCACTTCGGGCGCGACGCCCGGCGCGTTCAGCTTGAACGGCTTCCCATCTTTCCCCGTGAGCGTATCGGTCTGCGGATCGAAAGACAGCCTGCCCGCGAGGGACAGCGCGACGGCGATCTCGGGGCTCGCGATGAAGTTCATCGTGCCGGTGCGCTCGTCGTTCCGACCGGGGAAGTTGCGGTTGTAGGACGTGACGATCGAGTTCGGCTTGTCCGCCGCGGGATCGGTGCGGCGCCACTGTCCAATACAGGGACCGCAGGCGTTCGCGAGCACGATGGCGCCTGCATCCTTGAGCGCGGCCATCTGGCCGTCGCGCTCGATCGTTGCGCGGACCTGTTCGGAGCCGGGCGTGACCATCAGCGACGCCGCCGGCTTGAGTCCGTGCGCGTGCGCCTGGCTCGCGACGTCGGCGGCGCGGCTCATATCTTCGTACGAGGAGTTGGTGCAGCTTCCGATGAGCACCTGGGAGATCGTGTCGACGAAGCCGTTCTTCGCGTCGGCGAGCTCGGCTTTCAACTTCGAGAGCGGGCGTGCGCGATCGGGCGAGTGCGGCCCGACGATGTGCGGTTCGAGCGTAGAGAGATCGAGCTTGAGCACGCGCTCGTAGAACTTCTCGGGGTTCGCTTCCACTTCCGCATCGGGCGCGAGCAGGTGGCGGTTCTTCTCGACGATGGGCACCAGCGCGCCGCGGTTGGTCGCGTGCAGGTACGCAGCCATCTTCTCGTCGTACGGAAAGAGCGAGGTCGTGGCGCCGACTTCCGCGCCCATGTTGCAGATCGTCGCCTTGCCCGTGGCGCTGATCGTGCGCGCGCCGGGACCGATGTATTCGATGATGGAGTTGGTGCCGCCGGACACGGTGAGTTGGCCAGCGACCCACAGGATGACGTCCTTGGGCGCGGTCCAGCCCGAGAGCTTGCCAGTGAGGTACACGGCGATGCGGCGCGGGTGGAGAAGCTCCCACGGCAGCCCGGCCATCGTTTCGACAGCGTCCGCGCCGCCGACTCCGACTGCGCACGCCCCCGCACCGCCCGCGTTCGGGGTGTGCGAGTCCGTGCCGATGATCATATGGGCGGGGAAACCGTACTGCTCGATGACGACCTGGTGGATGATGCCCGCGCCCGGTCCCCAGAAGCCCGCGCCGAACTTCGCCGCGGCCGACTTGAGGAAGTCGTAGATCTCGCTGTTTTCGTTGATCGATTCCCTGAGGTCGGACGTCGCACCCGTGCGTGCCTGGATCAGGTGATCGCAGTGGACGGTGGTCGGCACCGCGACCGTAGGGCGGCGGGTCTGCATGAACTGGAGGAACGCGCTCTGGCCGAGCACGTCCTGGAGGACGACCCGATCGGGGCGCAGAAAGAGCGTCGCCTTACCGGGCTCGATCTGCTGGTTCTGGGGGTCGTCGAGGTGTCCGAAGAGAATCTTGTCGGCGAGCGTGAGCGGCTGGTTCAGGCGCTTTCGAACGATCGCGAGGCGCGCTTCCATCGCTGCGTACATCTTTGATGCCATCTCGGGCGTCGATTCGACCTTGGACATGCGTATTCCCCCTTTGGTTAATCCCCGATCGTAACCTTGGATGGGTTGGAATGGGTCGAATAGAATTCAGTATGGCTGGGAATATATTGGACGGGATCGAAGCGCTGGCAGCGCTGGAGCAATGCCGCACCATCAGCGAGGCGGCGACGCGGCTGCGGCTGACGCAGTCGGCGGTGAGCAAGCGCATCCAGGCGCTCCAGAAGACGATGGGTTTTCGCATCGTCGAGCCGGACGGGCGGCGGGTGAAGCTCACGTCCGAAGCCGTTCATCTCATCGAGCGCGCACGGCCGCTGCTGGCCGACTTGCGCAGTCTCGCGCGCGCGGGGCCGGCGGAAGGCGTGTCGACACTGTCGCTGGCGCTCGCCGATTCCATCGCGGCGTCGTGGGGGCCGCAGGTCGTGGCCGAAGCGTTGCGCGGGCTCACCGATCTCAAGGTCGAGATGCACGCCCACCGCACCGTGCTGCTGATCGAGAGCGTGCGGCTTGGGCGCTATCACATCGGTCTCAGCACCGACACGCCGACGGCTAAGGATCTCATCCACCATCCCGTGATCGACGAGCCTTTCGCGCTCGTGCGTTCGGGTTACGGAACGAAGCTGGTGAAGGGCGCGCCTTTCATCGTGATCGAGCCGAGCTCCGCGACGTGGCGCGCGGTCGAGCCTTTGCTCGAGCGCCACCACCCGGACCTTCTTGCGCGTCGGATCGTGCCCGTGGAATCGTTCAGCGCCGCGCTCCAGATGATCAAAGCGGGCTTCGGGGACGGGCTCGCGCCGCTCGGACTCGTGATGGAGATGGGCATCGAGCGGCGAGCGTTCAGGCTGCTTCCCGGAGTCCAGCGCCGCGTTTCACTCTCGACGCGGAAGACGGTCAATCAGCTCGCGAGTTTCCAGCGGCTGCGCGACGGCATAATTCAGGCCGCGCGGCGGTATTTCGAAGATTGAGCTTCGTTACTGGGGCGCGAAGCCGGCGTCCAGGCCCGCCAGGGTCGGCTCGGTTGAAGGCCACGTGCGCCGCGGCCGATAGCTGGCCGCCTCGCGTTGAGCGTAAGATGCCTCCACAAGCGGAGGAGGGTGACCCATGGGCCTGGCACGCGAGCTCGCGGACGCGATCGAAGCGCCGGCGCGGGACACGACGCGGCGCATCGAGGTTGCGGGCGCCACAGTGACGGCATAAGAGCGTCCGCGGAGGCGCCATACCGAACGAAGTGAGGAGGAGTGACAGCGATGGCCGTATTGCGTGCGGTCTGTGCATCGATGTCGCTTGCGCTTGCGGGCAGCGCGGCGTTGGCGCAGGCGCCGCAGCCGTATCCGGCGAAGGTGATCCGCATCGTGACCGCCGCGCCGGGCAGCAACAACGACTGGGGCGCGCGCCTGGTCGGCGAGGCGATCTCGCCTGCGTTGGGTCAGCGCGTGATCGTCGAGAACCGCGGTGGTCTGGCCGTCGACGTCGTGGCGAAGTCGGCGCCCGACGGCTACACGCTGCTCTTCTACGGCCCTGCCGCGTGGACGCAGCACCTTTTCCGCGAGACGAGCGTCGATCCGATCAGAGATCTCGCACCCATCACGATGGCGATGGTCTCTCCGATCGTGCTGGTCGTGCACCCATCGTTGCCCGTGAAGTCAGTGAAGGAGCTGATTGCGCTCGCCAGGTCGCGGCCGGGTGACCTCAACTACGCGTCGGGCACGCTGGGAGCGACGCCGTTTCTCGCCGGCGAGCTGTTCAAGTACATGGCCAACGTGAACATCGTACGCATCGCGTACAAGGGCACGGGGCCTTCTATGATTGGCGTCATGAGCGGTGAAGCGCACCTCATGTTTCCCGGCGCGGGCTCGGTGTGGAGCCACATCGAGGGAGGGCGGCTGCGTGCGCTCGGCGTCGCATCAGCGAAGCCCTCGCCGCTCACGCCGGGGCTGCAGCCGATCGCGCTCACGGTGCCGGGGTACGAAGCGACCTCGATCATCGCGTTCTTCGCGCCCGCGAAAACGCCGCAGGCGATCGTCGACCGACTGCACCAGGAGATCGTGAAAGTAATCCACCGGCCCGACATGAAGGAGATGCTGCTGAGAGGCGGCGTCGAGCCGCTCGGGAGCACGCCGAAGGAGCTCGGCGATTACGTCGAGCTGGATCTGAACCGCATCACGAAAATGCTTGCGGCGACGGGGTACAAGGGGAAGCAGCCATAGGTGGGCTGGCTCTGGATGGACTGCGCTTCACGTATGCTTCCTCATCCATCTACTGATCCCACTGCCCGGTTAAGGCGCACAGGCTCATCTGCTGAGCCACCCCTGCGCGTATCGTAATCGTCCACGATCCAGGGAGTGTTGCCATGACGCACATGACTGAGCATGCGCGGGTGAGGATCCAGCAGCGAGGGATCAGGATGCGGACACTGGAATCCCTGCTGGATCACGGCGCCGTCGCTTACGATCATCGCGGTGCGACGATCGTCTATTTCGACAAGAAGGCCAAGTCTCGCTTGCAGAAAACCGGCGGACGGCAGGCATATCGCGCGATGGAGAAGCAGCTCAATGCGTATGCGGCCGTGGCGCAGGATGGCGTGGTGGTCACGGTGGGGCGCAGGGACAAGCGGATTCCACGATAAGCCACGGCCGTACAGAAGGTTCCATCGGCGGTCTCCGGATGAAGTGCACTGCCTATTTCGCTGCGATTCGGAATCGGCCAGACCGCGCCGCGATTCGTGACGAATGGATACGCCAAGCTATTAGCGCACCTCTGCGCGAGACTACGCAATCCGATGGGCGCATTCGCCGGTGGACGTTTATCGCGGAGACCGGGCGCTTTCTCCGTGTTGTATTGCTGCCGGACGGAGAGACCGTGCACAATGCTTTTTTCGATCGAGGTTTCAAGCCGTGAAGATCAAGTATTTCGCCGACACGGATACGCTGTACATCGAGTTCAAACCAGCCACTGTCGCCGAGACACGTGATCTGGACGAGAATACGGTGCTCGATGTGGACGCGGATGGAAACATCTGCGCAATGACCATTGAGCACGCATCAGTTCGGGCGGGCGCGCCTGAGATGTCTTACGAGCGCGTGCCCACGTAGTCGGGGCTGAATCCTACAACATGAACACAATGAGCCTCGAAGAACGCATCGCGCTGCATACCTGGACGCTCGACACGACGCCGCTCGCCGACGTGCTGCGAATCGTGCGCGAGACGGGTTACGCGGCGGTCGAGCTGCGTTACGACGACTATAAGCGCGCGCTCGAATCGGGCATGACGCGCGAGCAGTATCTTGACCACGTGCGCTCGAGCGGCGTGAAGGTCTCGGTGATGGGCGTCGAGAACGGGCTCATATTCGCCGATGGAGCGGAGTGCGAGCGCCTTCTCGAATCGTTCGGCGTGAGCTGTTCGAATGCGCGCGCGCTTTCGTGCGACACGCTCATGATCTCGGCGGGGCGCAATGAACCGACGACGATCGCGCATGCCACCGCGAATTTCAGGCGCGCCTGTGAAGTCGCGGGCGAGCACGGCGTGAAGCTCGCGCTCGAGGCCAACTCGCGCCATCCTTTGGTCAATCGCACGGCGGTCGCGCGCGAGATCGTGCACGGCGCGCGCATGCCCAACGGCGGTCTGCTGCTTGACGTGTATCACCTGCATTGCAGCGGCGCGCCCGGACGCGGCTTCGAGGAGGTTCCGGCCGAAGAGATTCTCGCGTTCCAGTTCAGTGATGTTCCGCCCGGACCGCCTGCAAAGGGGGTAACCGCGCTCGATCGCCTGCCGCCGGGCCGCGGCGCCGTCGAGTGGACGGGCGTGTTCGCGCTCCTGATGGAGAAGGGGTACACCGGGTATATGAGCTACGAAGCACCGAATCCGGCGCAGTGGTCCCGGCCGGCGCG
>JAQGNH010000238.1 GCA_028291945.1 Betaproteobacteria bacterium
GAAAGACCCGTCCGGTTCGGGCAGGGGTTTCCGAGGCCAAAGCGTCGGCATCTTCGGGTATGGCGCGATCGGCCGCAAAGTGGCGAAGCTGGCTGACGCGTTCGGCGCACACGTCGTGCTCCATTCCAGGTCTCGCATCGCGGAAATACCCCCGGGCATGCAGGTCGAGCCCGATTTCGAGCGTTTTCTCGGCCGCGTGGACTTTGTGAGCCTGCACTGCCCGCTCTCCAAGGAGACCCGCGGCTTGATCGGCGAGCGACAGATCGGCCTTATGAAGCCGACCGCGTTCATCATCAACACGTCTCGCGGCACTGTGATCGACGAGCCTGCCCTCGCAGCGGCGCTGAAGAGCGGGCGACTTGCAGGAGCCGGCCTGGATACCTTTGCGACCGAGCCACCGAAGCCCGAGAATCCCCTGTTCACCCTCCCGAATGTGATTGTGACGCCCCACATCGCTGCCGCTACGGAGCATGCGGCGAACAACATGGGCGACATGGCAGCGAAGAACCTCCTGAGCTATCTGCGGGGTGAGATTTACGACGAAGCCAGCGTGATGAATCCCGTGGTGCTGGATCGGAGCACCCGGCGACCGCGCCCCGAAGTGAATGTGTAAAGGGCGTCGCGCCACGAAGGGAACCGAGAAACGGGATCCCTTCTCGTCATCGCCGTCCTGTCTACGTGCTCGTCAGCAAATCCGCCCCGCTTCGCCCGAACTCGCAGCCTGTTCAACGCAATCTATCGTTTTGACAGATGCCGTGCGGTTTTTAACTGCGCGGCGCTCTCGACGATAGCAAAATTCGCTGGTCGCGTGGCTGTTCGCCACAAGCTTAGGCAGCGGAACAATGACTAAGAAATTCGCAAAGACAATTCGTGCGCGGGCGCGCTCTGAACGCAGATCGATCGCACAGCTCATCCGCGAACGAGGGTCGGTAGCGCAATTCGCGCGTGATCTGTCGAAGATCAGCGGACGGCCCGTCACCTGGGCGAGGGTGAACAACTGGATCATCCGAGGCTCAGTTTCAAAAACGATGGCTGTTTATGTCCACAAGCTCACGGGTGCGCCGCTGGCCGAACTTCTGCGCTAGCGGGCCACACGTGGCATTTTGATGCGGCTGACCGGCTTGCACCGGGCTCAACAATCGAAGTGATGCGCAAAAGCTTGTCTGCCCGCAGCGCGTTTGCGTGAGCTGTGAATCGGCGGATGCGCTCTGATTGACAGCTCGTATGAGCTCTGATAGTGGCGACTGATTGATCGGAAAAGGATATATGAAGCTCTTCAACCACATAGTTCAGACCCTGACAGGCAGCACACCCCACGCCGACGACGACTATGTGCCGGGTAACACCTACGATTGGCGCGAGCCCTTACTGGTGGAAGCCGCTCGCAAGCATGGGAAGCCCTTCAAATGCGCGGGCGGTGAATTGCCCAGGGAAGTGATGCTTCGCGGCAAGGATCTGGTCGTTGTCGATGTCGAGACGCGCGCCCTGCACGGCTCGGCCCAACTGACGCATTCATTCGTGCAGAGCAAGCGCGGAGAATCGGCGCTCGCGCGTCTGGCGGGTTCAGGTGTACTGACGCAGGGCCGTCACGAGGACTAGCGACCCTGCACGCAGCCGCTTCCAGGAAGTGTCTTATCCGCGGCCTGTGATCCGTTTCAGTTCCGAGATCTCTGCTGTGCGAAGCTAGCCGCTGCGTCCTCCGCGATCGTACACACGAAGCGGTGATACGCCAGTGCCGCAATATAGAGCCCGGTTACAAGTGACAGATGCAGGACCATCCAGGCGGGCTTGATCGCATCGCCGTAAAATCCATAACGCCCGATGATTACGCCGATGCCGAAGATGAAGCCCAGCGCCAGGGCATGGATACTCCAGGTGATCGCGTCGCGCCACCGCAGATAGGCTTGAGGACGGTGGTACGCCGAATATAGAAACAGAGCACCAGCTGCCGCAACCACTCCAACCCAATGCACGATATCTGCCGAATTCATGTCTCAGATCCAATCACCGCAACAATGCGGTTCTGCCGATAATCCGTTCGATCGAACGTCCCCAAAAGCCATCAACGACATCGTTACGATTCAGTCAATCGTGGGTGCGCAGGTAAGCGCCTCGGGCACTGCGGTCAAGAGCGTGGGAGCGCTTCTCGGTTTCGACTACCTGAGTGCGCGGTTGCATGTTCGAAAGGTGTGCTTGCAGCGCGGCCACTTCGAGTCCACAAATCAAGGCGGCCTGCTCGACTGTCGCGTACTTCAGTTGGACCATTCGGATTGCGTATTGCAAATCTGCATCAAGCCGGTCTTTTGCATCCCACATGAGTGAGCCCTCCGCGTAGAAGGTGTTCCTGGATCGCTGTCGGTCGCGTTCTATTCCAATAAAGATACGCAGCTCAAACGTTCCTCACGCCCACATTTGGCACGGATACAAAACAAGTCCGACCAATGGATCGCAGGGAGTGATGAGTGGAGCGATCAGCTCGTAATGTGCGACAGCAGAACGTAGCTCTACGGCAGAGTGTCGCAATCGAGCGACGTCTCGTGTCGCTGCGAGTCGCGCGATGGCGGCTCGCATGTTCGCCGATGTAAGGTCCTCGTAAGGTAAACGAGACCGGAAAGCGATGCTGTCGTCAGATCGTAGAAACGCTTGCGGAACCACGAAGCGGCTGCTTGTCCCACGACGCCGCAAACACTTTCACTCGAGCAAAGAACGGGGAGTGGCTAACCCGCGTGCCATACTACCGGCTGCCCGAAACGGCAATGGAAGTACGGTCGACTGACAGCAATTAACAGATCGTGCAGAGATGACCCCGACGAACCGATCGGGGTTTTTTGTGTTAGAACGATGCTCGGACTGCATGCTAAGGATCAAACACGCCAGTGAGACTCCAATGATCAGTAAATACTGGTACTGCAGCCGAGCACAACAGGTAGCGATCGCCTTGTTGTCGCTTGTTCTCGCGAGCCCATCTGATGCGCAGCAGTCCGCGACAGTGGTGGGCACCAGAAACAAGCTGACGATAACGGGCTCACTGACTCTCTATCCACTCGTGACGGATCTCGCTCGTCGCTTCGAGCAGTCGCATCCGGGCGCGAAGATCGATGTCCAGCCGGGTGGAAGCACTAAAGCACAGGCTGACGTACGCTCGGGAGCTGCAGACATCGGCATGATGCCGCGCGCCTTGCGCAGCAGCGATCAGGATCTGTTTGCTTTTCCGATCGCGCGCGACGGCATTGCCGTACTGATCAACACCGATAACGCGGTCCGCGGCATCAACACAGTTCAGCTTGCGGGCGTCATCACCGGCCGCATATCGAACTGGAAGGCCTTGGGAGACCGCGACGCAGCTATTAGCCTAGCGTTGCGCGAGGAACGTGAAGGCTCGACCGACATGATCCTCGAGCACTTGAAGCTGCAGCGTTCGCAAATCACACGGCACAAACCGATCACTACGAGCGCCGATGCAATCAAATTCGTAGCGAACACGCCGAATGGGATCTCGCTCGCCTCTATCGGAGAGGCAGAACGCAGCGCACGCAACGGCGTCCCAATCAAGCTCCTCGCCTACAACGGCGTTCCGGCAGCGACCAGGACCATACAAAACCACCTTTACGGCCTTTCCCGTCCGATGACACTCATTACACGAAGATTGCCCGAAGGCCTGCAAAAGGACTTCATCGAATATGCGACGTCAACGCAGGTGACCGATCTTCAGCTGAAATATGGCTTCGTGCCTTACGAGTAGCTGCAACAAGAAGCGCCTCAGGTGCTTGCAGGCCCCGGGATAGATCTACTCCTGCAACGCGCGATGAACGAGCTGCACGCAAACGGATCCTTCGCCAACTGCCGAGGCGACGCGCTTTGCACTGCCACTGCGCACGTCGCCCACCGCAAACACACCCGCCACACTTGTCTCTAGAAGTTGCGGCGCCCGCGCCAGCGGCCATCTCGCCGAAGTGAGGTCCTGCGCACTGAGGTCTGACCCGGTGCGCACGAACCCTTTTTCGTCCAGGGCCACGCATCCCCGCAACCAATCCGTCTTCGGCACCGCGCCGGTCATCAGAAATACATGCTTGATATCCCGCATCTCGTCCTTCGCAGCGCTTCTCCAGGTCACATGCTCCAACCGGTTATCCCCTTCCAGCGCTGCGATTTCCGTGCGCACGTGCAAGGTGATGTTCGGACTGTCCTCGATACGCCGGATCAGATAGCGGGACATGCTCTCGGCAAGGCCGCGTGAACGGACAAGCAAGTGCACGTGGCGGCAGGAACTGGCGAGAAAGACGGCGGCCTGACCAGCGGAGTTGCCGCCGCCGACAATGATGACTTCTTCATCCCTGCACAGGCGCGCTTCGACGTTCGTCGCAGCATAATAGACACCCACACCCAGAAATCGTGGGAGATTGTCGAGTGCCAGCGTTCGATACTCGGCCCCGGTTGCGATAACGATCGCACGGGCGAGCATGGCCTGGCCGCATGAGCTTTGAACCTCATAGGGCTTTCGGTCGCATTGCAGGCTCAGCGCGCTGCTCGCGATCGCCACTTCGGCGCCGAATTTCTGCGACTGGACCAAGGCGCGCCCGGCGAGTGCCTGGCCAGAGATCCCGGTCGGAAAACCGAGATAATTTTCAATCTTCGAGCTCGATCCGGCCTGCCCGCCCGGCGCATTCGCTTCGAGCACCACGACGTCGAGACCTTCCGAAGCGGCATACACGGCAGCCGCCAATCCGGCCGGGCCCGCACCGATGACGATCAGGTCTCGTAGCCGTGTGTGATCGATACGCGGATTGAGTCCGAGGCACCAAGCTATCTGCTCATCGCTCGGATTCTTCAGGACCTGTTCACCCCGACACAGCACCACGGGCACGTCATTCACACTCACATCGAAGCGGTCCAGGAGCGCCTGCACGCTTGCGTCCTTGTCCACATCCAGGCCGACGTAAGGCACACCGTTACGCGTCAGAAATTGCTGCAGACGAAGTGTCGCGGCCGAATGCCGCGAGCCGATCAGGACGACGTCGCCCTGTTGGGAGGCGATCAGCCCGACTCTGCGCAGGATGAATGCGCGCATGAAGAGCTCACTCAGCTCCGCATCGGTCTGCACGATCGTACGCAGATGTTCATTATCGATGGCGAGGACCTCGCCTTCCTCTTGCATGCGGGCACGCACGAAACTTCCAGTTCCGCTCAAGTTGCTCATCTCGCCGGCGAAATCACCGGGCGTGTGTACCGTGATCACTTCTCTACCGGTAATGCCGGGGCGTGAAATCTCGATGCTTCCGGAAATGACGACGAGCAGGTGTCGATTACGATCGCCGGGTTCCGCCAGCACCTCGTTGCGATGCGTGCGGATCCTTTTCCCGTGACGCTCGAGTCTCGCTATCTGGACGGCGGTAAGCTTGGGAAGCGCTTGTTCCTTCCGGGTCTCCAGAATGGTTGCCATCACTCGCCCGGTCAGTTTCCCAGTGCCGCTTCGATTGCGCGCTCGAGGCTTTGAAGGCCGAAGGACACGTCCTGAATTCTTCCATCCAGAAAGAAGGTCGGCGTCGCCCGCACGCCGCTCCCCGCCCCACTCGCTATGTGTTCGCGCACGCGTTGCAGGTAAACGTGATCGTCGATTTCCGCCGTGTAGCGGCCCATGTCGAGCTCCAGCCGCTCGGCGTAGGCCAGTAGTTGGGGACGCTTCAAGTGAGTCTGATTTGCGAAAAGCAGATCGTGCATCGGCCAGAACCGGTCCTGGCCCGCGGCGCCTTCAGCCGCTTCCGCGGCGAGGACCGCGTGCGGGTGCACTTCCTCCAGCGGAAAGTGCCGGTACGCGAAGCGAATCCGGCCGGCGAAACGCTCGAGCATCAGCTTGACCGCCGGGGCGGCCTGCTTGCAGTTCGGGCACTCGAAGTCGCCGTACTCGACAATCGTGACCGTCGCCCGAGCAGGGCCAATCACGTGATCGGCCGCAGTGATTGGCTCAGTCAAATCGAAAACCTTTTGAGAATTCATGGCGGGTCCCCTTTGCTCAATCGTTCGCCTGCGCGTGAGCCTCAACCTTCCACAGCAGCTTGTCCACGCCGCGCGAAACCTCGGTGAACAAGTCCGCCGTGTCAGCATCGCCAAGCGTGTTGGCTGACTCGATCGCTGCGCGCGCTGACCTCGCGAACCTCGCAAGCGCGCTGGAAAGTGCCGTCACGTGCTCATGGCCGGAAATGATATCCAGTGGATATTCGGGCAAGCGCGACTTGCCTGCGGCAACTCGCACCGTGCCGAACGCCGTACCGCCAAGAACAACCGCGCGCTCGGCGATGTCGTCAGCGAACTCCTCAAGCTCTTCTTCGACCTCATCGAAAAGCTCGTGCAGCGCTATGAAATTCGGTCCCTTCACGTTCCAGTGGGCCTGCTTCGCCTGCAAATCGAGGTCGAGCGCGTCAGCGAGCTGCTGATTGAGCAATCCGATCGCGCCCACACGGACTTCTTCCGGAAGATCGTTCTGCGTTTGCCACAGTCGGGTTTTTGGCGTGTTCGCGGTGGTGCTTGCCATGGTGTTGTTCCTTTCAATGTGTGAGAGGCGCTAGACGAAACAATCGCATCCGGAGCCCCAGAAGCCATGTTGATGCAACGCTGCGCTACCTCCGGCAGCCAACGCAGCGTGATCGGGTGGACGAGCTGCGGCGCGCTTCGCAAGCGGCGCGCCATATCCGCCATACTGCGCGACGGGAGACCACTCCGGCATTATAGGCAGCGGTGGCGGTGAGAGATCCTTGAACTCCGCGTTTGCGTATACGGCCTTACCGCCAACGATCGTAAGCACCGATTCGAGCTTCTTGATATCGTCTTCGGGAATCGAAAAGTAGTCAGCGGACAGGACAGCGAGATCCGCAAGCTGACCGGGCACCAGCGCACCCTTCTTGCTCTCTTCACTCGAGAACCAGGCGCTGCCGACGGTCCATCGCCGCAAAGCCTCCATCCGCTCAAGCCGATTTTCATCAGTATAGATGGCCGTACCCCCGACAGTCTTGCCTGCTACGAGCCAGTACAGCGAGACAAACGGGTTATAACTCGCGACGCGCGTCGCATCTGTTCCTGCGCCCACGGGCACACCGGCGGCGAGCATGCGTTTGATCGGTGGCGAGTGCTCCGCTTGTGCTTTGCCATAGCGTGCGATGAAGTTTTCACCCTGGAAAGCCATGCGGTGCTGAACGGCGATACCGCCCTGCATCGCACGGACGCGATCGATGTTGCGCGGAGAAATCGTCTCGGCATGATCGATGAACCAGTGTAGTCCTTCGAGCGGGACCTCGCGGTTGACCGCTTCGAACACGTTCAACGCGCGCGTGATCGTCTCGTCGTACGTCGCATGCAGCCTGAACGGCCAACGCTGCTCCGCGAGCAACTTGACGACCGCTGTGAGCTCGCCCTCCATGCGGTTTGGCATGTCGGGTCGCGGCTCGACAAAGTCTTCGAAATCGGCTGCCGAGTAGACGAGCATTTCGCCGCCGCCATTGATACGGTACATGTCATCGCCCTGCCCCGCCTTTACGCTCTTGACCCATGTCGAAAAATCATCGAGCTCCTGATTGGGGCGCTGAGTGAACAGGTTGGCGGCAAGACGTATCGTCGACAAGTTGTCACGATGCAGCGCGGAGACGACTTCATAGTCCTGCGGGTAGTTCTGAAACCCACCGCCGGCGTCGATCACGCTGGTCACACCAAAGCGGTTGAGCTCGCGCATGAACTGCCGCGTCGAGTTGAGCTGCTGCTCAAAGGGCAGCTTCGGCCCCTTGGCGAGCGTGGAATAGAGGATGAAAGCGTTTGGCTTCGCAATCAGAAGACCCGTCGGCTCGCCGGAGCGGTCACGTTGGATTTCTCCGCCAGGCGGATTGGGCGTGTTCCTGTCGTAACCTGCCGCCCTGAGCGCGGCGCGATTGAGCAGTGCGCTTGCGTAGAGGTTGAGCACGAACACCGGTGTCTCCGGCGCAGCCGCATTGAGCTCGTCGAGCGTGGGCATGCGCTTTTCTGCAAACTGAAATTCGGACCAGCCGCCGACGACCCGCACCCACTGGTTGGGCGGCGTGCGGAGCGCCTGCTCCCGCAGCATGCGTAAACCATCGGCGAGCGAGGGCACGCCGTCCCAGCGCAGCTCGAGGTTGTAATACAGCCCGCCGCGAATCGGATGCGAGTGCGAATCGATGAGACCCGGTATGACCGTGCGGCGATTGAGGTCGACACTGCGTGTCATTGGACCGCGGTAGCGAGCGATTCCCGCGTCGTCACCCGTTGCGTAAATGCGTCCGTCCTTGATCGCAACAGCCTGCACGACGGAGCGTCGTTCGTCCTGCGTAGCAATCCGGCCGTTGAGTAAAACAAGATCTGCAGGGCCGGCACCGGGCGAGGGTTGGGCGCCCATGGCTGCACATCCGGCGATCAGCGGCGACATACTCAGTGCTGCGCTCGCTTTCAGGAACTCGCGCCGTTTACGGTCGATAGATCGAAGATCGTTCACGTCAGTCCTTTCTCAGCTCACCCGAGGATTGCGGCCAGAATGAGCCCGCCGATGACAGACCCGTGCTCCTGGAAGAGCGTCTTTTTAAGAAACGCGATACGGCCGCTCATGCTCCCGGTTCGAGCAGGTGTCGTACACTCCGTTCGCGTCCACGAAAGCGGTACCGCCCGACGTCGCGCGCGAATCGCTCTGTGCGAGCGGATGTGATCTTCTTATTTTCCTCCAGCGCCGTAATCCGCGTATGTCCCCGGGCGGCTGCTCTGTGTCAGCGGACACAAAGGCGATCGTGCGCGCGGCACAAACCTGTCAGCGGACGCTGAACTTGTGCGATGCAATCGAGCTTGTCAGTTCACGAACTGCATGACGGCAGGCATCACCTTTTGCTGCGCCTCTTCCATCAGCCAATGTCCGGAACCCGGGATAATCTGACCTTCGACGTTGTTGGCAACGAGCCGGGCTTGCTCGATGAGGAATGTTCCTGACGCCTTCTCACCTGCAATGACGAGGAACGGCATATCGAGCTTGGTATGGGCGAAGGCTGCAAAATCTCTGGCGTCCTGCTCGAAGGCCCTGAAGTATTCGAAGCCGGCGCGCATGCCATTAGCCCGCGCATAGGATGCAGCGTAAAACCGACGGTCCGCCTCGGGTATAGACTTAGTTTTATCGGCGGCAAAGTCGTTCCAGAAATGCTCGAAATACGTGCGTTCGCGGCCTTCGACCAGTGCGAGCGGCACCTCGCCATAGAAATGAAAATGCCAGAGATCGCGCATCAGCCACACGTCTTTCCAGTTGCCCACGCCTGGCAGGAACGCGTCCATAAGCACGACCTTGCTGACTTCCTTCGGATACTGAGCCGCGTACGCGTAGGCCACCATCAATCCGATGTCGTGCCCGACGACCGATGCGCGCTCGTGCCCGAGTTGATGCACGACGTCTCGTATGTCTCTGGCCAGACTTTTCTTGTCATAGCCGTCGCGGGTGCGTTCCGAGCCCCCCGCGCCACGCAAGTCGGGGGCGATCACCGTATGGGCGGCCGCAAGCAGCGGTATCAACGGAAGCCACATGTGGCTCGTCTGTGCATAGCCATGCAGGAGGACTACGACGGGCCCGCGGCCTGCAATCTTGTAATTGATCGTCGCATCGTTAACCCTCACGCTGTTTTCGGTAACGCCGTCCGGCAAGTGGGTTTCGCCTGACAATGAGCGCGTGCTCGAATCGTCGTTCATGTTGTTGCTCCTCTAAACACTGGAACATAGAAGACATCTGCCCACTCGGGATGACTGCGGCGCTCCTCTTCGACATAAGAGCACAACGCGTAGATTTTGACGTTTTCCCTTCGGGCGTCGTCCACCATGCGTTGCACCAGAGCGAGCGCGGCGCCATGACCCTGCAGCTGCTCGGATGTTTCAGTGTGTTCTGCAACGATGAGATCGTCTCTTGCACGTCTGTAGAAAAGTCTCGCGATCCCATGGATGTTAGGAATCGTTGCGACGTAACTTCCGCGGCTCTTGTAATCCTGCCGTTCGATGTTGATGGCGTCTGTCATGTAATCGTAAGGTCTAAAGAGTCGAGCCGCGAGCTGAACTCCTGCAAGGACCGCCGTGCCCGACGTTGACCGGCGAAGGATCCATCAACGATGAATCCGAAATGTGTCGTGTGCGGGCATTCAGCGTGTCTTCTGACATATGATGACGGAAGGGCGATACGCAACGGACACAGTGACGGTCGAGACTCGAATGAGAGCTCGCACGCTGAGATCTTGATTCATCAGTGCAAGAACAGGCCGTTACGTGAACTGTGGAGGCCGAGCTCGAGGCGGTCTCTGGCGCATCTCGGCGCGTGGCTATTGGCTCAAAGCATGGAGCCAGTATCGGGGTGGATGCTTCAACAATTACACGACCTTAACGTTTGACCCGATACAAGGAGACTGCCCGTGACTGAAGATGAAGTGAAGGCGCGTGCGTATGCCATGCCCCTGACGAGCCCCGCCTTTCCGCGGGGCCCGTATCGCTTCGTCAACCGCGAGTATTTGATCGTCACCTACCGCACGGATCCGGTCGCATTGCGAGCGGTAACCCCGGCGCCGCTCGAGATAGTTGATCCGATCGTAAAGTATGAATTCATCCGTATGCCGGACTCGACCGGATTCGGCGATTACACCGAAAGCGGACAGGTGATTCCGGTCAGCTTTCACGGGCAGCGCGGCAGCTATGTGCATGCCATGTATCTGGATGACGAATCTCCGATCGCCGGCGGGCGTGAGCTCTGGGGTTTTCCCAAGAAACTGGCAGCGCCGAAACTGACGATCGAAAAAGATACGTTGCTGGGGGTGTTGCGCTACGGACCCGTTCCGGTCGCCGTCGCGACGATGGGATACAAGCACCGTGCGTTGCCGCATGATGGGATCCTTGCATCGTTAAGCACGCCCAATTACCTGCTTAAAATCATTCCGCACGTCGATGGGACCGCACGCATTTGTGAGCTCGTTCAATATTTCTGCGAGGATGTCACGGTCAAGGGCGCCTGGGACGGGCCGTCCGCACTCGAGTTGTTTCATCACGCACTCGCGCCGGTGGCGCAGCTACCCGTATTGGAAGTGATCTCCGGCGTACACATCCTGTGCGATCTCACGCTCGGACTCGGTGCTGTGATTCACGACTATCTCGCGTGACCTAGAAGTCGTCCTGCGTCACCGCCCGGGGGATACCCGGCAATGCAGATTCGAGCACCCGGCCTAGCCAGGTACTTCAAGCCAACTTCAAAAATCTCGCCTGTAGATCCCGGGAATAAAAGCGGCCGCGACCCGGTATGTACATTGGCGCTCTGATCGTCTCGCGCGCATAGTGTTCTCTGCCCGTCCGGAATCCAGCCGAATCGGCAGCATTATACGTAACAAGAGCCGGGGTACGAGCTTGGACGATACAGCCAGAGCTAAACGATTCGAGAACATTTGCATGGCGCACCTGAACGCAGCACATAACTTTGCGTACTGGCTTGCACGCGATCCGCGCAACGCCGAAGACATCGTGCAGGAGGCCTGTTTACGCGCATACAAATTCATCGACAGCTTCGATGGGGAGAACGGACGAGCCTGGTTGCTTGCGATCGTGCGCAACACGTTCTACACGTGGCTTGAAAAAACCCGGGCTGACAGATCGAGCATCGAGTTCGACGAGCACGCGCTGGCCGCGCACGGGTACGACATGAAGATACTGGAGTACGACGAGAGCTATTCGATAGATCGATCACTGCAGCAGGAAGAGAGTCGACGCTGGGTCGACCGGGCGCTATCTCAATTACCTGACGACTTCCGCGAAGTCATCGTGTTGAGAGAGCTGGAGGAACTGTCCTACAAGGACATTTCTACGATTGCGGGTATACCGGTGGGCACAGTCATGTCGCGGCTTTCCCGTGCACGAAAATTGTTGTTGCAGCATTTGAAGGCAACACAGGAGTTGTAACATGGATTGCATGGAGACTCGCACGCTCTTGGGCAGCTATCTGGATCGCGAGCTGGATCGCAAGAGCGTAATCGCCGTGGGCAGACATCTGGACGGGTGCGGCGAGTGCAAACGGATGTTCGATCTGCATTCATCGATCACATCAGCCATCAGGAAGCGTGCAACCTATCACCCTGCGTCTGCGTCGCTCGCCAATCGCATTCGTGCGCAAATCGCCCAAGCGGCTATACGCCCGGAGAACAGCCGGCCGCCCCGCGTCACACGGCCGCTATGGAATCGCTGGCTTCAATTGGGCAGCGCAGTCGCGGCGGCCGTAATCATAACGAGCATTGCGACCACCCAGCTGGCGAGCAACTCGGGGAATCAAATGATCGCCGAGCAGATTATCAACGGTCATTCGCGTGCCATACTTACGAGCCACCAGATCGACGTTGCATCGTCGGACCAGCACACGGTTAAGCCGTGGCTCAGCTCGAAACTGGATTTCTCACCTACCGTCGCAGATCTGACCACGGCCGGATTTCCGCTACGCGGTGGGCGGCTCGATTATGTCGACAACCGGCCGGTCGCCGTGCTCGTCTACGGGCATCGACAACACGTCATCGATCTGTTTATCTGGCCCGACGACGGGGTGACTGACAGGAGCCGAACGCGAAGCTTCTCTAAAAGAGGTTTGAACGTACTGCACTGGAGTGCTGCAGGCATGACTCACTGGGCAGTATCGGACCTCAACAGTGCGGACCTGGAGACATTCGCGGAGCGCTATGCGAGCTCAAAGTGAGGCCAGGCATAAGCCGTCCAATGCGGCGTACGCGGACTTCGAGCTCGTTGAGACGTCGCGATCTCGGGGTCGATTCAAGTTCTAGCGGACTTTCGATGACGCGCCTCTCGATCAGCTCTCAGGCGGGCGTGTTCAGAGCGCAACGCTCCAGACCGGAGCGATCCCATTTCGCCAGATCGGCTGCGGCTTTATAGGTCGTCTGCAGAAACTCAAGGAGCGTGTCGTCCGGCACTGGCGACGATCGCACGGCGTCGTAGGGCAGAATGAATTCTCCGAGCTCACGATTGTAGAACGCGGAGCTGGGCCTCACGCGCGCTTCCGAGAAGCCGTCGGGTTGCGGATACGCATACGCATAGTAAGCGGCGTA
>JAQGNH010000276.1 GCA_028291945.1 Betaproteobacteria bacterium
GTGACGGGCGGGAAGCGATTCGTCAGATCCTTCAGCTCGAACCCGATGTGGCAGTGATGGATATTGCCATGCCGGGCCTCAACGGGATCGAAGCCGTGCGCGCCATTCGCGAGCATGGCTCGAAGACGCGCATCCTCATGTTGTCGATGCATTCCACGAGCGAATTCGTTTTTCGGGCGCTCGAGGCGGGCGCAGACGGATACGTCCTCAAGCAATGCGCAGGAATGGAGGTTGTGACGGCAGTGCGGTCGGTTCAGGCAGGCCGAAGATACTTGAGTCGGGCGATCAGCAAAACAGATCTGGCTGCGGCACAAGACAGCGCTCAGGCAAGCCCGCTGGCGCGCTTGAGCACTCGAGAATCCGAAGTTCTGCAACTTGTTGTGGAAGGAAAAGCGAGTGCCGAAATCGCCGGGCTGCTGCATCTCTCTCCCAAATCGGTAGACACTTACCGCAATCGCGTGATGAAGAAGCTCGGGACGAAAGATGTAACCGGACTCGTCAAGTTTGCGTTGCAGCACGGTCTCACCACGCTCGATTAGTAGAACCTGCGGAGAATATCCAGCCGCTCTTCAGCCGCCAGCAGGCGGAGTCAGGTATCTTGCTTCGAAGATCTCGGCCGGCAACGGTTTACTGAACAGAAAACCCTGCATTTCGTCGCAATTCAACAGCCGGAGCAGGCGCGATTGCTCCTCGGTTTCGACACCCTCCGCCACCACCTTGAGCTTCAGCGCATGCGCCAGGTTGATGATGGTGGACACCAGCGCGAGGCCTTCCGGCGCCGCAGTCATGTCCATGATGAACGAGCGGTCGATCTTCAGGGTGTCCACCGGCAATTTGGACAGATAGCCGAGCGAGGAGAAGCCGGTACCGAAGTCGTCGATGGCGATGGTTACGCCCATGGCGCGGATCGCCTGCAGGCTCGCGATGCTGTGCTTGACGTCTTCCATGATCATGCCTTCGGTGATCTCCAGTTCAAGACCAGCAGCCGCATGCGCGTCGATAGCGATTGCCTGCTCGATCTCGGCGATGAAGGCGCGATGGCGCAGTTGCAGCGGAGACACGTTCACCGCGATGCGCACGGGAGCCAGCCCCGCCGTGCGCCAGCGCAGGTAGTCTTCGATGGCTTTGCGCAGCGCCCAGCGCCCAACTTCATAGATCAATCCGGTTTCTTCCAGCACCGGGATGAAGCGGCCCGGCGGCACCAGGCCCGTGCGCGGATCGTTCCAGCGGATCAGCGCCTCGGCGCTGGTGAGCTTGCCGCTCGCGAGGTTCACCTTGGGCTGGTAATGGAGCACGAACTCTTCTTTGTCGAGCGCGTGGCGCAACTGATTTTCCAGGGTGAGCCTGCCGGCCACTGCTTCACTCATTTTCTGGGTGTAAAACAGATATCGATCGCCGCTCGCCTTGGCTTTCTTGAGCGCAGCTTCGGCGTGCTTGAACAACGTGTCGGCGTCGGCACCGTCGTCGGGGAATAGCGCGACGCCGACTTTGAAAGCGATTCGGAATACGGCGTCATTCAGGCGGAATTGATGGTTCAGAAAAGCTTCCATCGCTTTCTCGACGAGCCGCGCCAAGGTGCCTTCCTCCTTTATTTCGGGCAGCATCACGGCAAAATGGTCCGCACTGACCCGCGCCAACAGATTGGCGTCCCCCACGTTGAGCGTCAGCCACTCCGCCACCTGCCTCAAGAGCGCGTCGCCGGCCGCCTGGCCGAGGCTGTCGTTGATGTTCTTGAACCGCTCCAAATCGATCAACAACACGGCAAGCTTGTGCCTGCCGCTGACAGCGCTGCGCATGCACTGTGCCACCCGCTCCAGAAACAGATTGCGGTTCGCAAGTCCAGTAAGCACATCGTGTAGAGCGAGGTACCCGAGCCGCTCCCGGTTGTCGATGTGATCAATCGCAAGAGAGATGTTTCCAGCGAGATCCTTCAGCAGCCTCATCTCGTGCTCGTCGAAAGCCCCTACTTCCGTGGCGTAGAGAGCGAGGACGCCGATAGTCTGCTTGCTGTCGAGCAAGGGAATGACGGCGAACGAGTTGATGCCTCTTTCGACGAGCTCGCGTTTCATCGGGCGCTGCGGGTCACTGTGCACATCATTCGAGATCACTGGCGTCATGGCGCGGACGGCCCGCCCGACGAGACCGTGGCCGCCCGGCTTCGTCTGGGTAATCATCAGTGGCGCGGTCTCGAAGAAATTACGCACGTCGCCCGCCGAGGCAACCGGCTTGACCAAGCCTGCTTCGGTGTCCACGATACCGATCCACGCCATACGGAACTCGCCATGCTCAACAGCGATGCGACTCGCCTCGCGAAACAATTCCCCGCGGTCCTGTACCCGGACAATGAGTCCGTTGATCTGGGTTAGAACTGCGTATACGCGGTTGAGGCGCTTGATTCTGATCTCAGCCCGCTTGCGTTCTGTGATGTCCTCGGCGACGCCTGTAATGCGTACAATCTTGCCGGCGGCGTCGTGGACCGGAAAGCCTCTATGCTCGATCCAGCGAATCGAGCCGTCCGGGCGCACAATGCGGTACTCGTATTGGAACTTCCCCGCAGACATTCCATTCTTGTATTTCGCGTAGGTCGATGCCCGGTCATCCGGATGGATCGCCTCGGTCCACGAATCCGGATGCGCGTATGCGCTTTCGCAGGTGCGGCCCCAGATCTCTTCGTACGCCGGGCTGAGGTACACCATGCGATGGCTGTTCGCATCGACGAGAAAGAACACGTCGCGGATGTTTTCCGCCATCTGGCGAAAGAGCAAATCGCTGGCGCGCAAACTGTCTTCGGTGCGCCGCGCTGCCGTCACATCCAGGTGCATCACTACGGCGCCATTCGGATGGTCATCAGCAAGGGGTGTCACCGTCAACATGAAGCAGCGATGTTCCGTTGGCGAATTACAGACGTACTCGATCGAATAGCTCTTTACCCCGCCATACAACACCGAACGAATGCCTTCCGCGACCCGGTGAGCTTCGGATGAGCCCTCTCCCCGTGCACTGCCGCAAATCTCGAGGTAATTGAGGCCGATCGCGTGACCCGGGTCCTGGATCGCGTTGGCGCAAGCAAATCGCCGCCACGCCTCATTCACCGAGACAATAAGGCCTTGGCTATTGAGCAACGCGATATGCGCGGGCAGTGCGTTGAGGATCGCCGCCTGTTTGGCGACCTCGCTGTAACGCAACTGCTCGTTGACGTGTCGCGGTAGAAACGGACTGCCGTCACGGTTAGCCGCGGTATCCACCTCGCCGGCCGTCAAGCCCTCCAGGCGTTGCCCGGCCGCTTGCACGACAGCGATTAATGCGGAAACTTCCCCATTCGCATCGCCCCGAGCCAAGGGTCGGCGTGCTGGGCTTCCTGTCGGTGTGGTCTTGCCGGAGTCTGGGCTGCCCAGCAGCAGCCTCGTGCGGCCGCGGCGCAAACCTCCGCCGGTATTTTCATCGGAACCGGTGGTGCCGGTCGGCGCTTTGGTTGGTCCTTCTACGAGCGGAGATCGGACGGATCTCATCTTGTTTGCCGCGGGAAGCCTGATTGACTCAGCCGCGGCAATGGCAGCTGGCAACATACATCCGGTACATTGGTTGTGAGGCGCTGGACCGGTTCTTGGCGATGCCACACTTCCAATCGACACGCGCTCCAGGTACGTCCGAGGTCGCGCTCGAAAACGTCAGAATTTGGATTGCTCACAGACGCGTACCGCTCCTGCCGTAACACGGAATGGTCGTGGAAGCAGATCACGCGGGAAGAATCGCGAGAAGAGCACGAAAGTACGACAGCCTCGGTGACGCAATCCCGGTGCGCCCATCAAAAGCAATAGCCGCAATCGGCCGGTCAGAGAAATAGCCGTGGTTTTATGCTCGCAACATCCGCTTGTTTGGTGTTCCGGTCTGTACGGTAGGCCACACAACTCTGCGCCGCGGTCAGACGCGGGCCATCGATAACCACTGCATAAGTCGATTGTTCAATTCTCTCGCGGCATCTTCGGGCTGCGTTGTCTAATTCAGGGCAACGTCACGTGTACTTACTTGTAAGGATTTCCTGACAGACAGCTAGGCATCAACACTATACGGTCCATGCGTTGGTTCGCCTTGTGTACGGTAACGAACAGAGGGTGATGAGGCTCTCCGGTATAAGGCAGAATGACCATTGGTGCATGCACGCGGGAGCGGGCAGAGACTCCACACTAAGACACTCGTAGGAGGGCTCGAAAAATTAAAAACTCAGAACTCGAAACTCGCCACCGGAAAACGCAGGCAGGAATCAATAAAAGCACAACACCTGTTGCCTTGCTTATCGAAGACGATCCTGCTGACGCGGAGCTCATCAAGACAGCGTTGGTCGAGCTCAAGCCGAGGTCGTTCAGCCTGGTGTGGGTGACGAGCTTCGCCGCGGGACTCGATCGATTGCGTGGCGAAGGGGCAGACGTCGTGCTGCTCGATCTTTCGCTGCCTGACGGTTCACAGGTCGAGATGTTCGATAGGATATGCGCAGCCGCACCGGGCATACCCGTGCTCATGTTGACCGCGCCGGACGACCAGGCCATGGACGCGCGGCGTGCGCACGGTGGGTACTATGACAGTATCCTCAAGAGTCGCATCGACGGTTACTCGCTCTCCCGCGCATTGGGTTATCTGATCGCCAACAAATGCGCGCGAGACGCGCTGCTGCACGGTGACGCTCGCTTTCGCGCGATCAGCGATGCTTCGCCGCTCGGCATCGTCGTCTTCGATCCCGAAGGCGAGTGCACGTACACCAACAGTGCTTACGAGCGGATATCGGGGCTCGGCTTTGAATACGCGCAGGGCCGACGGTGGTTCGAATCGATCCATCGCGATGACCGCGAACGCGTTTTATCGAGCTGGCACGAGGCGACCCGCAACCGGGAACCCTTCGAGGCCGAGTACCGTTTCCTGCAACCCGGCGGTGGCGTGGTGTGGGTGCGCGTGAACGCGGCACCGATGCAGGTCGGAGAAAGGCTCCTTGGCTACGTCAAGACGGTCGAGGACTTCACGGACCGCAAAGCGATGGACGACGCGCTCTTCCTTGAGAAGGAACGCGCCGAGGTTACCCTCAAGTCGATCGGTGACGGCGTGCTTACCACCGATTTCGAAGGCCATATCGCCTACCTCAACCCGATCGCTGAGAAGCTCACCGGCTGGTCGCAGCAGGAAGCGCTCGGCAGACCGTTTTCCGAGGTGCTAAAACTAATCGACGCGACTACCCGAGAGCCCGGGATTAATCCATTGGACCAGGCGGTCCGAGAAGATCGCCCGGTCGAGCTGATGCTCAACAGCATGCTGATTCGCCGCGATGGCAGTGAGTTGAGAATCGAGGACTCGGCGGCGCCGATCCACGATCGGGAAGGAAAGGTCACCGGGGGTGTGATGGTGTTTCACGACGCGAGCGAGTCGCGCACCACGGCGATTAAAATGACTCATCTCGCCGAGCATGACGCGCTTACCGATTTGCCCAATCGTGTTTTACTCAATGACCGGCTGACGCAGGCGATCGCTCTTGCGCGCCGTCACGCTAAGAAAGTTGCGTTACTGTTTCTGGATCTCGATCACTTCAAGAAGGTAAACGACTCGCTGGGGCACGCCGCGGGGGACAAGCTTTTGCAGGCGGTGGCGACACGCCTGACTGCATGCGTGCGCACGTCGGATACCGTAAGCCGTCAGGGGGGTGACGAGTTTCTTGTATTGTTATCGGAGATCGTCGGAATCCACGATGCGACGCGTTTTGCCGAAAAAATAAGCGCTGCGTTAGCGATGCCGCAACTGATCGGTGGTAAGGAACTGCGGATAACCGCGAGTATCGGCATCAGCATTTACCCTGACCATGGTGAAACCGTTGAGAAGATTGTCCATCACGCCGACATCGCGATGTACCATGCGAAGGCACACGGCCGCAACCAATACCATTTTTTCACTCACGAGATGAACGCCGCCGTGGTCTAACGCGCAAAGCTCAAAGCGCCCGAATCAAACTAGGTGCGGCGGAGCCTACTGCTCACGACACGAGTGCCGCGAGCTCCGTCGATAAGCGCTGAATCACGGTGTCAGCATCGGCAAACGCGGCGGCAGCCGCGTTGGCTTCATCATTTCGTGCGTGCGTTTCCAGGTCGAGGACTGCCTTCAACACTGCTGGCGCCTCAACTGAACCCACAGCACCTTTCAGAGAGTGTGACTCGATATAGACGCGCTCGAGGTCGTTCTGGTCGAGCGCGTCTCGAATGGAAATGAGTAGCTGGGGCACGGTGCGCATGAAGATACGTGCAATATCGCCAAGTAACGCGGCGTCACCGCCCAGGCGTGCAAGCGTCAAATCGTAATCCAGGAGCTGGTTGTGATCGCGCTGCACCGTTTCGCCCGTTACCCCGCGCGCAACCGTGTCGCGCGACGATATGCGATTTGCGCGTTTCTGTTGGCTGAAGCGCAGCGCGAGCATGTTACTGACGCGTGCCTGCAGGTCCGTGGAATCGAACGGTTTACTGAGAAAGTCGTTGATCCCGCTCTCGAGGGCGCTGTCGCGCACTTTGACTTCCGCGTTCGCCGTCACCATGAGCAGAGGAGTGTCTGATCGGCCTTCTACAGCGCGTAAGCGCCGCGTGAATTCGATGCCGTTCAGGCCCGGCATCATGTAATCGACGATGACGACATCGGGATCGTTGGAGTCGCACCACGCGAGTGCCGCAGAGGCATGAGCGAATGCACGCGCTTTGCAGTCGGGGAGCTTCCCCACGAGTTGTTTGAGTACGGCGAGGCTGACCGGCTCGTCGTCGACGATCACAATCTCCATTTTGGAAGTCCTGTCCCGCGCACTGTCGAAAAGCGCCTGTAACGAAGTTGGTTTCGGTACGGTGCTAAACAGTGGGTGGGACACCGTCTCCTGCTCTTATGTTGATGGCACTATGCACGACCGCCGTGGAATCCGTTAGGGAGTTAGTCGCACGCCTCGTGCGCGTCGTCGAATGGCGACACTCGGGAGGTGGAGTGCAATTGACGAATGCGCTACCGCGCGGCCGCACACTTCTCGATCCAGGCGGCGAACGACGCCATGAATTTTTTCAAGAATTCGCGCGTGCTGTCGCTCTTGAGCTTGCCGTTGTCATCGAAGAGATCCGCAGCGCCTCCGATGTAAGCTTCCGGCTGCTGCATCACCGGCACATTGAGGAACACGAACGACTGCCGCAGATGATGGTTTGCTCCGAAGCCGCCGATCGCGCCCGGGGAGACGCTCATCACTGCGCCCGGCTTTCCATCCCAGACGCTTTGACCGTACGGACGCGAGCCGACGTCGATCGCGTTCTTGAGCGGAGCCGGCACCGAGCGGTTGTACTCTGGCGTCACGAACAGAACGGCATCGGCGGGTTTCACCTTTTGCCGGAACGATACCCATTGAGCCGGTGGAGTTCCCGTTTCACTATCCTGGTTGTATAGCGGAAGCGCTCCAATTTCGACGATTTCAAGCTGCAGCGACGACGGCGCCACTTCGGCGAGCGCATGCGCCATCATCCTGTTGTAGGAGGCTTTGCGCAGGCTCCCGACAACAACAGCTACTTTGCGTGTGTTGCTCATGACATCTCCCGTTGATTAATCTCTAAACGCGATTGCGAGAAGCGCAGCGACGAAGCAGTTTCGGAAATCTCCGGGATCGCCACGGATTTGCTTCGGTGCTCGCAACCCCTCGCCATGACATCGTTCGGACCATCGTTAGCTGACGGCTGCAAGCTCACCATTCTGATAATCCTTGATGGCCTGCTCAATCTCTTCTCGCGTATTCATCACGAACGGCCCGTATTGCACCACGGGCTCTTTCAGCGGGCGGCCGCCAAGCACCAGAAAGCGCGCTCCGTCGGGTCCCGCAGTGACATCGACGCGGTCGCCTTTCGACAGCAGCGCCGCGCTGCGTGCTTCGACGGTTCGCGCTGAATCGCTCGGGCCGACTGCTATCGAGCCTTCGTACGGATAGATAAACGCGTTGTACTCAGCGTTCACCGGGATCGAAAATCGGGCACCCGCGGGCAGCTCGACGTCCAGGTACAGCGGGTCCGTCGTCGCGCCCTGAATTGCACCGCGCGTCTGAGCCCCGTCGACGTCGAGCGTACCCGCGATGACTTTCGCGCGACCGCCGCCGGCTAATTCGACCAGCGGAATCTCCGACGGATCGATGTCACGATAGCTGGCGGGCTTCATCTTTTCACTCCCCGGCAGATTCAGCCACAGCTGGAAACCGCGCATGCGGCCTTCGAGCTGCTGCGGCATTTCCGAATGAATGATGCCGCGCCCGGCAGTCATCCACTGCACGCCGCCGCTTTTGAGATCGCCGCGATGACCGAGGTGATCCTCATGCAGCATGTGCCCATCGAGCAGATAGGTCACCGTTTCGAAGCCGCGATGAGGGTGGGCCGGGAAACCGGCGATGTAATCCCCGGGGTTGTCCGAAGAGAACTCGTCCAGCATCAGGAAGGGGTCATGATACAGCCCGCGTTGTTGCCCGATGCTGCGCCGGAGCTTGACGCCGGCCCCGTCCGAGGTCGCCATCGATTTGATGATTTGTTGCACGTTTCGAGTAGTCATAACGCTCTCCTTTTTTACAATGCTCGGCCGCGCCTCAGGCTGCAGCGGGCCAGGCCTCGCGAGTCAGGGTATGGATTGCACTCTTTGCGCCTGCAATCGATGTTTGTTTGTTCGCTTCGCTGATCGCGAGCCCTTCCGCGTAGACGAACTCGACGTCGGTCATGCCTAGCAGCGCCAGGAACTGACGTACATATGAAGTCTCCGTGTCGAAAGCGGTGCCGGCATACTGTCCACCGCGAGCGGCCAGTATGTACACCTTCTTACCTTTAAGCAGGCCAACCGGTCCCTTTTCGGTGTACTGAAAAGTCACGCCGGCTCGCGCAATGTGATCGAAATACGCCTTCAGCGCCGAGGGCACGCCGAAGTTGTACATCGGCAGTCCCAGGACGATCACGTCTGCGCGCCTGAGCTCGTCGATCAGGCTGTCCGAATACTCCACCACGGTCTGTTGCACGCTCGTGCGCTCATCTGGTTTTGACAGGAACGCAGCGAACCGTTCCGCCGTCAGATGGGGAACCGGGTCGGTCGCGAGATCGCGTGTGATAACCCGCCATTGCGGATTGCGCCCGCGCCATGAAGAGACGAATTCATCGGTCAGTCGGCTCGACTGGCCGGCACTCGAGTAGATACTGGTGTTCAACTGCAGCAGCGTTTTCATGTCGCACCCCTTCGATGTGTGATTGGATGACGTGATTTAAACATTTACAGATTAGATAAAAAACATCAAAATTTAGGCCTTAACCATCGAATCCTTGAATATCTTATGGGTGCAACACCCCGTATCACCCTCGAGCAATGGCAGGCGTTGGTCACCGTGGTTGACGCCGGCGGCTACGCGCGCGCTGCAGAGCTCCTGCACAAGACTCAGTCGACGCTGACCTATGCGGTCCAGAAGATCGAATCGCTGCTGGGCGTGAAAGCGTTCTCTATCGAGGGTCGCAAGGCAGTTCTCACTCCGACCGGCCAGTTGTTGTATCGACGCGCACGCGTGCTCCTGGATGAAGCAAGCGGAACGGAGAGCGCGGCCCGCAGGTTATCGGCGGGCTGGGAAGCCGAGATACGGGTGGTGATGGAAGTGATCTTTCCAACCCCCGTCATGCTTCAATGTCTCGATCGATTCAACAAAGAGAGCCCGCACACGCACATCGAGCTGGTCGAGTCGGTTATGGGCGGCACTCCGGAAGCGCTGCTCCGCGGTCAGGCAGACCTTGCTGTCTCCGGCAGTATCCCGGCGGGCTTCGCGGGTGATGCGCTGCTGCGAATGCGCTTCTTTGCCGTCGCTCACCCGGATCATCCGCTACACCATCTCGGCCGTGCAGTGACGCTCAACGACCTGCGTGGACATCGCCAGTTGCTGGTGCGCGAGACCAGCTCCACCCGCAGCACGCGGCCGAGCATGGACACCGCTCAACGCTGGACCGTGACTGACATGGCAACCTCGATCCAGGCGGCGCGTATGGGTTATGGCTTCGCGTGGCTCCCCGAAGAAAAAATTCGCGAAGAGCTCTTGAGCAATAGCCTCAAGCCGTTGCCTCTGCGCGATGGCCGCGAACGGTATGTGGAGCTTTACCTCGTTTACGCGAACCGCGATTCGGCGGGGCCGGGTGTGCTGCGGCTCGGCGAAATCATCAAGGAAACGACGCAGCAGGCTTGCGCTTCCCAAGCTCCGAAGCCCGACAGAAAATCAGCTCGGCCTGCTCGCCGGTAAGACGTGTACTCGTCTGTGTCAGTTTTGAAACCGTGAATACGTGAACGCCGAGCGGGGAGCCTTAGTCGAACGAGACATGAATCCAGAAACAGCAAGAGATCTTCAATGAGCTTTCCGCGATGCCTTTTTGCACTGGCGACAGTGCTTATGCTTGCTGCTGTGCAGCTTGCTTCCGCTGCAACCGGCCCGGAAGCCCGCAACAGGCTGCAGCAGCAACAACTGCACGACACGCTGGATCTGAACCTGCTGCAAAGCGCGCCCGGGAGGCCCGGTAACATGGCGCCTGCGGATACGCTGCGGCTCGATCAGCTTCAATTGAGGCAGCGCATGCAACAACAGCAACTCGAACAGCAGCAACTCTCGCAGCAACAGCTGCGCCGCATCGATCCCACGTTTGACCACCGAGGTGCTCTCCAGCAACAACAGTTCGCACAGGAGCGGCAGCTCCAGGTGCAGCAGTTCGACATGGAGCAGCGCCAGTTGTTGGGGACGATCAAGCCGCAGCCGCTGCAGCGGCCTGCGCCCCCGGGGCAGCTTCAGCCTTGATATCGTCCGTAATGTGGAATTACCAGCCGGTCTTTTTGTAAGGTCAACACCGCAGCGCTACACTGGCCGTCTTGACGAACGGAGGTCATCGTGGCGAACGTAGTGGCTTTTGACGATGTAAAGGGGACCCGCACTGAGCGCGAACTGCCGGGTGGAAAGCTTGCATGGCGCACAAATTTCATGACGGCACCACCGGGCTCGCACGAGCCCATGGCATTCCTGGCCGAAGGCAGCGACGGCCGCGTGATTCATCCGCACTTCCATGACGTGGACCAGTTCCAGATTTTCGTGAGCGGCGGCGGTTCCGTGGGACGCCATGCGATAGCGCCCTATCAGGTTCACTTCGCACGCAAACACACGCCCTACGGTCCCATCGTCGGAAACGAGAAAGGTTTCGGCTTCTTCACGCTGCGTGCGCAGCACGATCCCGGCGCCCAGTATCTTCCCGACAACCGCGAGAAACTCGAGAAGCTCGACGCGCGCCAACCCTGGCAGCTCACACGCGCGGTGAAATTCCCGAAGCCCTCGGGCCCGATCGCGGTTGAGCCCATCGAGGACATCAAGGACGAGCGCGGGCTGGCCGCACATGCTATCAGCATGAAGCCGAACGCTGACGCAACCGCCCCCGATCCATCGGAGAGCAACGGCCAGTACATCGTCGTGCTCGGCGGCAGCCTGCTGTTCGACGGCAAGGAACACAAGGCAACGACTGTTGTTTTCGTCAAACCTCACGAAGGGCCGTTCAAGCTCGTCGCAGGCGCAGAAGGTCTCGAAGCCGTCACGCTGCATTTCCCGCGTCCCGAGGCGCCAAAACCGGCGCCGGCTCCGGTGTCCGCGGATGCCGACGGCGATCTCAAGGTCTGGCATTGCGTGCTGTGCTCGTTCGTTTACGACGAAGCCGCCGGCCTCCCGGAGGAAGGAATCGCCCCGGGCACGCGTTGGAAGGACGTCCCCGAATCGTGGGGCTGCCCGGATTGCTCCGCGAAGAAAGCAGACTTCGACATGGTGGAGTTCTAACGCTAACCGACGGTCGTTCGACTCGTCACAACAAAAGGCAGCGCGCTCCCCTGCTTTTTTGTTGCGCTAATCCGGTCGGAAGCCGGACTTCTTCACGAGAATCGCGTACTGAGCGATCTCTGCCTTGACGAAGGCCGCGAAACCTTCGGGCGTGCTCGTCACGGCTTCCGCACCCTGATTCATGAGCCAAGCCTTGAAGTCGGGCGCGGCTATCACTTTCACGAACTCGGCGTTCAACCGCTCCACGATAGCGCGGCGCCGATCGCGCCGCGAGCTCCGCACGATCGCGGTGTTGCCGCCGGGACGGTTATCCACGACAACCTTGATACCTGCGTTCTCGCCGAGCTTCTGTGCGAGCGCCCGCGCAACGAGGTCAGTACCTCCGCCGGGCGGAAATGGAACGATCAAGCGGATGGGCTTGGCGGGATACCATTGCGCGTGAACTAAGCTGTGACCGAATAACACGAGCGCGATGACTGCTGTGGCTATACGCCTCGTTTCATCGGCACCTCTGCTCCCGTTTGCCTCGACACGCAACACCCCACACGGGAACGGTGACGTCGTCATCCAGCGCGAAACGGCACGATTGCCGAACAGCAGTACCGTTGTTCCTTACCGGCAAACGATCACGCAAATACAGTCGCGTTGCGTTGTTGCTGCGGCTTACGTAAGTGCAAACGAAGGATCGGATTGGTGTTCGGTTTCGCTGGAGGCGCTCTCTTCCACGCGCGACCTACGCGGGCAAGTGAGCGCATCGGCAGGCGTTCGACAATCGAAACCTGCTCAGACGATGACGAAGTTTATCGTGCGACGCTCAGTGCGTAGCCCACGAACCCACCGCAGATCAAGGCGATTCGCAAAATGACGTCGGAATGTTTGACGACAACGGCGCGAAATCGGCTGGCAGCAATGGTCGGCATCCCGAATCGGCAGACGCCCGTGTACAAATAGCTTTGGTTTGTTGCTCCGAACATGGCAACACCTCCACGCCCTATGTCGAATGCATAAGCGTGTAGAAGCAAAGAGGGTGCCAGCACGGAAAACTCTGTGCAAAACAACACTATGGGCCGCGGCGTGTCGGGTTTTATGACGCAACGTGTAAAGGGAACCGACTGCGAGGAGGCCCCGAGCCGTTGGCGCAACCAGGTGCTGCGAAGCAGCACGACATGTCACTTCGAGAGCCTAAACGATGGGCAAGAATCAGACGACTGTTAACGCAAATCTGGCCTTACAACGCGCTCGATCGGGGGCCGGCGCAACGCTTGAGTGCCCGCTTCGTTCGTCCTGAGCGTCGCAAGCGCGACACAGTCGAAGGAGAACACAACGGCAGGACACGCCACGTCGGCTCAGATGACAATCCTTACCGCGTCACTTCATCACCTCACGTCAACTCTGCAAGCTCTGGAATGTCGCACAGCGCCGCGCCCACTTCCCTAAAGAGCGTATCGAACGGCATGTGATTGAGCTCGTGAGAGGTTCGCTGCTCACGCGGCTTCGTGACCTGCGCTTCGAGATGCGCTCCCAGCCAGCGACCGCGTGCAACGACACGACTGCCGAATTTCCTCACGGCCTGGTCGTATCGCGCGAGGGCCGTGTCGAGATTGCCTTCCGCGACAATGGCCTCCGTCAGATAGCGCGCATCGAGCGCCGCCTTGGTGGTCCCCATGCCGACGTGCGGGCGCGCGACGAATGCAGCATCGCCAAGCAGCGCAACGCGGCCTCTGGCAACGCAGGGCGACTCCATGTCGAAAATCGCCTGGAAGAAGGGCTGCGTCGCAAGCTCGACGAGTTGCGCGATCTGGGGCGCGAAAATCTCCCGTGCGAACCTCCTCATTTCGGCAATTGCCTCAGGGCGTATCAAGTGCGGCGGCATCGCCGTTCCATGGCAGAAGCCGCTCGAGTCAGTGCACAGCTCCGCCAGCGCGCGCTCTTGCATCGGGTGATACCACACGAAATTCGATCTGCGATGGCCTCTGCGCAAGTCGTTGTCGTGGCCCGGGACCGGGTAAATCGTCATGAACTGCCCTTCAGGCAATCCGTACGCATGCAGGACGTCGAACCGGGTTCCGTCGCTCCCTTGAATCGGCCGTTCGAATATTTCGGCGTGCAGCGCGGGAGACATCTGAGTCTCTTCGATCATTCCGCGCCACGCGATGTAGCCCGCGTACTGGGGCTCGAGGTCCGGCATGATGGCGCGTCGCACGGTGGAACGGAAGCCATCGGCACCGATCACGAGATCGCCTTCGACCCGCGTGCCATCTGCGAATAGCGCCGTGACGCGGTCGCGTCCCTCTTCGACCGCCGTCAAGGTCATTCCGAAGTGATAGTTCTCCGCGGGCAGCAGATCCTTGAGCGGCCGATAGAATCGCGCCCACGCACTCATCTTGCGGCGCATGGGAAACTCGTACGCGATGTGTCCGGATTTCTCGAAGCAGATGCGCCGCGTGACGTCGATACCGTAGGACTCGTCGACGTAGAGTCCCAG